>NZ_JBARGP010000577.1:0-3313 GCF_049798375.1 Bradyrhizobium sp.
ACCGAGCATCACGGCAAGTATTTCGACATTCCCCTGCGCAACGTGGTGCCGAAGCCGGTGCAGAAACCGCATCCGCCGCTGTGGATGGCGTGCTCGCAACTGCCGACCATCGAACGCGCGGGCCAGAACGGTTTCGGTGCGCTCGGCTTCCAGTTCGTCAGCGCCGACGCAGCGCACGCCTGGGTGCACGCCTACTACAACGCCATCACCAAGCGGCTGAACAAGCTCGCCGACTACGAGATCAATCCGAACATGGAGCTGGTCTCGTTCTTCATGTGCGCGAAGACGGATGAGGAGGCGCGGCGGCGGGCCGATGGCGCCACCTTCTTCCAGTTCGCGCTGCGCTACTACGGCGCGTCGCAGAACCGGCAGCGTCCGGCGCCCGGCGCGGTCAACATGTGGGACGAGTACAACAAATGGAAGCGCGACAATCCTGAAGCGCAGGAGGCGGCGCTGCGCGGCGGCCTGATCGGATCGCCGGAGACGATTCGCAAAAAGCTCCGGCGATTCCGCGCGTCGCATATCGACCAGGTGATCCTGCTCAACCAGGCCGGCAAGAACACCCATGAACATATTTGCGAGTCGCTCGAATTGTTCGCGCGCGAGGTGCTGCCGGAGTTCGAGCACGATCCCGAGCACGACGCCTGGAAGCAGGGCGTGATGAGCGGCGACATCAAGCTCGAAGAGATCGATACCGCCGCTTTCACCGACCGCTACGGCAAGCTGGCGTTAAGCGTGAATCCGCAAAGCGTCCGCGCAGCCGGGTGATCATCTCGTGAGATCGCGTGATCACACTGGCGAGGCCGCGAAAATTTTCACCCCGCCATGGTCGCGCGTCGAAACAAACGTGCCTTGCGGCAGTGTCGCGGGAGTGGCGTTATCGCTATTTTTCCGGACCGCTCGACAGGCGTTTCGCTGATCACCATCATCTCTTCCGTTGCAACAGGTTAGGTCTGTGGAACGGACGCCGTCCATCTGGCGCCACCGCTGTTCTGACGTCTAGTTCGTGAGAGAAGAGATATGAGTCAGGACGCATCCAAAGCCAATATCCTCTGGTTCCTGCCGACCCACGGCGACGGCCGTTATCTCGGCACTTCGGCCGGCGCGCGCGAGGTCAATTTCAACTATCTGCGCCAGGTGGCGCAGGCCGCCGATCAGCTCGGCTATTACGGCGTGTTGTTGCCGACCGGCCGAAGCTGCGAGGACTCCTGGGTCGTGGCATCCGCGGTGGCCCCATTCACCGAGCGCTTGAACTATCTGGTCGCGGTGCGTCCGGGGCTGCAGTCGCCGAGCGTGGCGGCGCGTATGACGGCGACGCTCGACCGCGTCACCAATGGTCGGCTCTTGATCAACGTCGTCACTGGTGGCGATCCGGTCGAGAACAAGGGCGATGGCATCTACCTGCCGCACAATGAGCGTTACGAGGTGACGCGCGAATTCCTCGACGTCTATAGCGATCTGCTCGCCGGCAAGACCGTGAACTTCACCGGCAAGCACATCAAGATCGAGGATGGGCGCCTGCTGTTCCCGCCGGTGCAGTCGCCGCGGCCAAAGCTGTTCTTCGGCGGCTCGTCGGATGCCGGCATCGACGTGGCGGTCGACACCGTCGACAAATATCTCACCTGGGGCGAGCCGCCGGCGGATGTCGCCGGCAAGATCGCCAAGGTCAGGGCCGTCGCCGATCAGCGCGGCCGCAAGCTCTCCTTTGGCATCCGGCTGCACGTGATTGTCCGCGAGACCAACGCGGAGGCGTGGGCTGCGGCCGACGATCTGATCAAGCATGTTACGGATGAAACCATTGCGTCCGCGCAGAAGATCTTCGCGCGGATGGACTCGGTCGGCCAGCAGCGCATGTTACAGTTGCACAATGGTCGTCGCGACAGGCTGGAAATCAGCCCAAATCTGTGGGCGGGCGTCGGTCTCGTGCGCGGCGGCGCCGGCACAGCGCTGGTCGGTGATCCGCAGACGGTGGCGGCGCGGATCAAGGAATATCAGGATCTCGGCATCGACACTTTTATCCTATCCGGTTACCCTCATCTCGATGAAGCGTATCGCTTTGCCGAGCTGGTGTTCCCGCTGCTTGCGCTGGAGCAGCCAGGCAACGTGACCCGGCTGCGTGCGAACGCCGGTCCGTTCGGCGAGACGATTGCGAATGAGCAGGTGCCGCTGAAGAGGGCCTCCCAATCATGAGCGTGATCGAAAGAAGAGCGACCGAACGCCTGCCGCGACCGCGCAAGCTTCGTCTTCCAAAAGCAGATGGCCTGATTCCATGGCTGGTGCCGCTCGCAATTCTCTTGATCTGGCAGGCCACCAGCGTCGCCGGCCTGCTGCCGGTGCGCGTTCTGCCGGCGCCGAGCGAGGTTGCCCGCGCCGGCTGGCGATTGCTGCTGTCGGGTGAGCTGGTGCAGAACATCTGGGTCAGCTTCTGGCGCGCCAGCATCGGCTTTTTGATCGGCGGCGGCGTCGGCTTCGCCTTCGGCCTCGCCAACGGCCTGTCGGAGCTGTCGGCGAAGCTGACTGACACCACCTTGCAGATGGTGCGCAATATTCCGCACCTCGCTCTGATCCCGCTCGTCATCCTCTGGTTCGGCATCGACGAGAGCGCAAAGCTGTTCTTGGTGGCGCTCGGCGTATTCTTCCCGGTCTATCTCAACACCCTGCACGGCATCCGCACCGTCGACTCGCAATTGATCGAGATGGGCCGCGTCTACGGCATGACCGATGGCGAGCTGTTTCGCCGCGTCATCTTTCCGGGCGCGCTGCCCTCGATCTTCGTCGGCCTGCGCTTTGCACTCGGCATCATGTGGCTGACACTGATCGTCGCCGAGACCATCGCGGCGTCATCGGGGCTTGGCTACATGGCGATGCAGGCTCGTGAGTTCATGCAGATCGACGTCGTCGTGCTGTCGATCCTGATCTACGCCCTGCTGGGCAAGCTCGCCGACAGCGCCTCGCGCGCGCTGGAGCGGCTGACCCTGTCCTGGCATCCGGCGTTCAGCAAGGCTTGAGGCAAAGGCTTGAGGCAAGGGCTCAGATTTCATGCAACAGACACTTCGCTTCTCTTCTCTGTCCGACGCCGAGGTCGTCGATCGTCCCGATTTCGTCCCGCAGGCTGAGGTCCTGCGCGGCACGCCGACGCCCACGGAGTCACGCGGGCTGCCGCTCACCATCCGGGACCTCCGCAAGTCGTTCGGCGACAATGAGGTGCTGCGCGGTATCGACCTGCACATCCCGGCCGGTCAGTTCGTCGCGATCGTCGGTCGCTCCGGTTGCGGCAAGAGCACGCTGCTGCGGCTGATCGCGGGCCTCGACA
>NZ_JBARGP010000578.1:0-16026 GCF_049798375.1 Bradyrhizobium sp.
GGCTCGGCATGCGGCCGACCGCCGGGCTGGGTCCAGCCACGGCCGACGGTCACGCCATCCTTGACGACCACGGCGCCGACCGCCGGATTCGGCCAAGTCCGGCCCAGCCCCCGCCGGCCGAGGCTCAGCGCCAGCTGCATGTAGCGGCGGTCAATCTCTTTCTGCGCGCGCAGCTTTTCGCCGATCTGATCTTCCAGGATGCGGAAGATCATTTTCGGACCGGCGCCAACCGCGGCGCGTCGTCTTCCGCGCTGAGCTCGCCGAGCACCGCCTCGAAATCCTTGGCCTCGCGAAAATTACGATACACCGAGGCGAAGCGGACATAGGCGACGTCGTCGAGCCCGCGCAGATGCTCCATCACGATCTCGCCGATCGCCTCCGACGACACCTCCGCCTCGCCCGCGCTTTCGAGCTCGCGCACGATCGCGGAGACCATCTTTTCGACCCGCTCCGGATCGACTGCTCGCTTGCGCAGCGAGATCTGCACCGAACGCATCAGCTTGTCGCGGTCAAATGGGACACGGCGGCCGTTGCGCTTGATGACCGTGAGCTCGCGCAGCTGCACGCGCTCGAACGTGGTGAAGCGGAAATTGCAGGAGACGCAGACCCGCCGCCGCCGGATCACGGCCGAATCCTCGGTCGGCCGCGAATCCTTCACCTGCGTATCGAGGCTGTTGCAGCTTGGGCAACGCATTTAAGTTTTTGCCTTACTGATAGATCGGGAAGCGGCCGGTCAGCGCCTTCACCTTCTCCTTGACGGCGGCTTCGACCAGCGGCGCGCTGCCATCCGACGACTGCGCGATCGCGTTCAGCACCTCCGAGATCATGGCAGCGACTTCCTTGAACTCGGCCGTGCCGAAGCCGCGCGTGGTGGTCGCCGGCGTGCCGAGCCGCAGGCCCGAGGTGACGAACGGCTTCTCGGGATCGAACGGAATGCCGTTCTTGTTGCAGGTGAGGCCGGCGCGGACCAGCGCCTTCTCGGAGACGTTGCCCTTCAGCCCCTTCGGCCTGAGGTCGACCAGCATCAGGTGATTGTCGGTGCCGCCGGAGACGATGTCGAAGCCGTGGCCGCGCAGCGCTTCCGCCAGCGCCTTGGCATTTTCGACCACATTCTTGGCGTAGACCTTGAACTCAGGCCGTAGCGCCTCGGCAAAAGCCACCGCCTTGGCCGCGATCACATGCATCAACGGGCCGCCTTGCAGGCCAGGGAAGATCGCCGAATTGAACTTCTTGGTGAACTGCTCGTCATTCCACAGGATCAGGCCGCCGCGCGGGCCGCGCAGCGATTTGTGGGTGGTGGTGGTGGTGACGTGCGCATAGGGCACCGGCGAGTCGTGCGCGCCGCCGGCGACGAGGCCGGCGAAATGCGCCATATCGACCATGAAATAGGCGCCGACGCTGTCGGCGATTTCGCGGAAGCGCTTGAAATCCCAAGGGCGCGAATAGGCGCTGCCGCCGGCGATGATCAGCTTGGGTTTCACCTCTTGCGCCTGCTTGGCGACCGCATCCATGTCGATGAGCTGATCGTCGCGCCGCACCGTGTAATGCGAGGCCTTGAACCACTTGCCGGACATGTTGACGGGCGAGCCGTGGGTCAGGTGACCGCCGGCCGCGAGGTCGAGGCCCATGAAGGTGTCGCCGGGCTGCAGCAGCGCCAGGAACACCGCCTGGTTCATCTGGCTGCCGGAGTTCGGCTGCACGTTGGCGAACTTGGCGCCGAACAGCTTCTTGGCCCGATCGATCGCGAGGTTCTCGGCGACGTCGACCCATTCGCAACCGCCATAGTAGCGCGCGCCCGGATAGCCCTCGGCATATTTGTTGGTCATCACCGAGCCCTGCGCCTCCAGCACGGCGCGGCTGACGATGTTCTCCGAGGCGATCAGCTCGATCTCATGGCGCTGCCGGCCGAGTTCGCCCTTGATGGCGGCGGCAATCTCCGGATCGGCATCAGTGAGCGTGGCAGTGAAGAAGGAATCGGGAGCGGCGCTGGCGGCGGTCATCGGCAAAATATCTCCACGGTCGCAAGCCCTTAAGCAGGGCGCGATCGATTCTGTGATGCGGTCGGAAAGGACCCCTCGGCATTATCACAGGGCGGGCCGCAGGCCAAGCGGTTGCGGGTCGGACCGCATCTTTGCGCCAGATATGGTGGACGGCATGCTGGTGCCAGATCTGCGAGCGATGCAGCAACACAAAACGGCCGGGCTCTCGCCCGGCCGCCGTATCGCAAAGCCCTGCTCGTCGCTTTAGAGCCCGGTAAAGCCCGCCTTCACTGGATCGACACGACCATCGAGCTGGCGCAGATAGGTCAGACCGCACACGGTCAGCCGGTGCGGATCCCGCTCTCCGGCCTCGAACAGGGTCTGGATGTAAGTCGAGACCTTCTGACGCGCCTCCTGGCTGGCCGCAGCCGTGCGGTTCGCGAGCAGGTCGTAAGTGTGCATGATGCGATCGATCGCAGCTTCCATGTTTTCCCCTTGTGTCATCACGCCGCTTGAGCAGCCTCGAAAATGGAAATCGCCTTGTTGGCGAGCTTGAGCTTGTTGAACTCGCCGCGCTGAAACAATTGAACGACGATGTCGACGAGCTGGTCGTTGGGCTGGATCGTGTCCGGAATGGCGCCGGTCCGGCGGAGGTAATTGGCTGCGATAGCATAGGCGTCGCTGACCACCTCCACGCTCGGCACCTGCATTCCGCGATCGACCAGCATCGTCCGTCCTCCGGTATCCCGAGATAAGCGCCCACCACGGAACTGGTTCCATTTATGCGATGCTGTTCTCCGGCCGGAAACAAATCGGTCGTTTGGAACCCGACCCCGGTTCAGGCGTTTGAGCGCGATGAGCAGAGAAACGAGGCGATCGCTAGAACAGCAGGCCGAGCGAGCGGAGAGCATCGCCGAGCAGACGGTCGACGAGAGCCTCAAGGAAATTCTTCAGCAGGCCGCAAAGGATTATCGGCAAAAGGCCGAGCATGAGACTGACTGACGCCTTGCTGACTCCAATCGGGCATCCCGCCGGTCTTGATGCATCAGATCCGCCAGGTTTTTTCGCATGCGCACGCAATTTCCTTTGAACCTTGAGAGCAGCCAGCCGACATATGTTCGCTGGGGATTTCAGGGCCCAGTAAATCAGCGCAGCGTTGCCTCGAGAACATATTCCTCAAGGCAGCGCTGTTGCTTTCTTTGGAATCAACCATACCTGACCGAAAACAGTTGGCGGCTTTGGCCCTGAATCCCGCTGCCGACTGCAGAAAACCCCGCATCCAGCCCCGCGGGGTTTTCTTTTGCTTGCGCGGCTGTGCACGCCAATGAGCATTCATGGCAAGGTGAGACGTAGCTCTCCTTACAGACGGTCTCCCCCCGGCCCGCGAGCTAACAAGCGCATCCTGTGAGTTGAAGGCCCGCTCGGCAGAGCATTGCACCGGACCACAAAAACAAGCGCGCCGGCTCGTGGAGAGAGCCAGCGCGAATAACGTCAGTTGGCTCAAAGGACAGCGTGCCGGTCTTGAGGCCGGCTCCGCCGATCTCGACGTGCAGTCAGAGCCGATACAGGATCTGGTCGGTCCAGAAGCGCTCGAGGCGATGCAGCGACTTGTTCAGGGTCGCGAACTCCTCGTTGGAGATGCCACCGACCTGCTCCACCGTCCTGACGTGCTTCTGATACAGCGCGTCGACGACGCGGCGGATCTCCTGGCCCTGCGGGGTCAGGCGGATGCGCACCGAACGTCGATCAACACGCGAGCGCTGATGATCGAGGAAGCCGAGCTCGACCAGCTTCTTCAGATTGTAGGACACGTTGGAGCCGAGGTAGTAGCCGCGGGTACGCAGCTCGCCGGCGGTCAGCTCCTTGTCGCCGATATTGTAGAGCAGCAGAGCCTGCACCGAGTTGATGTCAGAGCGACCACGACGGTCGAACTCGTCCTTGATGACATCGAGCAGGCGGCGATGCAGCCGCTCGACCAACGTCAAGGCTTCCAGATACAACGACTGCACGGTGCCGCCCTGACCAGGCGCGCGCTCAACAGTCTCCACGGCCGTTGCAACGGCTTTCATCATGACACTTCCCCTGTCGTCGGTTTTATCGACTTTTTCGACGAAACTTGTGTCCCGCCTGATAAACCGAGCTTAAGGGGCCGATTTGAAGATCGACTTAAATAAGAGCATAAAGAGAGAATGAATGCAGGACGGTGAATCGTCCTTTAAGCCTGTGATTACAGGGCTTTTTCAACTTTCCATTGACGCTGTAGGCGCCGACGTTCTCGCTTCGTTTCGCACCCTGTCACATTCCAAAACAGGTGGTGGGATTACCGCTAAGACCCGCGTAACAGCTGTGGCGGCGAGCTTTAAGGTGTTCGCAACGTTACCCGAAACACCAGAATATTGATGAGCGGAAATCTGCGCGCCTGGACCTCGCGAGAACCGCAATTGAATGCGAAAGCGGCCAAAACAACTATGGCGGGCGTTCCCGCGCGGCCATCCAGGCCAGCACCAGATAAGCCGCCAGCATCACGGCCTCGACGCCGACCACGATCAGGCTGCCACCATAGATGCCGGGAAACATCAGCTCGATGACGGCCATCGACACCACGGTGGTCAACCACACCACCGCGCCCCAGGGCGTGGCAAGCCATAGCCCGACCGCCGCGACCAGTTGGATCACGGCGAAATAGACCGTAGCCGCCTGCCAGGCCATGGTCTGGTTCTCGAACGCGTCGTCCTCGCCGCCGATGAAGCCCGTCACCTGGGCCCAGTGATACAGGCCCTGCATGATCGACAGCATGGCCATGACGCGCAGGAACAGCACGAGGCGCCGCGTCCAGACATTATCGTCGCTGTCGGTGCGCTCAGCCGACAGCGCAGCCACCGAGATGGCCCCGTCCCGCGAGGAGGGTATCTCAGGCATGGGCGGCCTGCAGGGGCTGGCAAGGCATCTTCATGGACTCTCTAAGTTACGAACAGCATGGCGATTCTTGGCCCTTGGCCGGTCCAAAAGCAATGCCTGGGATCACGGCTGTATTGCGCCAGCTCAAGTGACGAAACCGGCCTTGGGTGCTAGAAGATTTGAATTACATCAATTCAAATCAGCCAGCAGCCTCCTCAAGGAACCCAGCTCCCATGGCGATCAAATTCGGGCGTCCGATCGAAATGCGCGACATTCAGCGCCAACCGGCCACTACTGCGGCCCATGCCCTCGATCTGACGATCCGTCTCCGCCGCAACCGCAAGGCCGAATGGGCGCGGCGCCTGGTGCGCGAGAACGTGCTGACCACTGACGATCTGATCTGGCCGCTATTCGTGGTCGAGGGGCAAAAGACCCGCACCCCGATCGCCTCGATGCCCGGCGTCGAGCGGCTCAGCGTCGACCAGATCGTGCGCGATGCCGAGCGCGCGGCGAAGCTGAACATTCCGTGCATTGCGCTATTTCCTTACACCGAACCGTCGCTGCGCGACGAGACCGGATCGGAGGCCTGCAACCCCAACAATCTGGTCTGCCAGGCGGTGCGCGCGATCAAGCAGGAGTTTCCCGGGATCGGCGTGCTCTGCGACGTCGCGCTCGATCCCTTCACCAGCCACGGCCATGACGGCCTGATCCAGGACGGCCGCATCCTCAACGACGAGACCGTGGCGCTGCTGGTACGGCAGGCGCTGGTGCAGGCCGAGGCCGGCTGCGACATCATCGCCCCCTCCGACATGATGGACGGCCGGATCGGTGCGATCCGGCAAGGGCTCGATCAGGCCGGTCACCTCGATGTGCAGATCATGGCCTACGCGGCCAAATATGCCTCCGCCTTCTACGGCCCGTTCCGCGATGCGATCGGCTCGGCCAAGACCCTGACCGGCGACAAGCGCACCTATCAGATGGACAGCGCCAACACCGACGAGGCCCTGCGCGAGGTCGAGCTAGACATCGCCGAGGGCGCCGACATGGTGATGGTCAAGCCCGGCATGCCCTATCTCGACGTCCTCAGGCGCGTGAAGGACACCTTCGCGATGCCGACCTTCGCCTATCAGGTGTCGGGCGAATACGCGATGATCGCGGGCGCCGCTAACAATGGCTGGATCGACGGCGAGCGCGCGATGATGGAGAGCCTCGTCGCCTTCAAGCGCGCCGGCGCCGATGGCGTGCTGACCTATTTCGCGCCGCAGGCCGCGGAGAAGCTACAGCAGCAGGGCTAGAGCCGCGATCGTATCCCGACCGGACCAAGTCACCGGTCGCGGACTCGCCGGAATGTCACGCGCTGCTCGGTGACACACCCTTGCAAGCCGGCCACTGGTTCCCATGTCCATGGCCAGACGTGAGGAGCAATCCATGGCCTATATGGGCTCTAACAATGGCAGCGGCTGGTCGGGCAACACCGGACCCGACGCGCGGCAGCACGCATTCGATCCCATCACGCAGGCCGACCTGTTTCGTGGTGTTGCGATGCGGCGGGCGATTGCCTTCCTGATCGACCTGTTCGTGCTTGCGGTGCCGGTGGCCCTCGTCGTGATTTTCATTGCGGTCTTTGGGCTGGTGACGCTCGGACTCGGCTGGCTGCTGTTCTGGCTGGTCTGGCCGGCCTCGGTCATCTGGGCGCTGGTCTATTATGGCGCGACCATCGGTGGTCCGCACTCCGCGACCATCGGCATGCGAATGGTGGATCTCGAGTTGCGCACCTGGTACGGCGCTCCCGGCTATTTCGTACTCGGCGCCATGCACGTGGTGTGCTTCTGGATCTCGGTCACGGTGGTGTCGCCGTTTGTGCTGCTGCTCGGTCTGTTCAATAGCCGCCGTCGGCTGCTGCATGACTTTGTGCTGGGAACCGTCGTGATCAACAATTCGGTGCGATCGCAGCTTGCCGAACCGGTGCGCCCGTACTGAAAATGATCAAACCGATTGACCGCCAGCCTTTGGACGCGCAATTCTGTTGGGAATCGCCTTTGTATTCGCCTTGGAGGCTGACGACCGTCCTTGACCCAGCACTCGCGTGACACCCCGCAATTCTACCTGACCGCGCCGTCGCCTTGCCCGTATCTGACGGGGCGACAGGAACGCAAGGTGTTCACGCATCTGGTCGGCGACAAGGCCACCGATCTCAACGACCTGCTCACCCACGGCGGCTTCCGCCGCAGCCAGTCGATCGCCTACCGGCCGGCCTGCGACCAGTGCCGGGCCTGCGTCTCGGTGCGTGTCGTCGCCAACGAGTTCCGCCCATCGCGCAACTTCCGCAAGGTGCTGGCGCGCAACGCCGACATCATCGGCGAACAGCGCAGCGCGGTGCCGACATCAGAGCAATATTCGATCTTCCGCGCCTATCTCGACCAGCGTCACCGCCACGGCGGCATGGCCGACATGACCGTGCTCGATTATGCGATGATGGTCGAGGACAGCCATGTCGAGACCCGCATCATCGAGTACCGCCGCAAGAACGCCATCTCCGGCCGCGGCGGCGAGCTGATCGCGGTGGCGCTGACCGACGTGCTCAGCGACGGGCTGTCGATGGTCTATTCGTTCTTCGATCCGTCGGAGACCGGCCGCTCGCTCGGCACCTTCATGATCCTCGACCACATCACCCGCGCCCGGCGCCAGGGACTGCCTTACGTCTATCTCGGCTATTGGATCGAAGGGTCCAAGAAGATGGACTACAAGAGCCGCTATTTGCCGCAGCAGCGGCTGGCGCCCTCCGGCTGGCTGCGCGTCGATGCCGCGGGCGACGAGGCGTCGGAGCCGCAGGACTGAGCGAGGCGAATGGCGAATAGAGAGTAGCGAATGGGGATCGCGCAAGCGGCTATTCGCTACTCGCCATTCGCCCGCTTCACCCCATCACATAGTCGAACACGAGCTTCGCATTCAGTCCGATGATCGCAACCGCGATCAACGTCGCGATCGCCGTCAGCCAGCGCGGCGCCACGAATGAACCCATCTTGACGCGGCTCGCGGTCAACAACACCAGCGGCACCACTGCGAACGGCAATTGCAGGCTGAGCACCACCTGGCTCAGGATCAGGAGGTGCCCGGTCGCCTTCTCACCGGCCCAGACGGTGACGATCACTGCCGGCAGGATCGCGATCATCCGGGTGATCAGGCGACGCTGCCATGGTGCGATCCGCCAGTTCAGAAAGCCCTCCATCACGATCTGGCCCGAGAGAGTCGCCGTGATGGTCGAGTTGAGCCCGCAGCAAAGCAGCGCGATCGCGAACAGGCTCGGCGCGATGGCCGACCCGAGCAGCGGCGACAAGAAGGAATGCGCCTGGTCGAGCTCGGCGATATCGACGTGGCCAGCCTTGTGGAAGGTCGCGGCGGCCAGGATCAGGATCGAGGCGTTGATGACCAGCGCGAGGCATAGCGCGATGGTGGAATCGATCGTCGACAGCGTGATCGCCTCGCGCTTCTCCTCCAACGAGTTGCCATAGCCACGGGTCTGCACCAGGCCGGAATGCAAATAGAGATTATGCGGCATCACGGTCGCACCGAGGATGCCGAGTGCGAGATACAGCATCTCGGGATTGGTGACGAGTTGCCCGCTCGGCACGAAGCCCCTGATCACGCCGCCCCAATCCGGATCGGCCAACGCGATCTGGACCGCGAAGCAGGCTGCGATGACGCCGAGCAGCGCCACCACGAACGCTTCGATCCAGCGGAAGCCGAAGGCCTGTAACGCCAAGATCAGGAAGGTATCGAGCGCGGTGATGCAGACACCGATCGCGAGCGGCATCCCGAACAGCAGATTGAGGCCAATCGCGGTGCCGATCACCTCGGCCAGATCGGTCGCGGTGATCGCGATCTCGGCCGACAGCCACAGCGGAATTGACACCCAGCGCGGCGTAGAGTCACGGCAGGCCTGGGCGAGATCGCGCCCGGTCGCGACGCCGAGCCGGGTGCAGAGCGACTGCAGCACGACCGCCATCAGGTTGGAGAGCAGCGCGACCGACAGCAGCGCGTAGCCGAATTTGGAACCGCCAGCGAGCGAAGTCGCCCAGTTGCCGGGATCCATGTAGCCGACTGCGACCAGGTAACCCGGGCCTAGGAATGCCAGCAGCTTGCGCCCAAACGAGCCCCGCCCGGCGGTGCGCACCGTACCGAACATCTCGCCGAGCGTGGGCTCGCCGCGCTCGTTGCGCCATCCGCGAGCAAAATCTGACGACCGTGCGTCCATTGCGTGATCTTGGACGAAACAGACCTTTATTGCAACTGATTTGCAACTGCATCTTCGCAGGGAGGTTCCTCGGAAAGCGGGTGGGCGCGACGTGCCGATGCGCAAACAATGTCGGCCAACATCCATTTCAGGATCTCGCCAATGTCCCGCTCCGACTCCGCCCGGCTGCCCCCGACCTTCAACCGCCTCGCCTGGTCCAATCTCGCCGCCCAGTCGGCCGAGCAGATCGCGCTCGCCGCCGCGCCGATGGTTGCCGTGCTCTCGCTTGGGGTCGGCGAAGGCGAGACCGGCCTGTTGCAGACCGCGCTGACAGCGCCGTTCATATTGTTCGCGATTCCGGCCGGCCTGCTCACGGATCGCGTCTCCCGGCGCGTGCTGATGGCCGTGGCCGAGGCGCTGCGCGCACTGGCGCTGCTCGCCATTCTCGTGGCGATCTGGTCTGGCCGGATCACGCTGTCGGGCCTTGCGGTGCTTGGCTTCGTTGCGGTGTGTGGAACCGTGGTCTTCAGCGTCGCGGCACCGGCGCTGGTTCCCTCACTGGTGACCAAGGAGCTGCTGCCGGCCGCTAATGCCCGGATCGAGCTGGCGCGCACCGTCGCCTTCGCCTCGGGTCCCGCGCTGGGCGGCCTGCTCGTGGGATGGATCGGTGGCGGCCCCGCTTTCGGCTGCGCCGCCGTACTGTCAGCCATTGCCGTGGTCTTCCTGGCCGGCATCGAGGAGCCGGCGCGCCCGCCGGTGCAGCAGCGCCATCCGCTGCAGGACATCAAGGAAGGCGTTGTCTTCGTGATGCACCACCCGCTGCTGCGGCCGGTGTTCATCACCCAATTCATCTTCAACACCGCCTCATTCCTGCTGCTCGCGGTGTTCGTGCCTTATGCGGTGCATCGGCTGGCGCTCTCGGCCACGCAGGTCGGCATCACGCTGTCGATGTATGGCGTCGGCATGGTGGTGGGCGCGCTGCTGGCGACGCGGGTGATGCGCGTCGTCGCCTTCGGCAAGGTGATCGGCCTCGGTCCCATCGCCGGCTTTGCCGCCGCGCTGGTGATGGCGCTGACGACGCTGGTGCCCTCGCCGTTTCTGGCGGGTTTGAGCTTCTTCCTGCTCGGCGCCGGTCCGATCCTCTGGGTGATCTCGACCACCACCTTGCGGCAGTCGGTGACGCCGTCGGGCCTGCTCGGGCGCGTCTCCGCCATCAACATCCTGAGCTATGGCGCGCGCCCACTCGGCTCGCTGCTCGGCGCGGTGGTCGGGGGTGCCTATGGTGCAGACATGTGCCTGTATCTGGCCGCCGCGATCTTCGCGCTCCAGGCCCTGGTGATCTGGCTGTCGCCGGCGGTGACGCTCGACCGCCAGCCGGACATGATCAGCGAATGCGGCGCACGGCCTCAGTTCGCCAGGTAGTTCTCGTAGCCGCCGGCGACCGCCGCGCTGGCGGCGATGTCGGGATCGAGCGTGTAGAGATCCTGGGCGCGGCCGATGCCGCGCAGCGCGTAGCGCCCGGTCGACACCAGATAGCGGCGGGCTTCGTCATCGAGCCCCTCGCAGAACTCGGCTGAAGCCAGCAACTCGCGATCGACCGAGCGGCACATCGAGGCGATCCGGCTGACCTCGTTGACTGCCGGCCCCACCACGGTGAAATCGAGCCGCTCCTCGCTGCCGATATTACCGTAGAACACCTCGCCGACATGCAGGCCGACATAGGCCGATGTCACCGGCCTGCCCTGATGGGCACGGCGCGCGTTAAGCCCGCTCATGTTGAGCCGGAACCTGTGCTCCGCCCGCAGCGCCGCACGCCGCGCCAGCGCCATGTCGGCGCCGGTGAAGATCGCCAGCACGCCGTCGCCGATCAGCTTCAGCACGTCGCCGCCGGCATCATGGATCGCCTCGATCGAGGCTTCGGCATAGTCGTTGAGGAACGGGATGATCTCGTCAGGTGAGATGCTTTCCGAGATCGCGGTCGAGCCGCGCAGATCGGAGAACCACAGCACCGCGTTGATCTTCTCGGTGACACCGCGCGAGATACGGCCGCGCAGCACCTGCTCTGAGGCGTCGCGGCCGAGATAGACCCGGCCCAGAGTGCGCACGATGTCGACCTGCTGCGCCGACTTGATGGCCATCGCGAGCGCCGGCACCAGGTCGCGCAGCGCGGCCATCTGCAGCTCGTTGAAGCCGCCATCGCGACGCGTCGCCCAATAGGAATAGAAGCAGTCCATCTGGCCGAGCGTGCCGGCCTCGCCGAAGCGATGCACGAAGGCGAGGACATGTTTGTGCCCTTTCTCGGCCAGCTCAGGGATCATGGAGAAATGGAATTGGGAGCAATCGGTCAGATCGATCGCAAGCTCGTCGTGACCTTTTTCGAGCATGTGATGGAAGGTCGAGCGCCGCCAGTTCTGCAACGCTTCGCCCTCATTGGTCGAGCCATATTCGAACGTGTCGCTCTCGTTGCTCGGGCGATCGGACCAGCGGAAGCCGCGGCCCTCGAAGATCGGATGCAGCGTGTCGATGAAGCCGAGGCCGCGCGACAGCTCGACGCCAGCCGCGCGGCAGCGCTCGCAAAAGCCGCGCAAAATGTCGTTTTCCGGCGAGCCGGTCAGGCTCTGGCCGACCAGCCAGTTGATGAGTTCGAGACGAGATGAATGGTCCATGGCGGCATTATGCCGGAGCGGCGCGCGTAGCGAAAGCGTCGCCTAACCGGGCCGCGAGACCACCTCGCCGTCCTCCTTGGTGAAATGCGCGACCGGATGGTCCAGCAGATCGAGCACCCGTTCCGAGGGCCGGCACAGCCGCGCGCCCTTTTCCGTCACCACGACCGGCCGGTTGAGCAGGATCGGATGCGCCAGCATGGCGTCGAGCAATTCGTCATCCGTGCGCCTGGGATCGGCAAGGCCGAGATCGGCATAGGCCGCCTCCTTCTCGCGCAGCAGGTCGCGGGCGCGGATCCCCATGGCGTTGATCAGCGCGATCAGTTGCTCCCGCGTCGGCGGCGTCTTCAGATAGTCGATCACCTCGGGCTCCTCGCCGCTGGCGCGGATCATGGCCAGCGTATTTCGCGAGGTCCCGCAGGACGAGTTATGGTAGATCGTCACGCGCATTTGCATATGTCCCCTTGCGATCCCGGCAATCGAGCCCTGCCCGGTCAGGTGTTGACGCATACGGCACGCGCCCGGCAAATGCACCTGTCAGCAACAGGCGGCTGCGAACAATCGCATCCGCCACGACCGGAGCGCCTGCAACTTGGATCGACGCCAGCTCATCATCGTCCTGGCGCTCGGCACCACGCAGACCCTGGCCTGGGCGTCCAGCTATTATCTGCCGGCGATCCTGGCCGATCCGATCGCTCATGACCTCGGGATCTCCTCGAACTGGGTGTTCGCAGCCTTCTCGGCCTCGCTGCTGCTCTCCGCCGTGCTCGGTCCGCGCATCGGCCGCCAGATCGACCACGTCGGCGGCCGCTCGGTGCTCGCGGCCTCCAACCTTGCGATGGCCGCAGGGCTCGCGCTGCTCGGCGTCTCGTACTCGATCTGGACCATGGCGGTCGCCTGGCTGCTGCTCGGCTTCGGCATGGGCGCCGGGCTCTATGACGCGGCTTTTGCCGCGCTCGGCCGCATCTATGGCGAGGCGGCGCGCAAGCCCATCACCGGCATCACGCTGATGGCCGGCTTTGCCTCCACAGTCGGCTGGCCGCTGACAGCCCTTGGCCTGGCCCATCTCGGCTGGCGCGAGACCTGCTTTGCCTGGGCGGCGGCGCAGCTCGTCATCGGTCTGCCGCTCAACCTGCTGATCATTCCGCCGGTCAAGGGCGGCGACGCCAAGGCCAGCACTACCGTGAAGCCGCACATCCCGATCGACCGGCCGATGGTGCTGCTCGCCATCGCCTTCGCCGCGGCCTGGAGCGTCACCGGCGCGATGGCGGCGCATCTGCCGCGCATCCTGGAAGCCACCGGCGCGACGCCGCTGCAGGCCGTCACCGCCGGCGCGCTGATCGGCCCGGCGCAAGTGGCTGCGCGCCTCATTGAGGCCTTCGTGCTGAGCCGTCACCATCCGCTGCTCTCGACCAAGCTCGCCTGCATCACCCATCCGCTCGGCGCCGCCATCATCGGTTTGGCCGGCGGCGGCGCGGCCAGTGTCTTCGCCATCTTCCACGGCGCCGGCAACGGCATTCTCACCATTGCCCGCGGAACGCTGCCGCTCGCGATCTTCGGTCCCGCCAATTACGGCTACCGGCTCGGCCTCATCGGCGCGCCGGCCCGCATGGCGCAGGCCGCCGCCCCGCTCGCTTTCGGCCTGCTCACCGATTTGCTCGGCGGCAAGGTCCTGATCGTGTCCTCCGCTCTCAGCCTCACCGCGCTGCTCGCGCTGTCGCTGCTGCCGAAGCATAAACACCACGTCCCCGAAGCGTCGCAGTCGTAACACGCATCCCGCTACACCACGTCCGCCGGCGCCAGCTTGCAGACACCGCCATCGGCTTCGACCTGCAAGGTGGCGTGGTGAATGTTGAAGCGCTGCGACAGGCCTTCGCAGACCCGCTGCAGGAAGGCGTCGTTCGATCCGCCGGGCCGCACCAGATGTGCGGTCAGCGCGGTCTCGTTGGTGCTCATCGCCCAGATGTGCAGATCGTGGACTTCGCTGACGCCCTCGAGGCCTGTGAGATAATCGCGGACGTCATGCAGCGCGACGTCGCGGGGCACCGCGTCGAGCGCAAGATTGACGCTGTCGCGTGCCAGATCCCAGCCGCTGACCAGCACGACAGCGGCGATGCCAAGGCTGACCACCGGGTCGATCCACAGCCAGCCGGTCAGCATCACCAGTCCTGCCGCGACCACGACGCCGAAGGAGACACCGGCATCCGCCGCCATATGCAGGTAAGCGCCGCGGATGTTCAGATCATCATGGCGGCCGCGCATGAACAACAACGCGGTGGCGCCGTTGATGACGATGCCGAGCGCCGCCACCCACATCACGGTGAAGCTCGCGACCGGCGCCGGTGCGCGCAGCCGGTCGATCGCCTCAAGCCCGATGCCACCGACCACGATCAACAGCAGCGCGGCATTGGCGAGCGCGGCCAGGATCGAGGCGCGGCGGTAGCCGTAAGTGTGGCGGTCGGTCGGCTGCCGTCGTGACAGCCACAACGCACCCCACGCCAACAGCAACGCCATCACGTCGGAGAGATTGTGGATCGCGTCCGAGATCAGCGCCAACGACTGCGCGGCGTGGCCGAACACCAGCTCGGCCACGACGAAGAGGCTGTTCAGCGTCACGCCGATCGCAAAAGCCGCGCCGAAGTTCGCCGGCGCATGGCTATGGCCGTGACCATGGCCGTGGTGATGGTCGCCGTGATGAGCATGATCATGTGCATGACCGTTGTCATGATGATGATCGTGGGAATGAGAATGCGCCATGCGACAGCTTTCCACCTGCGATCGCTGCAGCGATCGCACGTCTCGTATATAGCCGGCCACAGGCTGAATACTATTACAGCGCCGAACTCACTCGATCAGCTTCAAGAACTTGTTCGACTTCGGCAACCCCTGCGCAATGCGGCCGGCATCGGCGCGGTTGCCGCGGTAGTCGGCGAGCTCCTTCCAGCTGAGGCCCTGGTCGCGGCCGGACGAATCCTTCCAGGTGAGACCTGCCTTCTGCTCGAAGGTGGCGACGTCGGACAGCTGCGCGCTGGTGTATTTCTGCAACCGCACGCCGCGGCCACGCGCCATCTCCGGCACCTGGTCGAGCGGGAAAATCACCATCTTGTGGTTGGTGCCGATCACCGCGACATGGTCGCCGGCAACGGTGGTGATCGCCCGCGCTTCCGCCGGCGCCGTGACGTTCAACACCTGCTTGCCCTTGCGCGTGGTGCCGACGCAGTCATCCTCTGACACCACAAAGCCCTGCCCGTCCGAGCTCGCCACCAGGAATTTGCGGCCGCCCTTGTTGACGAACATCGTGACGATCGAGGCGTCCTGATCGAGGTCGATGAACATGCGGATCGGCTCGCCATGGCCGCGTCCGCCCGGCAGCTTGGCGACGTCGAGCGAGTAGAACTTGCCGCTGGAGGCAAACAGCAGCAGCTTCGAGGTGGTCTCGGCAAAGAACGTCTGGCCGAGCTGGTCGTCGGTCTTGAAAGCCAGGTTGGAGAGATCCTCCACATGGCCCTTGAGCGTGCGCACCCAGCCCTTGTCCGACACCACGATCGTGACCGGCTCGCGCTCGACAAAGGCCTCCTCGATGGCGGCGAGATCGTGCTCGGGCGCGTCGGCAAAATTGGTGCGGCGCTTGCCGAGCGGCGTTTTCGGACCGAACATGTCGCGCACGGTCTTGACCTGCTCACCGACCTTAGCCCACTGCATCTGCTCGGAGCCGAGCAGCGCATTGATGCCCTTGAGCTCGCCGCGGAGGTTCTTGTCCTCGGTGCGGATTTCCATTTCCTCGAGCTTGCGCAAGGAGCGCAGGCGCATGTTGAGGATGGCTTCGGCCTGGACCTCCGACAGCTTGAAGGTCTTCATCAGCACCGGCTTCGGCTCGTCCTCGGTGCGGATGATCCGGATCACCTCGTCGATGTTGAGATAGGCGATCAGGTAGCCGCCGAGAATCTCCAGCCGGTGCTCGATCTGGTTCTTGCGGTAATTCGAGCGGCGGATCAGCACGTCGCGCAGATGGTCGAGCCATTCGCGCAGGCATTCGGCAAGGCCCACCACCTTGGGGATCTTGCCCTTGATCAGCACGTTGAGGTTCAGCGGAATCTTGTTTTCGAGCTCGGTGAGCCGGAACAGCGATTCCATCATTAACGCGGGATCGACGTTCTTCGACTTCGGCTCGATGACGAGGCGAATGTCCTCGGCCGACTCGTCCCTGATGTCGCCGACCAGCGGCAGCTTCTTCTCGTTCAGGAGATCGGCG
>NZ_JBARGP010000579.1:0-2876 GCF_049798375.1 Bradyrhizobium sp.
CTGCTGTCCTGTTCGAGGTGCTGCGGCGGACAATCGAGCACCTCGCCGCGATCGGCGCTCCTGGTTTCAGTCCTGCAGATCGAAGCTAGTGAGTTCCTGCCGATCCGGCAGCACGGTCTGACGCTTATTGTTACCGACGAAGCCGAGATGCTTAGTCTCGTGCAGCTGCGACAGCTAATGCTCGCCCGCGCTGACGAGGTGATCGAATAAGGGCCCATGTCTGTTCATGTGCAGGTTTTCAGCTGCCGGGCGCGACAATCTAACCACGCGCTGTGATGACCGGCGGCTGAAAAGCGCCAAGGCACGAAGTCGCGGGAAGTTGGGCACTGGCCGGGCGGCGGGCGCTATGGAGATTTAATGTCGGTGCCGGGCTCGATGATAGGCGTGACGCTGGCAGGATTCGACCGGCGTGTCTGCAGGTACGGGAGGTCAGCAGCGTGCATTAGGTATTTCGGCGGGTGTTCGAAGCTCACCAACACGCGATCCGCGCACTGATGGATGCCATTGGGTTGAGCGAGATCGCCGCCGGCGTGGAGCCAGCGCATCGGACGGGGATGGCCGCAACGCTTGCAGGAGGTCTGGCTCATGAGGTGTCGATCCTGCTCGGTGTCGGCCGCCAGTTCGGCTTGCAGCCGGGCGCGAAGGTCTCGATGACGATCATGCGCGCGCCACAGCGCGGGCATGGCCAGGGCAGCACACGCGGCGTGTCCGGTGTAACATCGGGCTCTTGTTGGGGATCGGCAGCAGGTGGGGCGACATTGAGGAGTGTGCGGGCGGCTGCGATGCTCTCGGCGCGGTTGGTGGAGGCAAAGAGCCCGTAGTGGCGAATGCGGTGGAAACCCTTGGGCAGCACGTGGATCAGGAAACGCCTGATGAACTCGTGCGGCTGAAGCCGCATCGTCTTCCAGCGGTCGGGGCCGTTGACGCGATAATCTTTCCAGCGGAACGCGATCGCGTCGTCATCGGCTGCAACGAGGCGACGGTTCGAGATGGCGACCCGATGGGTGTAACGGGAGAGATAGCGCAGCACCTGCTGGGGCCCCGCGAACGGTGGCTTGCAATAGACCACCCAGTCGATGCGCCGCAGCGGAGCGATGAAGCGCTTGAACGTTCGCTTGTCGGCGAGCCCGGCATGGGTGTTGAAGAACTTCAACTCACCGGCGTTGTGCGCATGCATGAGCATCGCCAGCATTTTGCCCTGGAACAGGCGCGCCAGCACGTTGACATGGACAAGGAAGTTGTCGCGCGCGGCGACCCATCGCTTGTTATCGAGCGACAGCCCACCACCCGGCACGATCATATGCACGTGTGGATGATGGGTCATGGCCGAGCCCCAGGTGTGCAGCACCGCGGTTATACCGATCCGTGCGCCGAGGCGCTTGGGATCAGCGGCGATCGTAAGTGTCGTCTCGGCGGACGCCTTCATCAGCAGGTTGTAGACCACGCGCTTGTTCTGGAAGGCGATGTCACGCAGTTCGCTCGGCAACGTGTAGACGACGTGAAAATACGGCACCGGCAACAGCTCGGCTTCGCGGTCGGTCAGCCATCGGCGTGACGCCGCGCCTTGACACTTGGGACAATGCCGGTTGCCACAGGAGTTGTATGAGATATCGGTATGGCCGCACGCTGCGTTCTCGCAGCGTGCGACATGCCCGCCGAGCGCCGCCGTGCGACAGCGCTCGATCGCACTCATCACCTTCAATTGCTCGAGGCTCACATGGGAGCGGTTGGCCTCGCGCCAAGTCGGGCCGTGATCGCGGAGGATGTCCGCGACCTCCAGATCTGGTCGAGCCATGGCCGGCGTCGCTACGGCGCCGGCGGCTTCTTCCTGTCTCGCTTCGCACGCCTGCGACGCGGCGGGCTCAGGCCCTCCAGGGGACTCTCGATCTTGGCAATCATTCCGGTCGCCACGCGAACGTAGCGGGCCGTCGTCTCGAGCTTGGAATGTCCGAGCAACGCTTGAATCACGCGAATGTCCTTGCCGCGCTCGAGCAGATGGGTCGCGAAGCTGTGGCGAAGGGAATGTAGCGGAACCGTCTTGCGCAGCGCCGCGGCTTTGGCAGCCTCCTTGAACAGCCGGCCGAGTTGACGCGTGGTCATTGGCCGATGCTTACGGCGACCGGGAAACAGCCAGCGGTGTTCCGGCGTGACGCCGGCATCATGCGCGGTCGGCCGCTCCTTCCACCATTGCCGCAACAGCTTCAGGGCCTCCGACGGCAGCATCACATGCCGGTCCTTGCGTCCCTTTGACTGCACGATTCGGATGATCTTCTGCTCGCTGTCGATGTTGCCTGATCGCAGCCGCACCACCTCGCCAGCCCGCAGCCCACAACCGTAGGCCAGCGTTAGCATCGCTCGCGCCTTCAGGCTCGTCGCCATGGTCAGGACACGCTTGACCTCCTCAGGACTCAGCACCGGCGGCAGCCTCTCGGGCTCCTTGATGTGCCAGACCTCGGCCGCCAGATCGTGGCGACGGAGCGTGACGCGGAACAAGAACCGTACCCCGGTCATGATCCGATTGCGGTTGCAGATGCTGGTCCCGCTCTCGATGAGGTGTAGCTGAAATCGGCGTACCTCGTCGGGCGTTGCCGTATCGGGCGAACGCTTCAGCCAAGCAGCGAACCGCTTGCAACTGTAAATGTGGCCACGCTGCGTGTTTGGGTTGAGCTTGCGCGCAGCCATATCTTCGATCATACGCTGACGCAGCGGACTGACAGTGTTAGTCTCGCTCATGGGGAGCTCCATTCTGAGTGAGGGTTGTCAACACCTCGATTCTCAGGGTGGGGCTCCCCAGTGCTACTACTATCCTCTCAACCGGCCACAGGCCTCTCGGCTCTTGCTCCCGCGCAGCGGGCTGGAGCGCAGCGACTTTGTGC
>NZ_JBARGP010000580.1:0-14935 GCF_049798375.1 Bradyrhizobium sp.
TATCAGCGACGGCAGGACGTCCTTCACGGGCCCTATATCGACAAGAGGTCCTCGCATCAGAAGCGGCGCGTCTGAATTGACCCCAAGCGCGTCCAGCCGGCCGCGCGGAATGCGCCGCAAGCTCTGGGATCAGAAGGTGACCGGCGCTAGCGTGATCGCACTCAAAGCTCGTGACGAACACAAGCCGTCGTGCTCAATCATCTGCGTGACATCAGCGGCACTCAGTGGCGCCGACCGAGGATGATGCCAGCCAAGAAAGCGATGGCCAGCGAATGCAGCGGCGCTGCGCGCGTCCAATGGGCTAACCGATCCAGCGGCGCACCTGGTTGACGAGCATCCTCGATTGCGTCGGCAACGGTTCTAGTCGTGGCCTGCACGGTAGCCGCGGCCGTTTGAACAGCTTCCTTGGCCTGCTCGAGCTTTCCTGGTCCGTCGAGGGATTCGTCCGCGCCGCTCATCTTGGTCTCTCCATCGGTTTTGAAACCAATGGTCAGTGCAGGCGAAGGTTCCCGCGCGGCGGAACGTCCGCTGCGCGTCGTCGCCGAGCTCATGGGACGGCATCCGCCGACCAGCGATCTCGTGGGATGTTCGGTGGAAATCATCTTCTCGCAGACCGAGCGCAAAGCTGAGGTCACTGAAGGAAAATGGGTGGGCACGACAGGGGCGAGAGAGTCGGAAACAAGATCAATGACTTATGAACCCTTTCGGCTAAGTGAGACGGCTTGATCGCAAACGGAAATTTGCTGCAATTCCCGCACCTATCGAACGGGTCAAGCCGGTGCAGGTCGAAAGTCAATCTTGGGTCCTCCCGGCTGGCTAGGGCCAGCACCGACTGACGTGTCTGTCCCGCTCACATCAACCCAAGCCACTGCAGAGCATACCAAGCGGCCACCACGATCAGCACCATGGCGGCGACTACTAGGGCTTCGCGCCGGAGCCGACGTTCAAGAGAATCTCATGAGATATCTCCGCCACGCGGCCGACTTGGAGCCCCTTTTTCAGGCGTTGAGTGCGGCTTGTTCCAGAAATACTCGCGATTACGGGTCGTAGCGTGCGCGTACTGGTCGATCGCGACGATGATTGCCTGGACATGGTGATAGCACCATCCCTCGCGAGTGCCGATGCGCCGAGCTTCGGCCAGCGCCTTCATGAATTCCGACGGGTCGTCGTTGTCGCTGAAATATTGCATCTTCACCAGCGGCGGCGTCCGAGCACCTTGCCGTGCATCGCGCTCGGCCGTGTCGCCATGAGACGGTTGCGCTCACCGATCAGACCGTCGAGGCGGGCAAGCTGCCGTGACAGCACGAGCTCACCGTCCACGGTCGAGCGTCCGGCTCGCTGAAGCGTAGCGATGGCCCGGCGCTGTCGGTCCGCGAGCTTCGCGCGCGACCGATCTCCGCATGGCAGGATGCCAAATCCGCCAGGGTCTCACCTTCTGAAATCGTTGGATGGAACACTGGAAGATAAAGAGAACATAGAGTCGAGTCCGGAAGGCACACTACGACGAGGCTTTGTGATCTTTTCAGTTTTCGGGGGCGAGGCTGGCCACTTGATCCTATCATCGAGACGAGCAGCCTTGTTCGTTCTACCGCGGCGCGCGCCGGCTGGCGCGGGTCCGTGAGTTCGGTGACAGAAACCGCTGCAAAACTTTGATGGTATGTCGGAAAGTCGATCGGCGCTGCCGAATCTCAGCAGAGCGGGCTGACGCTAAACCACGTCCGGTGAGTGGGCCCTTGAGGAAGTTGGCCGGGCTTCAGTCGGGACTTGAGTTTTCGCGTTCCAGGAGGGCCCTTGCACCTTCACGCAAGCAGCCGTCGCCGCTCGAATGTGGCGATTGCCGTAAAGATGTCGCCGCGGGCAGCATTCAGGTCCTTTCTGAATCAAGAACCTCAACTCGGCTCGCTTTTGGTGGTACGCATCTGCCACCAAATTTCACGCAAAAGACGGCCGGTCGCCTGCAAAATGCGGAGATTGCTAATGCCGAAAGAACACGAAACATCGGAGCAGAGAGAAAAGCGAGAACTGGACGAGGAGTTGGACCGGCAACTGCGGGAAACTTTTCCGGCCAGCGATCCTCCAAAAATCACGCGACCAACCAAACGAACCGTACGGAAGTGGTCTGTCCGCGACACTTAGCGAACGCGCCGCTGAGTCATCCCGGAAGAACCTCGGGCAGCGTTGCGACACGACGCTCCGCGGACATACGAGTGCCCGCGGATGCCACGTTTTTACGAGTATCCCGTGTCCTGGTGCTGAATGAGAGCCTCGCTTCTCCCGGCGAGCGCGAAGTCTTCCGCGTCATGCCTCAGAATAGGCAGCAGTCGCCACCTTTGAAGACCTGAGGTCACGGCGGTCGGGAGGGACGACCAGAACGTCCACGTTCGTGCACCCTAGAACTTCTTCGGTGACGCTCCCAATCAACGCTCGGAGCAATCCGGATCGGCCGTGAGTACCCAGTACGAGCATGTCTGGCCGCTTTTCCGCAACAGCGCGCGCGATCATCTGCATGGGCCCACCCTCGCCGACGCGAAGACACCATCGCTGCGTGCCGAACTCATGGGTCACGAGAAAATTGCTCATGTCCTCCATTGCCCTGTGACGCTCGCTCTCGAGATATCCGCTGATGACCTCCGCGCTTGCGCCGGAGCTGATCAACCGGGTCTTGCCCGATGGCGAGAAGGCGTGAAGAAGTGTCGCTCCGCCTTCTAAAAGCCCGGCGGACAGGCCGAAGCGGATCGCGTCGGCCGATGTCTCCGACATGTCGACCGGCACCAGAACCCGTTCGTAGTGCCGCTGCGCCTCATTATTCACCATGAGCACCGGATACTTTCCTCGGCGAATGACGCGCTCGATCGTGGTCCCTGTGAAGATGTCGCGCAGAAACTGCTTGCGATGGGCCCCCATCACAATGAGGTCGGCGCCGACCGCGGCGCTCGCGCGCAAGATCCCGTCGAAGGGGTGCCCCCTGATTACGATCGGATGGCAACGCGCGTCGTGCAGCTCGGGCATGGACCCGATCTGCTCAACCAGCACGCGCTGAGCCTCCCGCTCTTCCATGCGGACAAGATCGTCCGGCTGGTCTTCATCAACGACGTGAACAAGGTGCAGCTCGGCACCGCGAGCGCGAGCCAAAAGTCCGGCTTGACGTAAGGCGCGATGGGAACGCGTAGAAAAATCGGTCGCAGTGACGATGATCATG
The DNA here is from genome assembly GCF_049798375.1 of Bradyrhizobium sp. Lineage (GTDB taxonomy): Bacteria > Pseudomonadota > Alphaproteobacteria > Rhizobiales > Xanthobacteraceae > Bradyrhizobium. The sequence goes on from NZ_JBARGP010000580.1 coordinate 3,200, forward strand.
TCAGAACCCTTGTATGGCTAACCGCGCCGATTCGATCTCGGCAAGGCGGCGATTTGATTGCTTCTAGGCCGGCTCATGACGCGGCAACGCGCAAACGGCCCCGAGATGCGGAGCGCGCTGGCGTGTCGCCGTCAAAACCGTATGCGTGGTGGGGCGAGGTGGCAAAGCACCTTGCAGCGTCACCCTTCGGGATGATGCCGGATCGGCGATGGACGGCGAGAGAATGCGTCACGGAAACCGTCGGAATCATAAGTCCTGATGAACAGGATCCACGAGGTCAGGACGAGCAGTGCGAAAAAGACAGACATGAAGAACTCCCGGCTTGGTCAGAATCGTTGTTTGCCGCGCCCGGGCGATGCGGAATCGCCCGGGTTACCGGCCGATTTGCAGCCGGTTCTCCCGAATTCTGTCTGGTCGCACGTTGGTCATCTCGTCCTTTGTTGGGATGCTGCCGGTTTCTCGTGCGCATCCGCATGATTAGGCTACCGCGACAGCCCAACCACTGGGCTTGAAAGTCGCGGCAAAAGCGAGCGCGGCTCAGCATCTTGCCTATGCTGAACTTAGGCATGCGCCGCGAGAGATCAATTGCGACATTTAGCCAGTCTCGACCGGCGCGGGGCCGCCGCCTGGAACCGGCGCGGGGCAGCGCTCGCACTACCTCTCGTCTGGTTCAACCAGCTGCGCCCGTTCGGCGGTGTCGCGAAAACGGGCTGCGCCGACCAGAACGGTCAGCGCGATCGGGGTGGTCGCGGCGCCGAGTGCGACAATCAGGATTTCGTGCAGCACCAGTCTGCTCTGCAGAACCGAGAAGAAGACCATCGAAGCAGCCGCGATGAAGACGGTGCCGAGCGTCGTTCCGAGCGTCGGCGCATGAACTCGCTCGTAGAATGTGCCTAGCCGCAAAAGGCCGAGCGAGCCGATCACGGTGACGGCGGCGCCCATCAAAAGGAGGACCGCCGTGATGACGGCAGCCCAGGGCGGCAAATGCTCGACGCCGCTCATTCGATCACCTCGCCGCGAAGGAGGAACTTGGCGAGGGCAACCGTCCCGACGAAACCGAACAGAGCCATCGCCAGAGCCGCCTCGAAATAGAGCTCCTCGCCGGTGCGAATCCCGAACGTCAGAAGCAACAACATCGCGTTGACGGACAATGTGTCGAAACCGAGAACGCGATCCGGCGCGCGCGGTCCGAGGAAGATGCGCAAAGCGCCGCAGCCGATCGCCAATCCCAGCAACACCTGCGTGGCGAGGAGTGAGTAGGTCAGCACGAGCTGGCTCATTCGAATATCTCCAGCAGATGACGTTCGTAGCGGTCCTTGACGGTGCGGATCCACTCCTCTTGATCGACGAGGTCCAGAACGTGGATCATCAACGTCGCTTTCTGAGCGTCGAAATTCACCCACAGCGTCCCTGGGGTCGATGTAATGATGCAGGCGAGCGAGGCCAACCCGTAGGGGTCCCGCATGTCGAGGGGAATCTCCACGAAACCCGCCCTGCGCTGTCGCCGCCCCAAACCGAGAACGATCCGTCCCACCGCCAAGTTCGAGCGGACGATATCGACGGCAACAAGTCGTAACAGCCGCAGAATCACGGCCGGTCGCTTGACCCGCACGCGCGGCAATTCCAACACGGTCATGATCCGTCCGCCGACGAGCGCGATCACGCAGCCAAGCAGGACGTGCCCGAAGCTGACCGCTTGATTGAGCAGCAGCCACAATGCGAGGAGGCAGAAGCTGACGATCGGAAAAGGCAGCAGGCGTGTCATTTGCCCTCCGCTTGTCGGCTGCCCCAGGCGCCATTGTCCAGGACGTCGCTGACGTAGCCGGCCGGTGCGTGTAGGGATTGCGCCGTGGCCTGCATGAAGCGCATCACGGGACCAGCCAAAACCGTTTGCGCAGCGCAGATGAACAGCAGGAACATGATCGGCGCCATCTCGATTACGCGCACGCGCGGCACCGTGCGATCGAGCGAGGCCCAGAAGATACGGATTCCCGCGCGTGCCATCGCGACCAGCGTCGCGAAACCCGACAGGACCAGCACTGCGAGCAGCGCCCATCCGTTGCCGGGAATCGCGCCACCCGGGTGATCGGCTGGATGAAGCGCCGCCGCGAGCAGAGCGAATTTGGCGATGAATCCGGACAGCGGCGGCAGGCCCGCGATGACGAGCGCGCAGCCGATGAAAGCGATGCCGAGCAATCCCATGGTCGCCACGATGGTGATGCCGACTTCCTCCTCGGCTTCGTCGGCCTCGTCCGCTTCTCCGTAAGCTTCCCGGGTGACGGCGATCATGTCCGCTCCAGGCTCGCGACCGCGCTCGATAAGCTCGACGAGGAGAAAGAAAGCGCTGATGCCGAGCGTCGAGCTGACCAGGTAGAAGAGCGCTCCACTTGTGACGCCGACCTGTCTGATCCCCGTGGCGGCGAGCACCGTTCCGGAGGATATGAGCACCGAAAAGCCGCCGAGCCGAGCGGTGTCCTGCGAAGCCAGCGTGCCGATCGCTCCGAACAGGATGGTCGCCAGTCCGCCCCACAACAGCCACTCCTGGCCGAAGCCGGCCGATGCGCCGGCGTCATCGCCGAACAGGAGAAGCGACAGGCGCAGCACGACATAGACGCCGACCTTCGTCATGATCGCAAAGATCGACGCCACTGGCGGACTGGCGGCTGCGTAGGCGGTCGGCAGCCAGAAGTTCAAGGGCCACATTCCGGCCTTGAGCAGGAAGGCGACTGCCAGCACGCCCGCACCTGCTTCGAGCAACCCGCGGCTCTCGGCCGCCACTGCCGGCACCCGGGCCGCGAGATCGGCCATGTTGAGCGTTCCGGTCACGCCATAAATCAGGCTGACCCCGATCAGAAACAGCAGTGAGGCGGCCAGGTTGATGACGATGTAGTGCAGTCCGGCCTTCACCCGTGCAAGGCCGGATCCGTGCAGCAGAAGCCCGTACGACGCCGCCAGCAACAACTCGAAGAACACGAACAGATTGAAGAGATCGCCCGTGAGGAACGCGCCATTGAGCCCCATCAGCAGAAACTGAAACAGCGAATGGAAATGCGCGCCTGCCCGGCGCCAGCGCGCAAGGGAGTACACCACTGACGCCAGCGCGAGGACATTGGTCAGCAGCAGCATCAGTGCCGACAATCGATCGAGAACGAGGACAATTCCGAACGGCGCATGCCAATTGCCTAGCTGATAGACGTCCCTGGTGCCGGCAGCGGAGACTCCCAGCAGGAGCGTGGCAATGCAAACGAGGGCGATGGTTGCGCCGACATTCAGACCGGCGACGATCGACCGGTGCCTCTCTCCGTTGAGCAGCAGCATGCCGGCACCTGTCAGCAGGGGCAGAAGGATCGGCGCAATGACCAGACCAGAGCCGCCGCTCACGCTTCCGGCTCCTGGCCGTCGACATGATCGGTTCCGGCGAGGCCGCGGGATGCCAGCAGCACCACCAGGAACAGCGCGGTGGTCGCGAAACTGATGACGATTGCAGTCAGCACCAGGGCTTGCGGGAGCGGATCGGCAAAACTGCCGGCATCTCCAACCTCCTTTGCGTTCAGGACCGGAGCCCCGCTCCGCACCCGCCCCATGGCCACGATGAAGAGATTGACGGAGTAGGAGAGCAACGACAGTCCGACGATGACCTGGAACGTGCGTGGCCTGAGGATCAGCCACACGCCGGACGCGGCAAGCGTCCCGATCCCGATCGCCAGCACGAGTTCCATCAGACCAGATCCTCCTTCGATCGTACGCGTTGGCCGATCTGCGACGGACTTCCGTAGCGCCGCAACGATTGATGCGCGATCGCGATCAGCATCAGCACCGTGGCGCCAACCACAAGGGCGAACACGCCCAGGTCGAACAGGAAGGCGCTGGCCATGGGGACGCGCCCGACCAGCGGCAGCTCGGCATAAGCAAAGTACGAGGTCAGGAAGGGATATCCGAGAACGCAGGCAGCGGCTCCCGTGCATGCTGCGAGGAGCAGCCCGAAGCCCATCCAGCGCACCGGCATGACGTGAAGACGAGCTTCCACCCACGTCGTGCCGCGAGCCATGTATTGCAGGATGAATGCGGCTGCCATGGCGACGCCGGCGACGAAGCCTCCGCCAGGAAGGTCGTGCCCGCGCAACAGCAGGAAGACCGCAACCACGCCGATCACGGGAAACATCAGCCTCATCATTAACGCCGCGATCTCCGTCGTGTCCTTAGCGGTGTCACCCTTCTGTCGGTCGGGATGTGCCTCGTCGTGGGTGTCCTGGGCGTGCTGCTGTTCCGGAACGGGAATGCTCTCCAGCGCCGGACGGAAGCGGCGTAACAGCGCATAGACGGTGAGCGCAACGACGGCGAGCACCGTGATCTCACCCATTGTGTCGAATCCGCGGAAGTCCACCAGGATGACGTTGACCACGTTGGTCCCGCCGCCTTTGGCATGGGCGTTTTCGACGAAGTATCGCGAGATGCTGTTAGTATCAGGGTGCTGCATGGCTGCAAACGCCAGCGTGGCGAGCCCGATCCCGACGAAGAGCGCGATGGCGAAATCACGCACGCGGTGCCATCGAATTCTGTGGGTTGCCGCTTCCAGCCCGGCCGGTGCGATACGTTTGGGCAACCATCGCAAGCCGAGCAACAGGAGGACCGTCGTGACCGTCTCGACGAGGATCTGTGTCAGTGCCACGTCGGGTGCCGACAACCATACGAAGCTAACGCAGGTCACGAGTCCGGCAGACCCGAGAAAGATCAGCGCGACGACGCGATGGAACTTGGCCTGAACCGCAGCGCCGATCGCACAAGCGGCGCCGATTATCCAAAGCAAAGCGAAGGCCAGGTCGAATTGGCCTCCTAGGGGATCCGCCAGTGAGATGCTGCGCGAATAGAGCGGCAGCAGGGCAGCGAGAAAGGCGGTGGCGGCCAAGACTCTCAATTGCGGCTGGAGATGTCTCGTCCCAAGCTTGCTCTCAAGCCAGCGCGCAAGACGCCAGGATAACGTCACCATCATCCAGTCAAATATCTGCTTGCCGCTGAGACGGCGAAGCAAGGGCGGGCCCTCGTTGACGAGAAGGTAGGAGCGCAGCATCACATAAACGCCGACCCCACCGACCATCGCCAGAATGCTCATCAGCAATTCGGGCGTGAAGCCGTGCCAGAGAGCCAAGCTGTACACCGGCATCTTGGAGCCGAGGACGGCTCCAGCCGCGGTGTCGAGAATCGGTGCAACGGTCAAGGCCGGAGCGATGCCGACCACGACACATGCCAGGACGAGAAGCTCGGTCGGAAGCCGCATCAGAAGCGGGGGTTCGTGAGGCGTACGCGGGAGACCTACGGGCGCCGGGCCGAAGAACACATCGCGAATGAACCGCAGTGAATAGGCAACGGTGAAGGTGCTGGCCGCCGTGACGATGTAAGGAAGCGCTTGATCGAGAAGCGAATTGTCATGGACCTCGATTGTCTCGGCGAAGAACATCTCCTTCGAGAGGAAGCCATTCAGCAGCGGTACGCCGGCCATCGACCCTGCTGCGACCATGGCCAGGGTCGCGGTGATCGGCATGAAAGCGTACAGACCGCTCAAGCGTCGGATGTCGCGCGTGCCGGTCTCGTGATCGATGATGCCGGCAGCCATGAAGAGGGACGCCTTGAAGGTGGCATGGTTCATGATGTGAAAGATCGCTGCGATCTGCCCGAACGGCGTGTCCAGTCCGGTCAACAGCGTGATCAGGCCGAGATGGCTGATCGTCGAGTAGGCAAGCAGCCCCTTCAGATCCTGCTGGAACACCGCGAGAAAGGCGCCCAGGAGAAAAGTGATCAACCCGGCCGATCCCACCAGCCATAACCATTCGTTCGAGCCGCCGAGCGCGGGCCAGAGTCTGACCAGAAGGAAGACGCCCGCCTTCACCATTGTTGCCGAATGCAGATAAGCGGATACGGGGGTCGGAGCCGCCATCGCGTGCGGAAGCCAGAAATGAAACGGAAACTGCGCGCTTTTGCTCAGCGCACCGATCAGGATCAGCACGAGTGCTGGAACATAGAGTTCATGAGAGCGGATCGTCTCTCCTGAGGTCAAAACCTTATCGAGGTCATAGCTGCCGACGATGTGGCCGATCAACAAGACGCCGGCGAAAAGGCAAAGCCCGCCACTCGAGGTAATCACCAGCGCCATCCGCGCGCCGTCACGCGCAGCCGAATTATGATGCCAGTAGCTGATCAGCAGGAACGAAAGAAGGCTGGTCAGCTCCCAGAAGAACACGAGCTGGAGCAGGTTGCCGGAGAGCACGATGCCCAGCATTGCCCCCATGAAAGCAAGCAGCAGGGAAAAGAACCGAGGCACGGGGTCGCTGGGCGACATGTAATAGTGGGCATACAGCACCACCAGAAAGCCAATCCCGGTGATCAGCATGGCGAAGGCCCAAGCGAAGCCGTCGAGTCTCAGTGCGAATGAAAGCCCAAGTTCGGCAATCCACTCCGTGCGCCAACCAAGGACGCCTCCGTTCGTCACGCTCGGATAGGCCGCAGCCATGAGGCAGAAAGCCGTAAGTGCGATGCCGCCGGCGAGCCATGCCTCGGCGGTGCGCGCATCGGTCCGCAGGAATGCCGCAATGAAGCCTCCGGCGAACGGAAGGACGAGAACGGCAAGAAGGAACATTTGCGTTCGTTGCCCCAGCTGCAAGGTGGAGGGTATATGCTACCCTCGTTACTTAGCCGAGACAGACGGATATCGCCACTGTAAGGTTTGGCGCCGGTGTGCGAGGTCGACCGAAGCCGCGGTTCTGCCCCGGGCCCCCTGACCAGCACTCGTTCACAATTGAACGATCCAATGAGGAAAAGTGCCAACCACGGCAGCAATTGCTGCCGCTAGAGCGCCAAGAAAAGCGTACAAGCCCCAGAGCGCAACTACCGCCAGCCGCTTAGCGCAACGGCCTCGCCGTCTTGGGGTACACTAAATTCGGAGCGGCGTCGTATGTTACGATGCCAATCGTTGTTCCATTGCGGGCGGAGCCAGCGCAATATAAACGATGTGTTGCGGAGTTGGGGCTCCCATTCACGTCAAACGGCGGTCCTACCGATTGAGGCGATCAGAAGGTTGCCCGCTCAGATGCGCGGACTGCCAGATTGTCCGGCGTACCATGCGTGCACAACTATGTAGGTGGGTAGACTGCTTCACCTAGCGGTGGTCTTCCACTCCGGCTTCCGTGTTGCACGCGACTGTGCGGTTTCGCCGCAATGTCGCCGATGGGCTGGGGCACTACATTACGTGTGCTATGGCTTATACCGTCATCATTGATACGCGCACGGCGCGTTTTGATCTTCACGCCGGCCTCCTTCACGCAGGCGGTTAGCCGGACGGTGTGCGCGCCGTCCGGGCTAATTTCCAGCTTTCGTGGTCTCACCCGCGAGATCGTATTGAAGCCGAAGGAGGTTGGTCATGCTGCCTCTTCCAAAAATCGCTCTCCCCGCATCTGACTATCCGAGGCTCGAACAGCTCGCCCGCCTTGCCGCCCAGCAAGGAAACTTGGACGGCATCTTCCTTATGGGTGAGATCAACAGGGCCGAGATCGTACCCGATGAGCCGGAGGATCTCCCCTCATTCGCGACCATAGGATCGTGGGTCACCTATTCCACCAACTGGGGCGTTCCTCGGCGGACCGTCCAACTGGTCTGGCCCGACGCGGGCCAAGCGGATCCGGCGGAATCGCTCTGTCGACCCTTCTGGGAGCCATATTGTTGCTCACCGGCGCCGGGGCTCTCGTAATTTGGCGAGCGGCCTCCGGTGTGGAAATGGGAAAGCATGGCTGGATAGCCCTTGGTCTCGGAACATTGTTCTCTCTGCTAGTCGGTTGCGGGCTAATGGCTCTCATGTTCTTGGCAGTCGCAGCGGTCACGACGATGTCGCGGACCCCTTCCGTCGGAGAGACGCCAAACAGTTGCAGCGCGCCCCTGTAAAGACTGGTGGATCGTCGCTGCCGGAAAGCATTTGGCTCTTTGGAACTAAAGGACGGCCATTGAGTCTCTGGTTCGGGCAACCCGTGCCGGGGCCCGAATGCTGGAGGCGCTCGTGGCCGCCGCGACTTTTCCCTTCAGACCGCTCCGCCCGATCCACGCGATTTTCCTCGCGTTCCCCTTGCCTCTATTTCTTGCCGCGCTCGTCAGCGACTTTGCGTATTGGTCGACTTTCCAAGTGCAGTGGACCAATTTCTCGTCCTGGCTCATCGCTGCAGGCTTGGTTGGTGGCGGCTTTGCTCTGATTTGCGCGTTGATCGGCCTGCTGAGCGTGCAGGTGGCTCCGGACAGGAAGCGAATAGCCTATCTCATCGTGCTGTCCGTGATGTGGGTGCTCGGCTTTATCGACGCGTTTGTCCACGCTAAGGACGCCCACGCGACTATGCCGGAAGACCTTTCTCTGTCTGCTCTCGTTAGGCTCCTGGCGCTCATTTCCTGTTGGATCGGATATTCCGGATTTCATGCGGGAGAAGCGGCATGGCGTTGGTACCTCCTGATAGCTGCGCTCGCTATCGCTCTCTCGGGCTGCGATGAGGATCCCCGGACCGCTGCAGTACGGCCCGAATCCTAATCTGCCAGAACCGCAGCGCGGCCTTCTGCCGCAAATGACAATCCCAAGGCTGGTCCTTCAGAGCGAGGTGCCCCCCCGAGTGCGCAACGGATACACGATCAGGGCCATTGCGACGAACCTAATGATTCCGCGGCAAACTCTTGTTCTTCCCAATGGGGATATTCTCGTGGCGGAGGGCACGGGAGGGGGCGCACCCGCCCTTCGCCCAAAGGATTCCATTGCAAACTACATCAAGAGCTTGGGCAAAAGTAGTGTCAAGGGTGGCAATCGGTTGACGCTATTGCAGGACGTAGATGGCGATGGCAGCTACAAAAAGCAGGTGGTTTTCGCGGACAATCTCAATGCGCCCTACGGGCTCGCGTTGATCCGTGGTACACTCTACGTCGCCAACCAGGACGCGGTCGTCCGGTTCGACTATCGTGACGGTCAGACGCAGGCAAGTGGCGCGCCGATAAAGGTCGCCGACCTTCCTTCGGCGATTAATCATCACTGGACGAAGGCTATGACGGCAAGCTCCGATGGCCGCTTCTTCTACGTCGGCATCGGATCAAACAGCAACATCACCGAACGCGGGATGGATGTCGAGGCCAACAGAGAGATGGTGTGGCAGACCGATGCCCAATCCGGTGCGCACAAGCCCTATGCAACGGGCCTCCGCAATCCCACCGCCCTCACTATTCAGCCGGGAACGGATCAACTCTGGGCAGTCGTGAACGAGCGCGACGAAATCGGACCCAACCTGGTGCCTGACTACCTGGCTGCAGTCCGAGAAGGCGCCTTTTACGGCTGGGCTTACAGCTATTGGGGTCACAACGTCGATCCGCGCGCGCAACCTCGGGATCCTCAGAAGGTCGCCTCGGCTATCCGGCCGGACTACGGTTTGGGATCGCATGTCGCCGCCCTTGGCGTCGCCTTCTCGACGCCCGCCATGGGAGCGGATTTCGCGGATGGAGTTTTCATTGGCGAGCACGGTAGCTGGAATCGCAGCGTGCCGGTCGGCTATCAGGTGGTTTTCGTACCGTTCAAAGACGGACAACCCGCCGGCAGTCCAATGGAATTCGTTTCTGGCTTCCTGGGTGACGACGGCAAAGTGCGAGGACGACCGGTCGGAGTGACGGTAGATCCGCGTGGGGCCTTGATTGTTGCCGACGACCTATCGAACACGGTCTGGAGAATCGCCAAAGAGCAAAAGCCGGCAGCATCGGGTCAAAGTCAGCCGATCCGAACCCGTTGACGATATGGTCCAGGATGCTTAAAGCGCGCTCGAAGCCAAATGCGGTCCAGTCAAATAATAACGCGGGGAGCCAGTCTTAGGTCGGGCCGCCGGGATCGTGTCCCATGGCGTGGAGTAGCTGGCGGCCGGTCACCGCGTCCGCAGGCACGGGTCGTGTAGGTCAATTGGCGATAGCCGTGAGGCTGACGTCGGGATCAGCTCAGCAGGGCGATCGTTTCCGGGTCATATCGCGAGCGCGCTGGACGGCTCATTTATCGTTTTCCTCGAGCAGGATTTCGCGCGGCGGGGCGATGGGCGTCCTCGTTGGGGAAGATGCCGACCACCCTGGGTCCGCCGCTTGACTCGCCGTTGATGCGCTCGGTCGGATAGGTGGAGTGCAGTTCGGTTCGGTGTCCGTAAGGTCAAACCATCGACCTGGGCGGCACAGCAGGCTAAAATGGTGTGATATGATGAGGATCCGGACGCAATTGCCGCCTAGAGGTCGGGACTACAGACTCGACCTGTTCCGCGGGTTCGCCAACTGGGCGATCTACCTCGACCACATACCAAACAATGCGGTCAACTGGCTTACCCAACGCAACTACGGCTTCAGCGACGCGGCCGATCTGTTCGTCTTCATCTCAGGCTACACCGCTTCATTCGTCTACGCGCGAATGATGCTCGAGCGAGGGTTCGTCGTCGCCGGCAGTCGCCTCATAAGACGCGCGTGGCAAATCTACGTCGCCCATATCATTTTGTTCGTCATGTACATCGCGGAGGTCGGATTTCTCGCTCATCGCTATGGCAATCCGAATCTCGAGAACGAGTTCAATGTTGCAGGCTTCATGGCCAATCCGGCGGAAACCCTCTACCAGGGACTGATTCTCTCGTTCAAACCCGTCAACATGGACGTGCTGCCTCTGTATATCTTGCTCATGGTCATCTTTCCTCCGGTCTTGTGGACGTTGTTGCGGCTGCCGAACCTGACCCTGACAGCCTCGTTCCTTCTCTATGTGGCAGCCCGCCACTTCGATTGGAATCTAGCCGCCTTCCCGACCGGAGTCTGGTACTTTAATCCATTCTGCTGGCAGTTTCTCTTCGTGTTCGGCGGATGGTTTGCACTCGGCGGCTCGATCGAGGCAAGGCCGTTGATCCGGTCGCGCGCCCTGTTCTGGTTCGGCTGCGGCTACTTGCTGTTCGCATTCGTCATGACGGTGTCGGGACGATTCCCGCAGATCGCTCACTTGATGCCGGCATGGCTCTACGATGCGTTCAATCCCAACGACAAGACCAACCTTGCACCTTACCGGCTCGTCCATTTCATCGTCCTGGCCTTCTTCATCAATAGGTTCGTGCCGCGCGACTGGCCGGGCCTCGGATGGCCGATATTCCGGCCGCTCATCAAGTGCGGGCAGCAATCGCTGGAGGTCTTCTGCGTCGGCGTCTTCCTCGCCGTGGGTGCGCACGTCGCGCTCGTCGAGGTCTCCGATGCGATCTGGATGCAGGTCGTGGTCAGTGTCGTCGGCATAGCGCTGTTGATCGCGGTCGCCTACTACCGCTCATGGTCAAAGAAGGCCGACAAGCCAAAAGCGCCGACGCCCGTGATCAGGGCCTGACGACCACGCGGTGGGTTATCCGGCCATCCGGCCTCAGCGCTTCGAACCGCGCCAGGTTTTCCGGAGGCCAGTTGGTTTAAGTTATGCCGCCATGGTGCTTTGTTCCAGCATGGCGTAGTAGCGTTGCTCGGCCTCGGCAGGCGGGATGTTGCCGATGGGCTCGAGGAGCCGTCGCGTATTGAACCAGTCCACCCATTCCAAGGTTGCGAACTCGACGGCCTCGAAACCACGCCATGGCCCGCGCCGATGGATCACCTCAGCCTTGTAGAGACCGTTGATGGTTTCGGCGAGAGCGTTGTCATAGGAATTCTCCGACGCTGCCGACAGACCGCTCAACACCAGCTTCAGCC
>NZ_JBARGP010000581.1:0-11039 GCF_049798375.1 Bradyrhizobium sp.
ATGGTGGGCCGTGCGGTCATGACGCCTCGCGGGATCGGGAGCAGCTGATGCGTTCTCCCTAATCCCACGTAGTGGCGTCATGCTTCGATACGGAGCGAACTGTCGAATGGCCGTAGACCTGCGATCAGCCGGCTGCTCTTTCGATAGCCGGTAGGGTGGGCAAAGCGTAAGCGTGCCCACCATTCGGAGCGACGGTCTTGACGGTGGGCACGCTACGCTTTGCCCACCCTGCGAACTGTGGCCTCGTCACGAAATGACGAGGCTATCGAACTAGTTCGCCGGCATGCTCTTCTCGACCAGGCGGACCCAGAACGAGGCGCCGGTGGCGAGCACGTTGTCGTTGAAGCGATAGGCCGGGTGGTGCAGCTCGGCGCCCTCGCCGGTTCCGATGAAGACGAAGGCGCCGGGGCGCTCCTGCAGCATGAACGAGAAATCCTCGCCGCCCATCCGCGGCAGCGCCCGCTCGTCGACGCGCTCCGTCCCGGAGATGTCGCGCGCCACTTCGGCCGCGAAGGCGGCCTCGCGGGCATGGTTCATCGTCACCGGATACATCCGCGCGTAGACCGTCTTGGCGCTGCCGCCATAGGCCCGCGCGGTGGCGTCGGCGACCTCGGCGATGCGCTTCTCGCAGAGATCGCGGATCTCCGGATGCAAGGTGCGCACCGTGCCCTTCATCTCGACCGTCTCCGGGATGACGTTGAAGGCCGTGCCGCCGTGAATGGCGCAGACCGAGATCACGGCCGATTGCAGCGGATCGACATTGCGCGCAACGATCGACTGCAGCGCATTGACGATCTGCGCCGCGATCAGGATGCTGTCGACCGCCTTGTGCGGGCCGGAGCCGCCATGGCCGCCCTTGCCGGTGACCGTGATCTCGATCGCGTCCGCAGACGCCAGCATGGCGCCGTGCGAGAGCGAGAAATTGCCCTCCGGCAGTCCCGGCATGTTGTGCATGCCATAGACCTCCTGAACGCCCCAGCGGGTCATCAACCCGTCGTCGACCATGGCCTTGCCGCCGGCGCCGCCTTCCTCCGCGGGCTGGAAGATCACCACCACGGTGCCGTCGAAATTGCGCGTCTCGGCGAGATGCTTGGCCGCGCCCAACAGCATGGTGGTGTGGCCGTCATGGCCGCAGGCATGCATCACGCCCGGATTCTTGGAGGCGAACGGCAGGCCCGAGGCCTCCAGGATCGGCAGCGCATCCATGTCGGCGCGCAGGCCGATGGTCCTGCCGGAGGCCGCGTTGCGGCCGCGGATCACGCCGACCACGCCGGTGCGGCCGATGCCGGTGACGACCTCGTCGCAGCCGAAGGCACGCAGCCTGTCGGCGACCACGCCGGCGGTGCGATGCACCTCGTAGAGCAGTTCGGGGTTCTCGTGGAAATCGTGGCGCCACGCGGTCATCTCGTCGGAGAGCGCGGCAATGCTGTTGATGACGGGCATGAGGAGAAACGAACTCGCTGTGTGAAAAGGAGAGGCATGTGCGAACCAGGACTATTGCCTGCTCACCGCGCCTTAGCAAGATCGCTGGAAGCAAGTTCCGGGCCGTCAGGCTTCCGCTGCAGTTGACCAGGGCGGGGTCGCGCCGACGAAGCCGCGCCAGGCCTCGCGCAGCGGCGCCTCCACGCCGTTCATGGCGTGCGCCTGCCAGCCAGTAATCGCCGCGGCCGCGATGGCGCCCTCGGTGCTCTCAGAGCCGAGGCCGGCGAGCAGCCGGTTCGTGGTCGCCATGTCGTTGTACAGGCCGAGCCGCTCCTGCAGGCGGGCGAGCCTGCGGGCGTATTTTTTGGCGGCTTTGCGGTCGCCATAGAGCGGCAGCAGGAAGTCGACGCTATAGCGCAGCTTCTTCAGCGCCAACCGCAGCTCATGGCGCCGCTCCGCTGTCTGCGACTTGAAATGCCGGCCACGCTTCAGCACCTTGGCATGCCGTGCCTGCAGCACGATGGCGGCGAAATCGATCGCGGGCAGAGCCAGTTGCCCGAGCGTCTCCGGCGAGACGTCGCTGCGCCAGCCGCGCGTCTCGATCCATTCGCCGAGACCAAGCAGGAAGCCGGTCGCGCGGGCACCCGCCAGCGCGGAGCGGATCCGGCGATAGGCGTTGGTGCGATGCCGCTCGGCGATCTCACGGAGCGCCGTGAAGCCGCCGAGCGAGGCGCAGGCTTGCGCCACGACCGGCAAGGTCTCGGTCTGGAACACGTCCCAGTCGCGCGCGGCCGAAAGGCTCTGTGCGAGCCAGCGCGCGTCCGAGCGCAGGCTCTCGAGCCGGCTGCGGGCGCCGATCGCATGCATCAATTGCAGCGCGGCGCGCAGGCGGCGCAGCGCCACGCGCAACTGGTGCACGCCTTCGACATCGCGGCCGTCCTCGGCCGCCGGAATCGCCTGCAACAGATGGCCGAAGCAGCTCCGCAGCACGATCGCAAAACTCTCGTCGAGCGAGACTGCCGGATCGAGCTCGAGTTTGCGCGGCTTCTCGGCGCCGGGCGCGCGGTCGGTCGCGAGATCGAAGCCGCGTGCGGATTTGGCATGGATCGACGGACGCACCGCGCCGTGCTCGGCGAGCCGCCGCGCGATCTCGTAGATCGCCGCCGTGCTGCCGCTCTTCAGCTCGAGCTCGATCTCGTTGACAGGCATCGTGCGCTCGCCCGCGGTGATGACGCCGTGATCGAACGCGACCTCGACCGTGCCGGTCGGCAGATCGAGCATGCGCTGATGACGATGAATGTCGGTGACGAACACGGTCTCGAGCCGGTCCGGCGTCAGCCCCTCGCGCAGCCTCTCCGGGACGAACGGCAGCGCTAGCGCAAGGTCCGGCTCGAGCGACGGCACGCTCGCCTCCCACTCGCCACGCCGCAGCGGGTCGTCGGTCTCTTGGGTCTTGATGGTTTGCACGAAGCGGTTGCCGATCTGCCGGACCCGCAGGGACAAGCCGTTGCGCCACAGCAGGCGCTTGCGGGTGTCGTAGTAAGCCGATTTCAGATGTCGCCGCGTGCCCTTGTTGCGCGCGTGCGCCGATATGACCGGAGCATCGTCGAAATCACCGAGGCGTCCGGGGGCGACCAGCAGCTTGAGCTCGATCTCGTTGCCCGGCGGCACCTCAGGGAGCACGATCGCGGCGGGTGCTGATGCGAGTGATGGCATCTCCGACGGCGGCGTCGCCGGCTCCCGGTGAATGTCGAGCGCAGCCGAAGCGTCGAGGCCGTTGCGCGTCGCGGCGGCCGACACGCGGCCAAGCCCGACAGCGAGGCGCCCATTGCCGCGGACCAACGCAGTCGCATCAGAGTCCCGCATCTTGTCCATCTATAACAGTTTTATGACAGTGTCTGACCATAGCCGACGCGGTGTGGAAGCGACAGGGGGGATGCAAACGGTTCCGGCTGCGGCCATCCTTGCATAAATGCGGCCGCGCGGCTTGATTTTCCTCAAGCCGTCCATGGCAATAGACCACGTGCTCGGAGCGGCCTGCGACCGATCTGCGCGAACACTGTTTCAAATAAATGTGCTGATGGCGGCTCCCGCGCTGTGCGCGGTCCGTCAGATCGCCTTCAGGCCGAGCCAGCCGGTATAAAGACCGACCAGCACGATCAACATCGCCGACGCATAAGGCGCCTGGCGGGCGTAGTGGCTGAAGCCGCTCCAGCGCCGTTCGATGTGGCGCAGGCTGAGCGCTGCGAGCACGCCGGCGGACACCATGGTGATGGCGAGCCCGATGCCGAAGCACACGACCAGCGTGAAGCCGAGGCTGAATTGCTTGAGTTGCAGGCACAGCAGCAGCACGGTGATCGCTGCCGGGCAGGGGATCAGTCCGCCGGTGAGACCAAACAGCACGATCTGCCAGGTGGTGACGCTACGGCCCGCGAAGCGCTTGCGAATGTCGGCGGCATGCGCGCGGGCGTGCGCGTCGTCCTCGTCACCGAGATTCATGTGCGAATGATCGTGCTCCTCGAACACGGCAGTGGATATCTCGCCGCGCAGCGACAGCCTTGCTTCGAAGGCGTGCGGCTCGGGGATTTCATCGGCGCTTTCGAGGTAGCCGGCTTTCGCAATGAAACCGAAAGTCTGGCTGGTGGCGTCGTCCCTGATGGTGTCCAGACTAATTTCTTCCGGCGTCGGCAACGCGCCGCTCTCGCTTTCGATCCGGAAGTGCGGCGGCACGCCGTCCTCGAAGATCGACAGCATCAGCATCCCATTGCGGGTTGCGATCCGCTGCGCCTCGGCATGATGATGGTGATGATCATGCTCGGCGTTCTGCTCGCGCCAGGTTCGCCATGCCATCCAGATCGCGACGCCGATGATGATAACGGCGGAGGCGATCTGGAAATACGCCTCGCTTTGCTCGCCATTCCATTGGCGGCCGAAATACAATCCAGCGAGCGCGACCAGCCAAACGATCGCGGTGTGCGAGACGGTGGCGGAAAGCCCGAGCAGGGTGGCCTGCAGCACGGTGCCGCGGATCGCGATGATGAAGGCGGCCATCATCGTCTTGGAGTGGCCAGGCTCGAGTCCATGCAACGCGCCGAGCAGGATCGCGCTCGGCACGAACAGCCACGCGTTGGCGGTGCTCTGCTGCAGAAGCTGGGCGATATCGGTCATCGTTTCACTTCAGATAGGTCCGAATTACATCGATCAGGTCGGCCGCACCCTGGGCCTTGTCGGCGTCCTTCTCGCGGGCGGGGTCGACGACGTGATGGCGGATGTGGTCTTCCAGCAGCTCGGCGGTGAGGCCGTTGACGGCGCCGCGCACCGAGGCCACCAGCATCAGCACGTCGGTGCAGCCGAGCTCGGCTTCCAGCGCGCGCTCGACCGCCTCGATCTGTCCCTTGATGCGCCTGACCCGGCCGATCAGCTTCGATTTGTGCTTGATGGTGTGCGACATGATCGTAACATAGGGGGGTACCCTATAGAAGGCAAGCGCAAGCACGGCTTGCTGCTGCCGCGGAGCGGCAGTCACGCCGGCGCCGGAAAACTAGCCACGAAGGCGCGCGCGAACATGGCTCAGTAAAGCCCGCCGGTCCCGGGTCGCATGACGGCGCCGGCATCCGGCGCTGCGACCTGCGCACCAGGTGCTCGGTCGGGGTCGGTTGCGCTCAGCGCCGAATAACCATCCGGCGGCGCCGTGCCCGGCTTGAAGGGCTCGAGGATCGTGCCGTTGTTCTGGCCGGGGCCGGCACGCATGCCGGTCTTGGCGTCGACACGCACCAGCTTGATGCCGGCAGGAATCTTGAACGGGGTCGCCGGCTTGTCAGCGAGCGCGAGCTTCATGAAGTCGTGCGCGATCGGGACCGAAATGTAGGCGGCCTGCGCCTGCTTGCCGCTGCCGAGGCTGCGGGGCTTATCGTAGCCCACATAGAGCCCAACGACGAGGTCCGGCGAGTAGCCGATGAACCACACATCCTTGGCTTCGTTGGTGGTGCCGGTCTTGCCGGCGATCGGCTTGCCGATATCGCGCATCCGTGCGGCTGTGCCGAACTGAACCACGCCTTCCATCATTTCGGTGATCTGGTAGTCGGTCATCGGGTCCAGCACCTGCTCGCGATGGTCGACCAACTCCGGCTCAGGCTGATTGTGCCAGCCATCGGAGGCGTCGCAGCCGCGGCATTCACGGGCATCGTGCTTGAATATCGTATGGCCGTAACGGTCCTGGATACGGTCGATCAGGGTCGACTTCACCCGGCGGCCGCCATTGGCGATCATCGAATAGGCCGTGACCATTTTCATGACAGTGGTTTCGCCGGTGCCGAGCGAGTAGGACAAATAGTTCGGCAGTTCGTCATAGATGCCGAAGCGCTTGGCATATTCCGAGATCAGCGGCATGCCGATATCCTGCGCCAGCCGCACGGTCACCGTATTCAGCGACAACTCCAGGGCGCGGCGCAAGGTGGTCGGCCCCAGATTGTTCTCGCTGGCGGAGAAGTTTTCCGGGCGCCAGATTCCAGCGCCGGGGCCTTGATCGATCTCGATCGGCGCCGCGAGCACTTGAGTCGACGGCGTATAGCCATTGTCGAGCGCAGCCGAATAGACGATCGGCTTGAACGACGAGCCCGGCTGCCGATAGGCTTGGGTGGCGCGGTTGAACTGGCTCTGGTCGAAGGAGAAGCCGCCGACCATCGCGACCACGCGTCCCGTGTTCGGTTCCATCGCCACCATCGCGCCGGACACTTCGGGCACCTGCTCGAGCCGGTACTGACCGCTGACGGGCTTACCCTCGCGGTACAGCGGGTCGGCATAAATTACGTCTCCCGCCTGCAACACCTGCGCCACCGACGTCGGCGTCCTGGCGTGCGATGCCGCGGAGGCGGAAGTCCCGGGGGCAGCCTTGGCCCATTTGACGCCATCCAGCGGAATCAAGCCGATCTCGCGATCCTTGCTGAGGGCGCCGCCGAACTCGCGAGCGGGCTGGAACCCGATCCGTGCCGCTTGCTCGGAGACCTGGAGCACCACCGCCATTCGCCATGGCGAGATATCGGCAAGCGACTTCACCTCGGCGAGCTTGACGCCCCAGTCGTCGGAGATGTCGAGCTTGCTGACCGGCCCGCGATAGCCCTGCTGCTCGTCATATTTCACTAGGCCGGCCACCATGGCCTTGCGCGCCATGACCTGGATCTTGGGATCGAGCGTGGTGTGGACCGACAGGCCGCCTTCATAGAGCTTTTTCTCGCCATAGCGCTCGAACAGGTCACGGCGCACTTCCTCGGCAAAATATTCGCCGGCGAAACGGTGTGCGCTGTTGGAACGGGTGGCGATGTCGATCGGTTCCTTGCGGGCCTTGTCGGCATCAGCCTTGCTGATCCAGCCGTTCTCCTGCAGGCGGTCGACCACGTAGTTGCGCCGCTCGATCGCGCGGTCATGGTTGCGGACCGGATTGAGGCTTCCCGGCATCTTCGGCAGCGCCGCGAGATAGGCGGCTTCCGCGATGGTGAGTTCGTTCACCGACTTGTCGAAATAGGTCAGCGCGGCCGCGGCAATGCCGTAGGAGCCGGAGCCGAGATAGATCTCGTTCAGATAGAGTTCGAGGATTTTGTCCTTGGAATAGGCACGCTCGATGCGCATCGCCAGCAAGGCTTCCTTGATCTTGCGGGTGAACGAGACCTCGTTGGTCAGCAGGAAATTCTTGGCGACCTGCTGGGTGATGGTCGACGCCCCCTGCGGGCGGCGGTCCGAGCCGAAATTCTGAATGTAGAGCAGCCCCGCGCGCGCCATGCCGGAAAAGTCGACGCCGCCATGCTCGTAGAAGTTCTTGTCCTCGGCTGCGAGGAACGCATTGATCACGAGTTTCGGCACCGCCTGGATCGGCAAATAGAGGCGACGCTCTCTGGCATATTCACCGACCAGCGAGCCATCCGCGGCGTGCACGCGGGTCATCACCGGCGGCTCGTATTTTTGCAACTGCGTATAGTCCGGCAGGTCCTTCGAGACATGCCAGACCAGGACGGCGACCGCAGCGGCTCCGGCCAGGAACAGCACGGTTCCAGTCGCAAACAGGAAGCCCAGAAAACGTCCGATCATCCGCATGGGAAAATTCTCTCGCAACGGGGGTGAACCGTTGACTTCAGCCGGCGCGAAGCACCTTGGGGGCGCGTTATAGTGCTGTCGCTGCGGCCGAACTAGGGCTTGGACGTCGGCCGCGCAGTTGTGGCCCGCCGCCAAAGGGCTTGTAACGGTTCGAAAATTGCCGGTGGCGCAACTTCCCATCTAAGAGCGCAGGGGTGCGCGAAAACACCGCAGCTGCTGTTGCAGGTATGATACTCTTCTGCTACTTTGAGGTGCGCGCCTCATTTTGCGGGCTGCAGCGGATCGTCGTGGCATCGTTCGCAGATCGCGGATGGCGCAGCGGTTTTCATGCAGCAGCCTGACAGCGGGACGGGGTGTGCACCCGAACGACACAACACCATAACAAATGCTGCAATGTTCTGGCCTCGACAGAAGGGCCAGGCACCAAAATGGGGAGGGAGTTTCATGAAGCGTATCGTCGCTGCCGGTGTGTCCGCCGTATTCGCGGTTGCCTTCGGCCTTGGCTCGGCACAGGCGGCCGACAAGAAGGTGCTAGCCTTCGTGGTCAACGGCGCCTCCGACTTCTGGAAGATCGCCGAAGCCGGCGTGAAGAAGGCACAGGGCGAGCTGCCCAAATACGATCTGCAGTTCAAATATCCGGAGCAGGCGGCTGCCGCCGTGCAGCAGCGCATCCTCGACGATCTCGTCGCGGCCGGTGCGGCCGGCATCATGGTCAGCGCGGTCGACCCCAAGAACGAGACCGAGGAGCTGAACAAGATCGCCTCCCAGTCGGTGCTGTTCACCACGGATTCCGACGCGCCGCAGTCGAAGCGCGTCGCCTATATCGGCTCCTCCAATACCGATCTCGGCAAGGAAGCCGGCAAGCTGATGCTGAAGGCGTTGCCGAACGGCGGCAAGTGTGTCGGCTTCGTCGGCCTGCCCGGCGCCGACAATGCGCGTGAACGCATCGAAGGCGTCAAGGAGGCTATCAAGGGCTCCAAGGTCGAGCTTACAGACGTTCGCGGCGACGAGATCGACCAGACCCGCGCCAAGCGCAACGTCGAGGACGTCCTCGCCGCCAACCCGGATGTGAGCTGCCTGGTCGGCTTCTACTCCTACAACACCCCGCGCATCTATGAGGTGCTGAAGGAGGCCGGCAAGCTCAACAAGATCAAGGTCATCGGCTTTGACGAGGATCCGATCACGCTCGGCGGCGTCAAGGAAGGCGCCATCGTCGGCACCGTCGTGCAGCAGCCGTTCGAGTGGGGCTATCAGGGCATGAAGCTGATGGCGAAGTATATCGAGGGCGACAAGTCGGGCGTCCCGGCCAACGGCATCATCATCGTGCCCGGCAAGGTGATCGAGAAGGCAAACGTCGACGAGTTCATGAACCAGATGAAGCAGATGCTGAAAAAGTAGCGATCTGTCTTTAACGGAGGAGCGTGAGGGCTGGCCTCATGGTGCGAGACGCACGGCGTTCTATGCTATGCGTCAACTGCCAGATGCCCGCCCGTCGCGCTCCTCGCCATGACGGTCTGGTCGTCGCCGCAAAAAGATCCTCATCCCGAGGAGCCCGCCCAGGCGGTCGCCTCGATGGATGGCTGCGGAGAAGCTGCCGGGTTTGTTCGACCAGCTGCGATCGCCGGGCCGTCCCCGGTGACGCTCTGACTGTGAAGTGCTGCTTCCAATGCCTGAGCCGTTTCTCGAACTGGTCGATATCAGCAAGGACTATCCCGGCGTGGTCGCGCTCGACCGCGTCAGTTTCTCTGTTTCGCCGGGCGAAGTGATCGCGCTGGTCGGCGAGAATGGCGCGGGCAAATCGACCCTGATGCGCGTGCTCGGCGGCGTGGTCGCGCCGAGCGGCGGCGTCATCCGCATCGACGGCATCGAACGCCGCTCGCTCGACGTGACCGATGCGATCAAGGCGGGCATCGCCTTCGTGCATCAAGAGCTGAATTTATTCGACAATCTCGACGTCGCGGCCAATGTCTTCATCGGCCGCGAGCCGGTCTATGGCGGGCCGCTGCGGCTGGTCGACCGCAAACGTCTCCATGCCCAGGTGCAGCCGCTGCTCGACCGCCTGGGCGTGGAGTTCGCGCCGGATACGCTGCTGGCCGATTTGTCGCTGGCACAGCGCCAGCTCGTCGAGATCATGAAAGCGCTGTCGCTGAATGCGCGTCTCGTCATCATGGATGAGCCGACCTCGAGCCTGACCTTGTCGGAGACCGAGCGGCTGCTGCGTGTCATCGCCGGCCTCAAGGCCGAGGGCGTCAGCATCATCTTCATCACCCATCGCCTCAACGAGGTGGTGCAATGCGCCGACCGCGCCGTGGTGCTGCGTGACGGGCACATGGTCGGCGCGCTGACGCGAGCCGAGCTTTCGCCCGCGGCGATGATCCGGCTGATGATCGGGCGCGATCTCAAATCGCTCTACGTGCCGCCGGCGGCGCCGCCCGGCGAGGCCGTGCTCGACATCGTCGACGCCGTGACCGACACCTATCCGGAGAGCGCGGTCAGCCTGCAGGTCCGGCGCGGCGAAATTCTCGGTCTGGCCGGCCTGATCGGCTCCGGGCGCACTGAGCTTGCCCGGGCCATCTTTGGCGTCGACCGCCTGCAGCGCGGCGCGATCCGGCTCGACGGCGAACCGATCCAGCTCACGAGCCCGCGCGCGGCGATCGCACAGGGCATCTATCTGATCCCGGAGGATCGCAAGGGCTGCGGCCTGCTGCTCGATCTGTCGATCGCCGAGAACATCTCGCTGCCCGACCTCACCTCGTATCTACGGCTGTGGCTGGTGGATACCGCGCGCGAGACCGAAAATGCGAAGAGCCAACGCGAGCGCCTCAAGATCCGCGCACCCGACGTGGCGACGACAGCCGGCGCGCTGTCGGGCGGCAATCAGCAGAAGGTCGTGCTGGCCAAATGGCTATCGATGCGGCCGAAGGTCCTGATCTTCGACGAGCCGACCCGCGGCATCGACGTCGGCGCCAAGCAGGAGATCTACGACATGCTGCGCCGTCTCACCGATGCGGGTGTCGCCGTCCTGATGATATCGAGCGACATGGAAGAGGTGATCGGCGTGAGTGACCGGATTGCGGTGATGCACGAGGGCGCGATTTCAGGCTTCCTGGAGCGCAGCCAGTTCAGCGAACACAACGTGCTGCAGCTGGCTGTCGGCCAGGCAGTGTAGGCGAGGAAACAAGTGCAGAAAAAAGATCTCAGCCTGCTGATCCTGATCCTGGTGGTCGGCGCCGTTGTTGCTTTCATCAATCCGCGGTTCCTGCTCGCCGGCAACCTCTCCAACACCGCCAATCAGGTCGGGCTGTTCGGCATCTTCTCGATCGGCGAGGCCTGCGTCATCATCATCGGCGGCATCGAGCTGTCGGTCGGCTCGGTGATCGCGCTGCTCGGCGTGCTGTTCATCGACCTGATCGTCAACCGCAACGTCGATTGGGTCGCCGCCTTCGCGCTGATCATCGCCGGCGGACTCGTGATCGGCGTGATCCATGGCCTGCTCGTCACCAAGATGAAGATCCAGCCCTTCGTGGTCA
>NZ_JBARGP010000582.1:0-2162 GCF_049798375.1 Bradyrhizobium sp.
AGAAATGGGGCGAGGAGCAGGTGCACGTCTGGCGCCGCTCCTATGACGTGCCGCCGCCCGGCGGCGAAAGCCTGAAAGATACGCTGGCGCGCGCCCTGCCCTATTACGTCCAGGAGATTCTGCCCGGCGTGTTGCGCGGCGAGCGCACGCTGGTCGCCGCGCACGGCAATTCACTGCGCGCGCTGATTATGGTGCTGGAGAAGCTGTCGCCGGAAGGCATCCTGAAGCGCGAGCTCGCCACCGGCGTGCCGATCATCTATCGGCTGAATGCGGACTCGACGGTGGCGTCGAAGCTGGATCTGGCGTCGTAATCGATTGCTTGAGCAGAGGACGCCAGCCGCGGACCTCCCTTCACCTCTCCCAGGGGGGAGAGGTCGCGCCGCCAGGCGCGGGTGAGGGGGCGCTGCCCGCTCGATAGATATTGACCCCTCACCCGGATTGCATCTGGCGATGCAATCGGACCTCTCCCGATGGGAGAGGTGAACTTTCGTCGCGGCGCTAGTGGCAAACTAACTCATCGCAATCCAGCAACTACGCGCTCCCCACCTGCCCGGCTTCCCAGCCGAGCATCGCCTGCTTGCGGGTCAGGCCCCAGTGATAGCCGGTGAGCGCGCCGGTCTTTCCCAGTGCGCGATGGCAGGGCACCACGAAGGAGACCGGATTCTTTCCGACCGCAGCGCCGACCGCGCGTGAAGCCTTTGGCGTCTGCAGCTTGCAGGCAATATCGGAATAGCTGACTGCACGCCCCATCGGAATCTTCAGCAGCGTTTCCCAGACCCGCACCTCGAAATCGGTGCCGATCAGCACCACGCGCAGCGGCTGATCCGGCCGCCACAGCTTGGTGTCGAAGATGCGCTGGGCCAGCCCGGCGGTCCCGGCGGCGTCCTCGACATAGAGGGCGTGCGGCCAGCGGCTCTTCATGTCCGACAGCGCCGAGGATTCCTCGCCGGCATCGGCGAACGCCAGGCCTGCGAGCCCGCGATTGGTCGCCATGACCAACGCTGTACCGAACGGCGAGGCGTGGAAGCCGTAGGCGATGGTCATGCCGACGCCGCCGGTCTTCCATTCGCCCGGCGACATCGCCTCGTGAGTGACGAACAGATCGTGCAGTCGTCCCGGTCCCGAAAGGCCGGAGTCGAGCGCGGCGTCGAGCACGCTGGCCGATCCCTTCAAGAGCATCTTGGCGTGGTCGAGCGTCAACGCCTGCATGAATGCCTTGGGCGTCAGCCCGGCCCAGCGGCGGAACAAATGGTGCAGCTCGTCCGGCGTCAGCGAGGCGGCATCCGCCATATCCTCGATGGTCGGCTGCTGCCGCCAATGCTCCGAGATGAATGCGATCGCCCGACGCACCGAATCATAGTCGCGCATCGCGGCGGACTGTTGTGGGCCCGGCTTGGCCAGGCTCTGATCATGAATGGCTAGGGTCATCATGGAAGCAGATGTAGGGCGCGCCATGTCCCCACTCCACCCGATTTCCGATGTCAGCGCTAGATCGGATTGAGCACCGGCCCGCGCTTGGCGGCCTGCAGCCCAGCCAGCAACGCCTTGGCAAAACTGGCCTTTTCGTCCGGACTCAGGAAACCCGCAACGGCGACGCTGCGGCTGCCCGACACCAAATAAAGGTTCTCGATCCCGAACTCCTCATGGGTGACCTGATCGAGCCGGACCCAGAGCGGATTGAAGGTCCACTCCATGACATGGCCGCGATGGCTGACCCGCCGCAGCTTGAGCTCGGATACCGTGATCGAAATTTCCTCATAGGCCCGGGCGCGGCGGAAATTGACCTTGAAGGCCCAGTAGATCGCCAGCACGTCCAAGCCGAAGAAGCCGAGGATCGGCCAGGCGCCCATCAGCACCGAGGCGATGCCGCCGACAAAGCTGACGGCGCAGACGACGCTCATCAACGCCACGAAGCCGGCGCGGTTGAGCGAGCGGTGCGGCGTCAGCAGCGCCGAGAACAGCTCGACGTCGGCAGGCTCCGTTCCGTACGCTTCGGGTGCAAAGGCATTGCCTGCGGTCATGGTGCCTCAGTATACCGCCAACATGGCCAAAATCATCCGATCCAAACGCGCCAAGCCGGTCCCGGTTCGCACGGCTCCCAAGAAGGTGTCCAAGAAACCAGTCAAGGCTCCGGCAAAGGCCAAAGCCCCTGCCCGCCCGGC
>NZ_JBARGP010000583.1:0-2311 GCF_049798375.1 Bradyrhizobium sp.
TCAAGAACGGCATCCTGCCGATCCGCGTCTCGCAGGAAGACCTCGACAAGCTGTTCGACGACGCCGAGCGCGGCGCCAACGCCACCTTGACGATCGACCTACCGAGCCAGGAGATCCGCGGCCCCGACGGCGGCACGGTGAAGTTCGAGATTGATCCGTTCCGCAAGCACTGCCTGCTCAACGGCCTCGATGACATCGGGCTGACGATGGAGAAGAAGTCCTCGATTGACAGCTATG
Source organism: Bradyrhizobium sp. (assembly GCF_049798375.1). Lineage (GTDB taxonomy): Bacteria > Pseudomonadota > Alphaproteobacteria > Rhizobiales > Xanthobacteraceae > Bradyrhizobium. Next base: position 238 of record NZ_JBARGP010000583.1, read on the forward strand.
AGACCAGGCTGAAGACCGAGCGCGCCTGGGCCTGAGCCGTTTCATCTTTGAATTCTGGAAGGCCCTGGATGCCCCTGTCCGGGGCCTTGTTGCGAGGATCATCCGTCAGGTGACGCGCAGACTACCCGACATCGTCACCTTCTGGCGCGGCCCGCTGGACCGGCTACGCCAGACCTGCCTGCGCTCGCAGGTCGCCGTCGGCCATAAGGTCATCGTCTACAGTTTCGATCCGCTGCCGGGACTGCCGGAAAGCGTCCACAATGCCGACGCCGAGGCGGTGCTGCCGTTCGCCTTTTCCGAGCGCCTGCGCCCGCCGCAGCCCGACGGCAGCTGGCGTGACTGGACCACGCTGCAATTCAGCGATTTCTTCCGCATCCGCCTGATGGCGCGCAACGCCGGCGTCTGGCTCGATGCTGACGTGCTGCTGCTGAAGCCGGTCGAGATCGATCCGGCGAAGCCCTATTTTGCCTGGGAGCGCGGCCGTCAGATCGGCAATTCCGTGATCTATTTCCCTTCAGACGATCCTGTTGTGCGCGAGTTCGAGCAGTTGATGCAGCAGGACGAACTGACGCCGAACTGGCTGTCGCTGTCGCACCGGGTGACCTACGCGCTGCAGCGGCTGCGCGGCGGCTCCAAGCGGCTCTCCGACATCCGCGTCGCGGTGTTTGGGCCGGCCGCGCTGACGGCGCTGGCGCGCCGGCATGGCACGCTGCGCTATGCCTTACCCAAACGCTCATTCTACGCCGTGCATTCGGAGCCGAAGAAGTTCTTCGAGCCAACCGACTTCCCCCATTTGCTGCGCGACCCCGGGATCATCGGCCTGCACATCTCGCCAAAGGGGCGCGCGATGCTGCCGCCGGTGCCCGGCAGCCTGTTTCACTGGGCTGCGGAGCGCTACGGCACGCTGGCCTGACGCTTTCGAATTTGATCTGACGCAATGCACGTCCGGCGCCGCGGTGGTGAGATTACGCGATCGCATTGGAGGTGCCCATGACCGACCAAGCCCAAACCGAAGCGCAAGCCCACGCCTATCCGCGGGTCCAGCTCCTGATCGACGCCTTCGTTGGCTGGCTCAAGCGGCACCGCGAACTCAGCGAGATCGGACGCTTGGACCGCGAGGCGATCGAGCGGATTGCCGAGGACCTGCGGATCTCGCCCGACGATCTCAATGAGCTGGTCCGCAACGGTCCGCACGCCGCAGATGAATTGCCGCGCATGCTGGCGGCCCTTGGCATCGACGGGGCGGCGCTGACGCGCACCGAGCCGTTCGTCATGCGCGACATGGAGCGGGTCTGCGCGCTCTGTATGGACAAGGCGCGCTGCCGGGACGACCTCGCCGCCGGCACGTCCGGCACGCATTACGAGGACTATTGCCTCAACGCACCGACGATCGACCGTCTCGGCGACAGCGTCGTCCGGCGCGCCTGATCGGCGATAGCTGCACCAACTCGAATTCCCGTCATTGCGAGGAGCGTAGCGACCGAAGCAATCCAGGCTGTCTGCTTGGCTCTGGATTGCTTCGCTTCGCTCGCAATGACGCCAGGGATTACCTCGCCATCGCGGCGATTGCATCGGCGATCGCGATGGTCCGTCGTGCCATCTCGGCATGCAGCCGCTCCACCATGCGGCCGTCGAGCTGGATCGCCCCGCGCACGGCGTTCTCCGGTTTGTCGAAGGCGGCGAGGATCTTGCGTGCCTCGGCGACTTCCTCGGCCGGCGGCGTGAACACCGCGTTGCAGGTCTCGATCTGGCTCGGATGGATCAGCGTCTTGCCGTCGAACCCGAGATCGCGCGCCTGGATGCATTCCTGGGCGAAGCCGTCGGCATTGGAGAAGTCGCTATAGGGTCCGTCGAGCATCTCCAGGCCGTGCGCATGCGCGGCCAGGATGCAATGGGTGATCATCGGCAGCATGGTGGCGCGGCCGGGCAGCATCCGGATCCGTGTCTCCCGCGAGATGTCGTTGGGGCCGAACACGAAGCCGGCGAGCCGCGAGCCCGCTTCATGCGCTGTCGCGGCGAGCTTGTCGGCATCGAGCACCGCGCGCGCGGTCTCGATCATCGCCCAGACCTTCAG
>NZ_JBARGP010000584.1:0-5234 GCF_049798375.1 Bradyrhizobium sp.
TTGCCCGCCACCTCGATTCGCTTCCCGCAGCGCACGATCGTGAGCTGCCCCTGCCGCATCGCGAAGAACTTTCGCCCGCATTGCGGGTTAGCGTCGACCATTCCTGCCTGCGGCCGTCGCATTGTGCCTCGCGAGGCACGACCGGGTCGCCACCGTTTTTCCGGAGAGATTTGTATGAACTCGGCTCCGTTCGCTCATGCCGGCCTGCAGACCACCGCAAAGCCAAAGCCCGTCTCGATCACGCTCACGATCAATGGCGAGGCGCGCACGCTCGATATTGCGCCCTGGACCACGCTGCTCGATCTGCTGCGCGACCGGCTCGATCTCACCGGCAGCAAGAAAGGCTGCGATCACGGCCAGTGCGGCGCCTGCACCGTGCTGCTGGATGGCCGGCGCGTCCTCTCCTGTCTCACGCTGGCGGCGATGAAGGACGGCGCTGAGATCACGACCATCGAGGGATTGGCCAAGGGCGATACGCTGCACCCGCTGCAGCAGGCCTTCATCGATCACGACGCTTTCCAGTGCGGCTATTGCACGCCGGGCCAGATCTGCTCGGCGGCCGGACTGATTGCGGAGGGCAGGGCGAAGACGAAGGACGACATCCGCGAGCTGATGAGCGGCAACATCTGTCGTTGCGGCGCCTATCCCAACATCGTTGCCGCGATCGAGCAGGCGATGGAAGCGATGGGAGGCAAGCGATGAACAATTTCGACTATATCCGCGCCAGCGACATTGCCGACGCCGTTAGGATGAAGGCCGCCGATCCGGCCGCAAAGTTCATCGCCGGCGGCACCAATCTCGTCGACCTGATGAAATATGAGGTCGAGCGGCCGGCGCGGCTGATCGACATCAGCCGCCTGCCGCTCCGATCGGTCGAGGAGACCGACGATGGCGGCGTGCGCATCGGCGCGCTGGTGCCCAACAGCGATCTCGCCTATCACCCGCTGATCGAGCGCAGCTACCCGCTGCTGTCGAGCGCGATCCTCGGCGGCGCGTCGGCGCAATTGCGCAACATGGCCTCGACCGGCGGCAATCTGCTGCAGCGGACGCGCTGCTTGTATTTCTATGACGTTGCGACGCCCTGCAACAAGCGCGCGCCTGGTTCCGGCTGCGGGGCAATCGCAGGTCTCAACCGCATCAACGCCATCCTCGGCACCAGTGAGGCCTGCATCGCCACCCATCCCTCCGACATGTGCGTGGCTCTGGCCGCACTCGACGCCACGGTGCATGTCGCCGGCCCCGCTGGCGCGCGCAGCATCGCCTTCGTCGATTTCCACCGGCTGCCCGGCGAGACGCCCGAGATCGACAACAATCTGCGCAGCGACGAGATCATCACGGCGATCGAATTACCGCCGCAGGGCTTTGCGACGCATTACAGCTATCTGAAGATCCGCGACCGGCTATCCTACGCGTTCGCGCTGGTCTCCGTCGCGGCCGCGCTCGAGCTTGAGAACGGTCATATCAGGGTGGCGCGGCTGGCGCTCGGCGGCGTCGCGCACAAGCCCTGGCGCGATGTCGCGGTGGAAGCGCTGCTGCGCGGCGAAGCCCCGAGCCGCGATCTGTTCGGCGCTGCGGCCGACGCGCTGCTGAAGGACGCCAAGGGCTTTGCACACAACAAGTTCAAGATCGGGCTGGCGCGTCGCGCCATCATTCGCACGCTGACGCAGGCCGCGAATGCCACGCCGCAGGTTCAATCGATCAAGAAGGTCCGGTGACATCATGGCCACGATCGGTACTCCCACCTCACGCGTCGATGGCCGTGCCAAGGTCACTGGCGCTGCCAAATACGCCGCCGAATTCACCGCGCCTGATCTCGTCTATGGCGTGGTCGTCAATTCCACCATGCCTCGGGGGCGCATTGTCAGCATCGATACCAGCCGAGCGCTTGCGGTTGCCGGCGTCATCGACGTTCTCACCCACAAGAACCGGGTGAAGATGGCGGAGAAGGACGACGACTACCGCGATGACGTGGCACCCGAGAACGGCGCGCCGTTCCGTCCGCTCTATGACGACAAGGTGCATTTCAACTATCAGCCGGTGGCGCTCGTCGTCGCCGAGGACGAGGACACTGCGCGTTTTGCCGCGACGCTGGTCGCCATCGACTATCAGGCCGAGAGCTTCACGACCGATCTGCAGGCCCGTCGCGAGCAGGCGATCAAGGTCGACAAGCCGGTGAAGCCGCGGGGCGATGCGGTGAAGGCGTTGGCGGGCGCGGCGGTGCGTCACGACGCGGAATATTTTATCCCGGCCGAGTACCACAATCCGATGGAGCTCTACGGCGCCACCGCTGTCTGGCACCACGGCGGGAAGCTGACAGTGTACGACAAGACGCAGGGCGTGCAGAACGTGCAGCGCTATGTCTGCAGCGTGTTCGGGCTGAAATCCGAGGACGTGCAGGTGATCTCGCCGTTCGTCGGCGGCGCGTTCGGCTCCGGCCTGCGGCCGCAATACGAGGTCGCGCTGGCAACGATGGCCGCCCTGAAGCTGCAACGCTCGGTCCGCGTGGTGCTTAGCCGTGCGCAGATGTATGGCCTGTGCTATCGCCCTGCCACCATCGAACGGCTGGCGCTGGGCGCGAAGCAGGACGGCGCACTCGCGGCGCTCACCCATGAGGCGATCGCGATGACCTCGCAGCACGAGGCGTTCTCGCGCAATGACATCGGCTGGGGCGACGTGCTCTACCGCTCCGAGACCTCGCGGGCGACGCATCGCCTGGCCAAGCTCGACGTGCCGACGCCCGGCGACATGCGCGCGCCCGGCGCCGCCACCGGAGTCTATGCGCTGGAATGCGCAATGGACGAGCTGGCGGTGGCGCTGAAGATGGATCCGGTCGAGCTGCGGCTGCGCTGCTACTCGGACGAGGATCAGGACAAGGGCCTGCCGTTCTCGAGCAAGCAGTTGAAGGAATGTTACCGGCAGGCAGCCAATGCATTCGGCTGGCCCAAGCGCAGCCCGGAGCCACGCGCGATGCGCGACGGCAGCGAGCTGGTCGGCTGGGGCATGGCGAGCGGCGTCTGGGAGGCGTTGCAGATGCCGTTCGCGAGCCGGATCGTGCTGACGGCGAACGGCCATGTCGAGGTGTCCTCGGCGGCCTCCGATATCGGTACCGGCACCTACACCATCGTGGCGCAGGTCGCCGCCGACATGCTTGGCGTCGACATCGCCGATGTGACGGTCAAGCTTGGCGACTCCACCCTGCCGCAGGCGCAGGTCGAAGGCGGGTCATGGACGGCGGCGTCGATCTCGCACGCCATCGTCAATGCCGCCGATGATATTCGGGCACGGCTGTTGCTGATCGCGCTGGATATGCCGGATTCGTCACTGAAGGAGTTGAAGCGTGATGAAGTGACGCTCGTGGACGGCGCGATCGCCTCCATTGCCGATCCCGGTCGCAAAATCGCAATATCAGACGTGATGCGTCACGGCGGGCTCGAGCGGATCGAGAAGGAGCGTGGCTCCGACTTCGCCGAGGACGACAAGCACGCCCACAACACCCATTCGGCCATCTTTGCCGAGGTCAAGGTCGACGAGGAGCTCGGCATCATCAGGGTGACGCGTGTGGTCAATGCGGTGGCCGCCGGGCGCATTCTCAACACCAAGACCGCGGCCAGCCAGATCATGGGCGGCGTGGTCTGGGGCATCGGCATGGCGCTGCACGAGGAGGCGCTGATCGACCACAGATTCGGGCGTATCATGAACGCCAATATCGCTGAGTATCATGTGCCGGTGAACGCTGACGTTCATGATATCAAGGTGATCTTCGTCGAGGAGCAGGACGCCGTGATCAACAGGATGGGCATCAAGGGCGTGGGCGAGATCGGCATCGTCGGCGTCGCCGCCGCGATCGCCAACGCGGTCTATCACGCCACTGGCAAGCGCGTGCGAGATCTGCCGATCACCTTGGACAAGGTGGTGTCCTGATTGCGCCATCCGTCATTGCGATGAGCCGAAGGCGACGAAGCAATCCAGACTTCCTTCTTGTTTCTGGATCGTTTCGCTTCGCTCGCAATACGGAAGATGGTGCGTAGGGTGGGCTGAGCGAAGCGAGCCCACCAATCGATTGAGCCGATCTCGATGGTGCGCACGCTCCGCTTTGCCCACCCAATCAGACGGAGCGTGCACGCGGTATAGGCAGATGCGCCCGTCTCGTTGTAAGCTCGCCCGCCACCGCGTTCCGATAAAGCCATTTGCGAGCCGTCATGCTGTACGATCTGGCTGCCGTCGCCGCTGCGGTCAGCATCGCCTTCTCCAACCTGATCGCGCCGCCGGCGGTCCGCCATCTCGGGCCCGTCGTCTTCAATGGCTGGCGGCTCGCAGCGGCGCTGCTGGCTTTGCTCGGCCTTGTCGCGGTGCGCGGCGCCTGGAGCTGGCCACCCGCCGGACAAATGCTCGCACTCGCGAGCTCCAGCCTGCTCGGCATCGTCATCGCGGACTCCTGCTTCTATGCCGCGATCGCGCGGCTCGGGCCGCGGCGGACCTCGGTGATCTACACGAGTTGGGCAGCGTTCGCGGCGCTGCTCGGCTACCTGATCCTCGGCGAGACGCTATCCCCAGTGAAAGTCGCCGGCATCGCATGCGTCGTCGGCGGTGTCTGGCTCGCCATCCTGTTCCGGGGCGGCAAGCCGGCCAGCGAAGAGACGCACGGCTCGCTGCCGGCGGGCATTGTCTTCGGCCTGCTCAGTGCACTCTGCGCGGCCGCCGCGGTGCTGATCGCGCGGCCGGTGATGGCGCAAGGACTCGATCCTGCGATGGCGACGATCATCCGCGCGTCGGTCGCCCTGCCGGGGCTTGTGGCGCTGTCGCGGCTGCCGGGTTTCCACGCAGCTGCGCCGGCGAGCGCACCAATTGCGCTGCGCTCTGCAGCGAGCGGCCTGCTTGGCATGGGCTTCGGCATGACCTTGGTGCTGTTTGCACTCTCGGGCCAGCCGGTCGGCATCGTCTCGACATTGTCATCGACCACTCCGGTCGCGATCCTGCCGCTGCTGTGGGCGACCACTTGCGAGCGGCCGGCACAAACGGCCTGGCTGGGCGCGGCCTGTGCCGTTTTCGGCGCCGCTGCGATCGCCAGCGGATACTAGCCTGACCTCAACGCGGCTGCCGCTCCCGACGCCGGTCCTTCGCCGCGGGGCGTCCGCGCGGCTGTGTCGGCCGTACGGTGGGGCCGGGCCGCTGCAGCTGCGGTGCGGGCTGTTGCAGGCCACTTGGCCGCGCTTGCGTCGGCGGCTGTTGTGGCC
>NZ_JBARGP010000585.1:0-11662 GCF_049798375.1 Bradyrhizobium sp.
GCGCCGGCAGCAAGGTCGGGATCATCACCTTGAGCCGCTTGCCGCATACCCGATCCGACGCCTCCCACAGCGCCGTCATCGCATCCTTGATCGTCGCATCATATCTACGCTTGCGCTGTCGAGGTGCGTTGGCCACAACCTTTGCGCGTCGCCGGAGTGCGCGCACCGCATGCTTGCGATGCCAACCCGTCGTCGCGCACAGTTCGTCGAGGATGCGCCCCTTCTCCGATCGCTTGGCCGACCGGTAACGCTCCATCACCGCCGACAACACCTCGCGCCGCGCGCCCATGCTGATCATTCTCGCCATAGATGCCACCGAACCAATTCGATGGCACCGACCCAATCATCGGCGAGAAGTTGTCCAGTAACATTCTGGATGAGGCAATGCGGGGGGCAAATTTGAACGCCGATTGATACTCGGACGTCGTGGAGACGCTGAAGGACTGCGAAAACAGCGATTGAGTCTCATCGCAGCGGAAGTCCCCATGAGCGACCGCCGAACTCGTGGGAGGCAGCATTCCAATGGCAAATGCTCGAGGCGAAACACATGACCGGTCCCGAGGATTTTTCGGCCAAGTTGATCGACCTCAATTCGTTCGTGGTCATGGGCGACGGGTCGCGCCCCAAGATCCCGATGAAGACGTTGAAGACGAAGACGGCGCCAACGAGCGGGTCGTGCGCGAACCAGACGAGGGTTAAGGCTCAGAGCGCGATTGCTGCTCGCGAAGAGCGTCAAGAGCCCCCGTGGCGTCACGCGCGCCAGGCCGCGAAAAGGGTCCAGCACGTCATCAGGATCAAAATCAGCGAGCCGACGGTCCAGAGCGTGGCGCGCATGTCGTGAGTCCTGGCCGTGAAGTAGGCCGCGAAATGCAACAGCCGCGAAATGACGTAACCATATAGCAGCCATTGAGCGAGCCGCAGAGAAGGCTCAGTCAGGATGAAGAGAAACCCGGCGACCAGGAAGAAAGGCAGATTCTCCAGATCATTGAGCTGAATTCGCCGGATGCGATCCACGTATTCGTTCGGCGCCAGTTGTTCGGCGCTCGGGTGGGGATTGAGGATCGTTTTCTTGACGTCCTCCGGCGAGCGAAATCCGCCGTTAACCTGCATCATCCGGACGACGGTCAGCCATGACATCATGACAGCCTTGAGAATCATGATCGAGGCCGCGATGGCGTAGGTGTCGACGAGCGGATTTTGAAAGCTCAGCTTGTCCATTGTACCTGCCCTCGCGTTCCGGCGACCCGCAATCAGTCAAGCACGCCGAAGCGCCTGCTGGCTAGGCTCGCTTCGGGGCGGCTCGGAGCCGCAGCGCGCCCTGAGCGCAGTCCAACGTTCTCTCTGGGCTAATCGATTCCGGGCGGACACTCCGGGCACGTGTCGCCGATCGAGTCCAGCACGTCGCGGACTCCCGCTACCGCTTCCTTCGCGGAGACCCATGTGAAACGCCTGCTGGTTATACCGTGCAGTGCGATCACCTCGGACTGCCGACATTGCAGCGTCAGGTGTAGCCTTCAGATCCGGGCCGAGGTTGGCGGGTAATTGGCGGGGATGCGAGCGGGGATATCGATGCTTTGCTGACCTCGTGTTAGGCTTTGTCTACCCGATCAGGGAGCACAGCCATGACCGCCGAGTTTGATGAAGACCGCTTCAATATGGCTATCCGTAAATTTCTGAAGCATGTCGGAGTTACATCGCAGCGTGAATCGAGAATCTCGTGCGTAGCGGAGTGGTGAAAGGTGGCGAGCTCAAACTGCGAATGACCCTGTGCGCCGAGGGGACGCCGCTGAAACACGTTGTCGAAGAAACAGTCGCACTCTGACGACGTCTAAGGCGGAACGAGCCCTGTTCCTTCTGCCGTGCGCCAGCGGGTCGCGCGCCTTCGGATAGCCGAGGGTCCGACTCTTAGCCGAGCCGACGGCAGGGGCGGCCAGTTGCATTCTGTTTTCAAGACGGCAAGAACCAGCTCGCGGGCAGGTCTGAAATGGCCGGGATGCTGACCGAATAGGCCGCTGGACCTTAGAGCATAGCGAGAGCAAGGCTGAGACATACAAGCAGGGTCGCGGTGCTAAGTGACGCCACGACGAGAGCTTCTTCTTTGCGCCTGTGAGGGTAGGAGATCCTCCGCATGCCCTTCATCTCCTCCATCTTGGCCGGAATCGCCCGCGTCCAGAAAACTTATTGAGAACGGGACTGAGACGCTCGCGTTCCCCTCCATGGCCCGCCTGGGGCGAAGCCAAATGCTACGGTTCGGGCCGTGCGTCGTGGGGTTTCCCTGATCCTCGAAAGCCCCGCGATGGCCTGCCCGGTCCGCTCAGCGGCAGCCCGGCAAAGGCATGTCCTTCGGTCACGAGCAGAGGATTGATGCCGCCCTGTTCGAGGCAGGCTGCGTAGAGCAGCTGGCTTGCCGGAGAAGGCTTGGTCACTTCGAAGCGGGTGCGATGCGGAGCGAGCCGCATGTCAGCCGGCCGGAAGCCGCGAGGCGCCGGCGCAGGGCGTGCGGCTCGGGCCGCCGCGTCCGGCGGGAGCTGCCCGACCGCTTAGAAAGCCTTTGTGGCGACGAATCCTTGGAAGCCGAATCCTTGAAAAAATGGTGACAAATGAATCCTTGGAATTGGAATTCCTTGATCCAAATGAGTCCTTGGAATCGAATCCTTCAAATGGCGACAAACGAGTCCTTGAAACCTGAACCCGATTGAGTTGCTGCTGGATTGCCGCATCGCGCAGGAATGAACGAGCTTCTTCGGACGTGAACGGCTGCAGTTCAAAATGGTCGAAATCGACGAACGCCCCCTCCAGTTCGTAACGCCGGGCGATGATATCGAGACCGATTGATCCAGTCAGCAGCCAGCGAACATTCTCGTGGGCAAGCTGGAGAGCACGTAACTTGTATGCGAACGCGTCGGCGTCGTTCTGACTTGTTTGCGCGAAGGCGAGGAAGAAATAAACGATTTCATCGATGATGATCGCCGTCTTCTTTCCGGACTCGTCGAGCGAAGCAATCAACGTCCCGGCGAATTCGATTGGGTCCAGCTTTCCAAGCGCGTCGATCGGTCTGTCACCCCACTTGCGCCCAGCACATTCGTGAGCCGCTGGTGGATATGCGTCTTGATGCGATCGCGTATTGGACTTTCCGCTTCGATCCTTTGACACAGCTGCTGAGCAAATTCGGACGCCGATCGCACGCCTTCCACGTCCATCTCGATGACCTGCCAATCCTTCTGTCGCAAGTCATCCGCGAGCCGGTTGATCGTCCACGTCTTACCGATGCGGCGCGGTGCCAGCATGTTGATGTTCACGCCCGCTTCGAGCTTGGCCCGGAGCGCGTGGCGCTCGTTCAATCTATGGTGCATTGAATATATTCCTTAGAAAATTTATTCTCCCGAGAATAAATCACATACTCCGGCTGGCAAGCCTTCCACGACTGCAGGGACCCTGGGGACGACGAAGTTCCTCGGGCCCCGGGCGAAGCAGGTGTAACCCTACGGAAAGGAATTATTCCTTTGCTATCAGTCGCTTATTCGTAGTCTGATGAGCGAAGCGAGATCCGGTGTAGGAGAATCTGGATTGCTACCGTCCTACTGCAACCGCACCGGCAAGTTCAGCGGCCCCCGGAACCCGAACCCGTGCCACCGCACGCCCGCCGGATCGGGCAGCATCATGTTCGGAAACCGTTCGAACAGCATCGGCAGCAGGATGGCTCCGACGGTGCGGCGGGAGAGGTGGGCGCCGGCGCAATGGTGCGGGCCGTTGCCGAAGGCCTGGTGGGGATTGGGGTCGCGCAGCGCGTTGTAGTTCTCGCCGTCGTCGAACAGGTCCTCGTCGCGGTTGGCGGAGGCCTGGATCGTCATCACGGTGTCGCCCTTGGGGATCAGGCAGCCGCGGATCTCCGTGTCTTCCATCACGAGCCGTGAGCTCGCCTGGATCGGCGCCACCCACCGCACGCCTTCCTCGAAGGCGGAGCGCCACTTGTTCTGTTCGCGCACGGCGGCAAGCTGCTCCGGATTGGTGAGCAGGCCGTAGAGGATCGTCAGCAGGGCGTCGCGCGGCTCGTTGATGCCGCCGCCGATCGCGATCTTGATGTTGGCGATGATCTGGCTTTCCGCAATCGGGTTCTTCGCGTTCACCATGAAGGAGAGCGCGGAGGAATCCGGCTCACGCCGCACGCGCTCGGCGTTGGCGCGGATGCACCTGTCCATCTCCGCATTGGCGATGTCGCTCGCGTCGAACGGCCCCGGCGTCCAGCCGAAGTTTCCGGCCCCGTCGATCAGGGTCTGCGACCAGCGCTGCATGTCTTCGTCGCTCGCGTCCGGAACGCCCATGACATGGGCGAGGATGCGCGCGGCCAGCGGTCCGGCGAGGGCGGGAAACAGATCGACCACCTCGCCGCGCGGCAGCCGGTCGAGATAATCAGCGGCGAATGTCCTGTAGAGCGGCTCCCAGGCGGCTTCGATCGTCTTCGGCATCAGCGCCGGCATCATCGCCATGCGCTCGGCCCGGTGCTCGTCGTGATCCTTGCGCATCAAGGTATGCGCGAGGAAGGCCCGCTTCATCGGCGTGTTCGGATCGTCAGAGGAGAACAGCGCCGCATTGTCCTTCACATATTTGGTATCAGCCGCTTTGGTGAGGAACGTCCGGCCGACGGACTTGACCCGCAACACCGGCGCTTCGCGCCGCAGGCGCTGGTAGATCGGATAGGGATCGCGCGTCAGATCCGCGATTCCGATGGTCTCGTCCAGGGGAGCCAAGCTCGCGGTCAGCATGTGGGCGATCCTATTGGAATGCGGGCCAGCGCGTGTCTGGCCTTAAAAGATAGTGGCAGGGACTAAGCGGTGCAATCCTGGTCCGATGCCTCGGCAGGACGAGCGTCTATTCAATACCGGCGACCGCGGCTTGATTCAATCCGACAAGGTCTGGCGTGTTGCTCCCCACTCCGCAGGCGATTGTTCCGAGGTGGTGCGCCGCGGGCCGTTCCTAGCCCGGCATGGCGGTCACGTCGCGCGACAGGAAGTTTTTGAATCCCGCACCGCTTGATTCAGATCAACCCCGCGGCGCAACCACCGCCTCTCATCGCGCCATGAACGCAAACATGTCCTCAGCCGGGCTGGACCAGGCGGCGGCGCCCCCCAAGCGGCCGGGATTGTTTCCGCCGGCGCGGTGGCTGGCCGACTACCGCGCGTCCTGGCTGGGCCCGGATATCGTCGCCGGCGTCACGCTGGCAGCCTATGCGATCCCGGTCTCGCTCGCCTATGCAACGCTCGCGGGCCTGCCGCCGCAGATTGGCATCTACGGCTACATGCTCGGCGGCATCGGCTACGCACTGTTCGGCTCGTCCCGGCAACTGGCCATCGGCCCCACCTCGGCGATCTCGCTGATGATCGCCGCGACGGTTGCGCCGCTGGCCGCCGGAGATGCCGGGCGCTACATGCAGATCGCCAGCCTGTCCGCCTTTGCGGTCGCCGTGCTCTGCCTGATCGCATGGGTGTTCCGACTCAGCATGCTGGTGCGCCTGATCAGCGACAGCATCCTCACCGGCTTCAAAGCTGGCGCGGGGCTTACGATCATCATGACGCAGTTGCCGAGCCTGTTCGGCGTCGCCGGTGGCGGGCGCAATTTCTTCGATCGCGCGATCAGGCTGGCCGGGCAGCTCGGCGACACGCACATGATCGTGCTGGCGATCGGCCTCGTGGCGATCGCGCTCTTGCTGCTTGGCGCACGGCTGTTGCCCGGACGGCCGGTCGGGCTCGCGGTCGTCGTCCTGTCCATTGTTGTTGCAACCATGTTCGGGCTGCCGGCATTGGGTGTCGCCGTCACCGGAGCAATTCCATCGGGCCTGCCTGTGATTGCGATGCCGACATTCGGTCTGCTGGATTTCGACGACTTGTTTCCGCTGGCCGCCGGCGCGCTGCTGCTGGCCTATATCGAGGGCGTGTCCGCGGCACGAAGCTTTGCCGCCAAGCATGGCTATCCGCTCGACGCGCGGCAGGAGTTCTTGGGCCTCGGCGCCGCCAACCTCGCCGCATCGCTCGGTCATGGCTATCCCGTCGCCGGGGGGCTGTCGCAATCCGCGGTCAACGACCAGGCCGGCGCCAAGACGCCGCTGGCGCTGGTGATCTGCTCGATCACGCTGGCGGTCTGCCTGTTGTTCCTGACCGGGCTGCTGACCAATCTGCCGAAGGCGGTGCTGGCCGCGATCGTGTTCACGGCGGTGTACAAGCTCGTCGACGTCGCAGCCCTGCTGCGCATGTGGCGGATCAGTGGCATCGATTTCCTTGCCGCCACGATCGCGCTGATCGCCGTGCTGCTGCTCGGCATCCTGCAGGGCATCTTGCTGGCGGCGCTCGCCTCCGTGTTCCTGCTGCTAGCCCGCGCCTCGCGGCCGAATGTCGCCATTCTCGGCCGATTGCCGGGAACCGGCCGCTATGCCGACGCCGCGCGGCATTCGGACGTCGAGCCGCTCCCCGGCATCCTCGCCTTTCGGCCCGAGGCGTCGCTGCTCTACGTCAATGCCGAAACCGTGTTGGAAACCGTGCTGGCAAAGCTCGATGCGGCAGCTGACGTCAAGCTCGTCATCTGCGGTCTGTCATCGTCACCGTTCATTGATCTGGCCGGCTCCAAAATGCTGCATGATCTCCACGACGAACTCACGTCACGGGGTATCGGCTTTCAGATCGTTGGCGCGCGCGGGCAGGTCCGCGACGTCCTGCAGGCCGATGGCCTCGCCAAAAAGACCGACAGCGCCAACTGGACCCGGCGGATGGACAGTCTGCTCGGCGAGTTGAAGCCCGGTTGATCCTGCGAATAACTGCCGCCGGGATGCAGATCTGCATGTCGGCAGCCTCCGTCCATGCAGACCGATGAGGATCAGCGCCGGCGCTACTCCAGCGACCTGATCGAGCCCGCATGCCCGCCACGCCGCGGCCGATGCAAGTGTTGTTTGGCCGTGTTGCTTGGCAAGTGTTGCTCGCCGCGCCTGGAACCGGCCGTTTCTTGACAATTTTCCCTGCCCGGCTGAGGATGCCGGCCGGCTAGGAGCCGATGATTTTCCCGTCGCGGCCGAGCTCAACGTCTTCATCCGCGTGCGGATGGCGTCTGGCCGAACCAGAATTTTGCAGCGAAGGCCTCGATCGGTCTTGCGCGTCATCCCGACAGCGAAAGGCCTGTGAGCGGCTGTGCTAACCACGACCCAGATTGCCACCACCCAGATTGCAGCTGACGACCGTGGCGCCTGATCACGGCGGCCCGCGCGCATTTCTCGCCCATCACGGCGGCATCATGGGTCCGCTGATCGAGGCCTATGACTGGGCGTCGACGCCGGTCGGCCCGATCGATCGCTGGCCGCGCGCGCTGAAGACCGCTGTCGGCTTGATACTTCAGGCGCGCCAGCCGGCCTATGTGGCCTGGGGGCCGGAGCAGATCTCCTTCTACAATGACGGCTATATCCCGATCCTCGGATCGAAGCACCCCGCCGGTTTGGGCCAGCCTGCCAAATCTCTTTGGAGCGAGATCTGGGACACACTGGGCCCGATGAATGCCGCCGTGCTGTCCGGTCAGGCGCAGTGGTTCGAGGACATGCCGTTCGCCCTCGCGGGCCGCGATCGGCCGGTGAGCTGGTTCAGCTTCTCCTATACGCCGCTTCGTGACGACGACGACCGGATCGCCGGCATCTTCTGTGTCGCGACGGAAACGACCGGAAAGGTGCTTGCCGAGCGGCGCGCCGCATCCGAGCGGGAGCGGCTGACCCGCATGTTCGAGCAGGCGCCGGGATTCATGGCGGTGCTCGAAGGCCCGGAGCACAGGTTCGTGCACGTCAATCCTGCGTACCGGCGCCTCGTCTCCGGTCGCGACGTCGTCGGCAGGACGGTCAAGGAGGCGCTGCCGGAGACGGTCGCCCAAGGCTATCTGAAGCTGCTGGACGACGTGTATCGAACCGGCAATCCCTATATTTCGTCGGGCGCGCGGTTCCTGGGCGAGGTTTCCCCCGGCGCCGAGGCGGAGGAGCATTTTCTCGATTTCGTCTACCAGCCGATGACCGACGTGTCCGGCAGCATCACCGGGATATTCATCGAAGGCTACGAGGTGACGCAGCGCGTGCGCGCGGAATCCTCGCTCCGCGCCAGCGAGGAGCGGTACCGGACCTTGTTCGAGGCCATCGACGAAGGGTTCGGGCTGATGGAGCCTGTCGGGTCCGGCCGCGTGGAGGATTTCCGCCTCGTCGCCACAAACCCCGCCTTCGCCACGACGACCGGCCTCGATAGCGTGGTCGGGGCCACTCTGACCGATCTGCTCGGTGAGGATGCCATATCCTGGATCGGCGCCTTCGCCGACGTCCTGTCGTCCGGGCGCGCGAGGTGGCAGCGGCGGCTCGAGAGCACTGGGCGGATCCTGGACGTGTTCGCTTACCGCCTGGACGAGGAGCCGACCCACCGGGTCGCTGCCCTGGTGAACGACATCACGGCGCGGGTCCAGGCCGAGACGGACCGTCTCGCGCTGTTGAAGCTGTCGGATGCCATCCGCGGGGCGGACGATCCGGACGAGCTGTCCTACACGGCCGCCCGGATCCTGGGCGAGACGCTTGGGGTGAGCCGGGCGGGTTACGGGACGGTGGACACGCGCGCGGAGACGATCAGGATCGATCGCGACTGGAACGCGCCCGGCGTGGCGAGCATAGCGGGTACGCTGCGCTTTCGCGACTACGGCAGCTACATCGACGATCTCAAGCGCGGCGAAACCGCAGTTGTGACCGACGCGCGGCAAGATCCGCGCACGGCCCGCACGGCCCGTACGCTGGAGGCGATCAGCGCCCGCTCGTTCATCAATATGCCGGTGACGGAGCAGGGCGACTTCGTCGCGCTGCTGTTTTTCAATGACGCGCGGGCCCGGGAATGGACCGCGGACGAATTGGCGCTGGTTCGCGAGTTCGCCGAACGCACGCGAACGGCGGTCGCACGCTTGGCTGCCGAGCGGGACTTGCGCCATCTCGCCGCGTCACTCGAGCAGCAGGTCGAGCAGCGCACCGCCGAGCGCGATCGCATCTGGCGCAATTCGCGCGACCTGCTCGTGGTCGTGGACGGCGACGGGGTGTTTCGCACCGTCAACCCGGCATGGACCGCGATCCTCGGCCACAGTCCGCAGGAGGTCGTGGGCCGCAGCTTTCTGGACTTTGTCTGGCCTGACGACGCCGATTTGACGCGCAGCGGCTTTGCCCAGGCCGCGAAGCAAGCCGACCTCACCGATTTCGAGACCCGCTATCGTCACAAGGACGGCACGCCCCGCTGGATCTCGTGGCACACCTCCGCCGAAGGCGACCTGGTCTATGCCTATGGCCGGGACGTCACGGCAGCCAAGCAGGCGGCTGCTGAGCTGGCCCAAGCACAAGAGGCGCTTCGCCAGGCGCAAAAGCTCGAAGCGATCGGCCAGCTCACCGGGGGAGTGGCCCACGATTTCAATAATCTGCTGACCATCATCAAATCCTCCAGCGACCTGCTGCGACGGCCTGATCTGCCCGAAGAACGGCGGCGCAAATATATCGATGCGATCAGCGAAACCGTGTCCCGGGCTGCGAAGCTCACCGGCCAGCTGCTGGCATTCGCGCGGCGGCAGGCCTTGAAGCCGGAGGTGTTCGACGTGGCCCAGCGGGTCCGCGACGTGGCCGACATGCTCTCCACGGTGGTCGGCTCGCGCATTCAGATCGTGCTCGACGTGGCCGACCAGTCCTGCTGGACCAAAGCCGATGCAAGCCAGTTCGAGACGGCGCTCGTCAACCTGGTCGTGAATGCGCGCGATGCCATGGACGGCGAGGGCATGTTGAGCATCAAGGTGAGCGCGACCTACCGGTCAGCTTCCGAGGAGTTTGGCCGACAGGATGGCAAGGCGTTCGTGACGGTGTCGATTGCCGACACCGGCGTCGGCATCCCGACCGACAGGCTGACCAAGATCTTCGAACCGTTCTTCACGACCAAGGAAGTCGGCAAGGGCACGGGCCTTGGCCTGTCCCAAGTCTACGGGTTCGCCAAGCAGTCCGGCGGAGACGTTGCGGTCGAAAGCAAGCCGGGCAAGGGCAGCATCTTCAGCCTTTATTTGCCCGCCGCAGAGCAGGCGCTTGCCTCCAGCGGCGAGCCGAAGGCGGTGATGTTGCCGTACCACGGTGCCGGCCGACGGGTGCTGGTCGTCGAGGACAATGTCGACGTCGGTGCCTTCTCCACCCAGGTGCTCCAGGATCTCGGCTACGAGACGACCTGGGCGAAAAGCGCGAAGGAAGCCATGTCGCTGATGGAGGACGGGCAGCCGTTCGATGTCGTTTTCTCGGATGTCGTGATGCCCGAGACCAATGGGATCGATTTGGCCAAGACTCTTCGAGAGCGCTACCCGACGCTGCCGATCGTTCTCACGTCCGGATATAGCGACGTGCTCGCGGAAAAAGGACGTCACGGGTTCAGCCTGCTTCAGAAGCCCTACGCCGCGGAGGAACTGTCGCGCGTATTGCGGCTCGCCTGCGCAGGATCACGCATGTCTCGCGCGCCGCTTCGTTCCGAAAGCCCCGCGTAGCATCGGCATCAATGGTCATCGCGTCGGCACCGTTCGCGGGATGGCAGAAGCGCATGAGGGTTCCCTGACTTTCGAGGAACAAAGGCGGCGGCAAGAGGCTTGACTGCGGTTGAGCTCGCGGAGGCGCCGATGCCCGCCTTGTTCGCCTATTTGCTTTCGATCAGCGTGTTTGTCGGGGCCGGCTATGCGGGCCTCGTCTGGCTCACCGAACCGCTTCCGGCCAAGCCATCTGCCACGAGCACGGTCGGATCGGCGCATGCGCGCCCGAAACTCAAACACGAAGCCGTGGCCGCCGATGATGCGTCGCCGCGGGATCCCGCCGCTTCGTCGTCCGAGCCGGCGGCAAGCGCTCCGAACGCGCCGGCTCCGCAGCCGCAGCCCGCCGCTGAGGCAGCATCCGAGGCGAAGCCGGAACCGCCCGCGCAGGAGCCGCGAGACGAGGCGCGGCAGCTTCCACGCCAAGATCGGAGCGAAGATCATCACGCAGCGGACAGCGCAGATGGGGCCGCTCCGGTTGCCGCGTCCCGCCATGCGGTGCGCGGCCGTCCTGAGTTAACAGCGACCGCAGAGCATCAGCAGCCAGGCGGCAGCCGGGAGACGCCGCCATTGTTGCCGAAGCCGGTCTTGTCGCCGAAGGCGGCCAACGCGGTGGCGCAATGGTTTGGTGCGCACGCGGCCGAGCGGCACGCCAGGCCGAAGCCGCGCGAGACCATGGTGCGAGCCAAGCAGCATAGCGTCCGCGAAGCCTCGCGATCGCGATACGTGATGATGACGCTGCGGACGATCGAATATCCTGACGGCCATCGCGAGCGGCGCCTGCTGCCAGTGCGCCAGTTCTGGGCCGACTCGGATTAGCCGCCGGCCTTCATCAGGCAGACTGGCGTCGATCGCTGCAGCAGCGCCTTGCGCCTTCGCGCCACATCGCGATGGTTCCTGTTCGGCGATCTGTCGTCATGACCATCTCTTGTATGCTATCCGATCTGCAATGACTGTGATCGGAGAACGTCCATGCGAACCATCAGGATCGGCGCCGGCGCCGGCTATTCGGGCGACCGCATCGAGCCCGCGGTCGAGCTCGCCGAGAAGGGCGCGCTCGATTACCTGGTGTTCGAAT
>NZ_JBARGP010000586.1:0-4038 GCF_049798375.1 Bradyrhizobium sp.
CTCGCTTCCAGGCCGGGGCTCGATTTCGTGCGTGGCATCTTCGACGGCAGTTTGCCGCAACCGCCGATCATGCAGACGGTCGAGCCGTTCGACTGCACCGCCGAGGCGGGCAGCGTCGTGCTGCACAGCGTGCCCGGCCTGCGACACTACAATCCGATCGGCTCGGTGCATGGCGGCTACGCCGCGATCTTGTTGGATTCCGCGATGGGGCTCGCGGTGCACAGCATGTGCCCGCAGGGCATCGGCTACACCACCCTCGAATTCAAGATATCCTTCATCAAGGGCATGACCAGGGACTCCGGCGTGGTCCGCACCGAAGGCAAGACGCTCTCGTTCGGCCGGCGCGCCGCGACCGCCGAGGCGCGGATCATCGATGGCAAGGGCAAGCTGCTGGCACATGCCACCACCACTTGCCTGGTGTTCGAGCTGCCGAAGCAATGACGGGATTGATGATCCGGAACGCTCGCCGGCAACCACAGTTGAATCCTTCGACGATCTTTCGGAGGACCCACGTCATGCCCGACGTCAAGGACAAGACCGAGCCCCTCGCCATCGTGTTCGCGGATGACGGCCTGGTGCCGAATAATCCGCTGCCGTTCCTGGTCTACAAGGGCGTCGTGGATGTCGCGAACGGCGATCCAGAGAAGACGATCGAAAACCTGTTCGGCGCCCATGGCTGGGGCGACATGTGGCGCAACGGCATCTTCGATTATCTGCACTATCATGCCACCGTGCATGAGGCGCTGGGCGTGGCGCGCGGAACGGCCAAGGTGCGGTTCGGCGGCGACAGCGGCAAGGTGCTCGATCTCGCCACCGGCGATGTCGCGATCCTGTCTGCAGGCACCGGCCATCAGCGCATCTCGGCCAGCTCTGATTTCAGCGTGGTCGGCGCCTATCCGCCGGGGCCAAAGATGCAAGTGACCCGGCCGACGCCCGAAAACTATGCCAAAGCCCTCGACACGATCCCCCTCGTGCCGCTGCCGGCGAGCGATCCGGTGATGGGCGCGGATGGGCCGCTGGTGCGGTTGTGGCGAGGACAAAAATAGATACCATCGTCATTGCGAGGAGCGTTAGCGACGAAGCAATCCAGGATCTTTGCCGGGCTCTGGATTGCTTCGCTTCGCTCGCAATGACGAGCTACGCCGCGTTGCTGCCTTCCTGGCGGCTGGCCTCGAACAGGAACCAGGTGCGGCGCTCGGTTTCGTCGATGAAGGTCTCGAGCAGGCCCGCGGTGCCGGAATCCTCGTGATCGTCGCACAGCTTGTGGGCTTTGCGCATCGCCGCCGCCATGTGCTTGTTGTCCTCCATCAGCTCGCGCAGCATCTCGCGCGGCGGGACATAATCTTCGTTGTTGTCCTTGATGGTCTGCAGCTTGCCGATCTGGCCGATCGAGCGGATCGTGATGCCGCCGAGCTTGCGGACGCGCTCGGCGAGCTGGTCCGTGGTGGCGAAGATCGCGTCCGACTGCGTGTCCAGCATCAGATGGTAATCGTGGAAGTGGCGACCGCTGACGTGCCAATGGAAATTCTTGGTTTTCAGATAGAGCGCGAAGGCATCGGCCAGCAGCGCGTTGAGCGCGGCCGAGATCTTGTTCACCGCGTCCGGGGACAGATCGCTCGGAGTGTCGAGATCGGGGGCGGATTTGTCGGTCTTTGCTTTACTCACGGGGCAACCTTCCTGTTAGAAACCTTGAGATAGACAGGGGTGATCGGACCCTTTAACGCTCGCTGATGACGCCGGTTCCATCCGAGGAACCGGGTTTCCCGGACTTTTGATGCCATGAATGACTGGATCGATTATTACGATTCCACGCATACGATCTACGCGAGCAAGCTGCATCGCGACCTGCACTTCGCCGGTCTGGCGCGCGACATCATCAGCTACATCCCCTCGCCTGACGCGGTCGTGCTCGATTATTCCTGCGGCGAGGCGCTCTCGGCCGCCAAGGTCGCCGAGGCCTGCGGCATGCTGATCCTGGCCGAGCCGGCGCCGGGCGTGCGCGGTCGGCTGATCGCCCGCTTTGCGCCGAACACCAAGATCCGGGTGCGCGCGCTGGAAGAGCTCCGCAACATGCCGGAGGGGTCGATCGACCTCGTGGTGATGAACTCGGTGGCGCAATATATGAAGCCGGAGGAGCTCGACGTGGCATTCGCCGTGATCCGGCGGCTGTTGAGGCCCAATGGCCGGCTGGTGCTCGGCGACATCCTGCGGCCGGAGGTCGGCATGCCCAGGGACGTGCTGGCGTTGTTGATGTTCGCCTCAAAGCACGGCTTTCTCAGGGACGCCCTGGTCGGCCTGGTCAAGACCGCCCTGTCGGATTATCGCGAGCTCCGCACCAAGGTCGGCCTGCAGCGCTACAGCGAAAAGGACATGCTCACCAAGCTGACCAAGGCCGGCTTCAATCCGGTCCGCGCGCCAAAGAACATCGGCCACAATCGCTGGCGGACGACGTTCGTGGCCCGGCTGGCACTAGGAGGCAGCTAAGCGGCGGACATGTTCGGAAACAAAATTAGGGTTAATGGATACCGATGCTGGCTCACAGCGCCGTGATCGGGCATCTTGACCTTGGCCCGGTGGCGGAAGCTACGACGCGAAGAGCGGTGCAACGCTCTTGAACCTGGTTCAAGTCCAGGCCGGGCCTCCAGCCTACGCTGCGGCGCAGCTTCGGCTCGGCAAGCCAGCCGCTGCCGTGCTGCGGCGACCATCCTGCGGCCGCTCCCGTGGAAACAGTGCGGTAACCACATAAATCGGCGGTCGACAGGCCGCTAAACCCTTTCCGCCCCGGGGAAACTGGTCTAAAGACCCGCTTGCGCGCGAGGACTGGTCGCGCCTTGGCCTTGACCTAGGCCCTTGTGGGGACGCGCAGTTTGCGCGCCCTTTTTTTGTGCCTGCTTTCCGGCCCCAGAGCCCGTGAGATTGAATGCCGAAACGAACCGATATCTCCACCATCCTGATCATTGGCGCCGGACCGATCGTGATCGGCCAGGCCTGTGAATTCGACTATTCGGGTACGCAGGCGGTGAAGGCGCTGAAGGAAGAGGGCTATCGCGTCGTCCTCGTCAATTCCAATCCGGCCACCATCATGACCGATCCGGAATTGGCCGATGCGACCTATATCGAGCCGATCACGCCGGAGATCGTCGCCAGGATCATCGAGAAGGAACGCAACGTCGTTCCCGGCGGCTTTGCGCTGCTGCCGACCATGGGCGGCCAGACCGCGCTGAACTGCGCGCTGTCGCTGCGCCGGCTCGGCACGCTGGAGAAGTTCGACGTCGAAATGATCGGCGCCACCGCTGACGCGATCGACAAGGCCGAAGACCGCCAGCTGTTCCGCAACGCGATGGAGAAGATCGGGCTGCAGACGCCAAAGTCGCGGCTCGCCAATGCCTCGGCGCTGAAGAAGCGGTATCGCGACAAGCACCAGGCCGAACGCGAGAAGCTCTCTGGCGCCGAGCTCGAGGCACATGAGCGGCAATGGACGCTCGGCGAGAATGAGCGCCGTAAGCGTTACCAGGAGCATGCGCTCGGCGAGGCGCTGATGGCGCTGTCCGAGATCGGCCTCCCCGCGATCATCCGCCCGTCCTTCACCATGGGCGGCACCGGCGGCGGCATCGCCTATAACAAGGAAGAATATCTCGACATCATCGAGCGCGGTCTCGACGCCTCCCCCACCAACGAAGTGCTGATCGAAGAATCGGTGCTCGGGTGGAAGGAGTACGAGATGGAGGTGGTGCGCGACAAGAACGACAATTGCATCATCGTCTGCTCGATCGAGAACCTCGATCCGATGGGCGTGCATACCGGCGATTCCATCACGGTGGCGCCGGCGCTGACCTTGACCGACAAGGAATACCAGATCATGCGCGACGCCTCGCTGGCGGTGCTGCGCGAGATCGGCGTCGAGACCGGCGGCTCCAACGTGCAGTTCGGCGTCAATCCGGCCGACGGCCGCATGGTCGTGATCGAGATGAACCCGCGGGTGTCGCGCTCCTCCGCGCTCGCCTCCAAGGCCACCGGTTTTCCGATCGCCAAGGTCGC
>NZ_JBARGP010000587.1:0-1587 GCF_049798375.1 Bradyrhizobium sp.
CGTTCCGTTCCGCCGGAGGGGCGTATCGCGATCGTCACGGACGTGGGCGACGGAATGCGGTGGACGCGGCGTGTCGCAGCGGAGCTTTGCTTCGCGGACGAAGGGCATGCCGCGTACGGTGAAGTCGTGTGGTCCTGGCATCCCGGTGCTGATGCCAAGCCTGCGTGCGACGAGCGCGCGGGCGACGGGGCAAGAGAGCCGATCCCCGAGGAGATCACGTATAAGCCGTAAAGCCATCGCGCAGGGAAGGCTGGGCGTGTTTGGCCAAACCTGTGGTTCTGCCGCGTGCTTTTTTTCTGCACGCGGGCCATGGGCGCGGCCGGCGCCCGGTCTTCCCTGCGCCCTCTGATATGACGAGGGCGGTCGCTTCGCAAAGCTCGGGCGCGAATGGCGTCGCGAGACCGCGAACGCGTATCTGCTGCAGGCGATGGCATGGCCATCACAACATCCGTCTTGTATTCTCGCCAGCCAAGCCACGCTCTGCGTTCCACGGAAGTGCCCGCCATGACCATTCTGACACCGCAGCCGATTGCGACCGAGGCCTTCACCGACGCTGACGCGGCCGTCAGCCGCCTCGTGGAAATCTACGAGCGCGCCACGAGCTTCCTCCGCGACCATTTCGAGGCCTACGCCAATGGCCAGACGTTCGGAACGCGCGTGCGCGCGCATTACCCGTTCGTCCGCATCACCACTTCGACGCATGCGCGGGTGGATTCGCGTCTCGCCTATGGCTTCGTCGCGCGCCCCGGTGTGCACCAGACCAGCGTGACGCGCCCGGATCTGTTCCGGGTCTATCTGACCGAACAGATCCGGCTTCTGATCGCGAACCACGGCCAGCCGGTCGAGATCGGCGTTTCCGACGAGCCGATCCCGCTGCATTTCGCCTATCGGCGCGACATCAACATCGAGGGCGCGCGCAGCAATGACGATCCCGCGCTGGTGATGCGCTCGCTGCGCGACGTATTCGACACACCGAACCTCGCCGCCATGAACGATGCCATCGCCGACGGCACCTTCGAGCTCGGGCCCGATGATCCCGAACCGCTGTCGCTGTTCCGCGCGGCGCGCGTCGACTACTCGCTGCGCCGGCTCTATCACTACACCGGCACCGATCCGGAGCACTTCCAGAACTTCGTGATCTTCACCAACTACCAGTTCTACATCGATGCGTTCCAGCAATCGTGCCTGCGGCGGTTGGCCTCCGGCCAGGCCGGCCCCGAGGCTTTCGTCGCGCCGGGCAATGTCATCACGCAGAGCCAGCACCTCGGCGGCGTCGTCACCGGGACAGTGCCGGTCCGCATGCCGCAAATGCCGGCCTATCATCTGGTTGAAGCAGGCTATCAGGGCATCACCCTGATCAATGTCGGTATCGGCCCTTCGAACGCGCGCAACGTCACCGATCACGTCGCGGTGCTGCGGCCGCATGCCTGGCTGATGCTCGGCCATTGCGCCGGCCTGCGCAACACGCAGCGGCTCGGCGACTACGTGCTGGCGCATGGCTATGTCCGCGAGGACCATGTGCTCGATCAGGAACTGCCGCCATGGGTGCCGATCCCGGCGCTGGCCGAGATGCAGGTCGCGCTGGAA
>NZ_JBARGP010000588.1:0-27289 GCF_049798375.1 Bradyrhizobium sp.
CCTCGGCCTCGGCATCACCGATTTCGGCGATGTCGGCATTACCGACATCGCTGATCTCACCGATGTCCCTCCGCTGAAAGCCAACCATTACCGGGAGATTCAGCGCTGGTCCCGCGTGCTCGCCCGCCGCAGCTATGAGCTGGCGCAGACCGGTGCGATCCCGATCTTCCTGGGCGGCGATCATTCGCTCTCGATGGGATCGGTCAATGGCGTGGCACGCCACTGGCGGGAGGCCGGCCGCGATCTCTTCGTACTCTGGCTCGACGCGCATGCCGACTACAACACGCCGGAAACGACGCTATCCGCCAACATGCACGGCATGTCCGCTGCATTCCTGTGCGGCGAGCCGGGGCTCGATGGCCTCCTCGGTGACGACCCGCGCGCCCGGCTCAAACCGGATCAACTGGAACTGTTCGGTATCCGCTCGATCGACAAGCTCGAGGGAAACCTGCTACGGGCCCGGAAGATCAGCATCGTCGACATGCGGGCGATCGATGAATTCGGTGTCGGCGTGCTGATCAGGCGCGTCATCGACAAGGTGCGTGCACGCAATGGCGTGCTTCATGTCAGTTTCGACGTCGACTTTCTTGATCCCGACACTGCGCCGGGCGTCGGCACGACGGTGCCGGGCGGGGCGACCTATCGCGAAGCGCATCTCGTCATGGAGCTGTTGCACGATTCCAGGCTGGTTCGTTCGGTCGACATTGTCGAGCTCAATCCGTTCCTCGACGAACGTGGCAAGACGGCACGGGTCGCAGTCGAGTTGATCGGCAGCCTGTTCGGCCAACAGATCACCGATCGTCCGACGCCGAGCAACGCGATCGTACAGGATCACTAAGCGGCGGAGCTCGCCGGCGTAATCTGGTGGGCAGCGAAGTAGCTCTGCAGGCTGTCGGGCGCAGCTGTGGTGTCCGCCAGCGCGACATAGGTGTCGGGTCGAAGCAAATAGAGCGCATCGCGGACGAACCCCGCGGCCTCGTGCTCCGGCTGCCATGCGAAGACGTGCAGTCCGACGCCGTGTGTCGTGCACCACGCCGCGAGCTCTGCGTGAGCTTGCCCATAGACATGCACCTGCCAGCCGATCTCCTTCAGCGGCGCGTAATTGTCGACGCCGCCGGCGGCAATCCACGGCAGGCGATCGCCGGCGCGAATATGACCAGCCGTACCACGGCTCAACGGGCTGTCGTGATAGTTCACCATGATCTGCGAGACCGTCCGGAACATGTACTCGCGGACTGCCTCAAATCGCGTCGCAAGCGGTAATAGTACCGGTGCGATGCGGGTGCGCATGAGGTCCGCCACGCGGCCTTCCGCTGTGGCGAAGCTGAAAACCCGATCGGTGGTTGCGACCAAGCGCCGCGCAAAGCCGATGCGCTCGGCTTCGTAGCTATCGAGCAGGCGGTCCGGGGCATGGCCGGCCAGTACGCTCGCCAGCTTCCAGGCGAGATTGATGGCATCACCGATACCGGTATTCATGCCTTGGCCGCCAGCCGGGCTATGAATGTGCGCGGCATCGCCCACGAGAAAGGCGTGCCCCTTGCGGAAATGGTCGGTGACCCGGTGATGCACATGATAGGTCGAGAACCAGTTGACCTCGTCGACCTGCAGCTTCAGATGCTGGATCGCACGGTTGCTGACATCGCCAAATTCCAGATCGGAGGCCTGGTCTGCGCGTTCGTCGCGCACCGTTCCGATCAGCCGCACACGTCCTTTGTCATCTATCGGAAAGACACCAAGAAAATCGGCTTCGTCGAGATCGATATGCAATTCGCCATTGGCGGCCGTCCCGGTCGCATTGACATCCGCGACGTAGAACAGCTGTCGATAGGTCCCACCTGGGAAGCCGCTGCCGATGACGTTGCGGACGCGGGAGCGGGCACCGTCGCAGCCCACGATATAGCGTGCTTCGCAATCCTGCTCGGCGCCATCAGGACCACGCAGGCGGGCCAGAATGCTATCGGGCCGATCGGCGAAATCCACCAGCTCGATGTTGCGTTCGACCTGAATGCCGGCTTGCTCCAGCCGCTCGATCAGCAGCCGTTCGTGTTGATCCTGCGGAAAGATGTGCAGGAATGGATAGGGCGTCAATCCGGCGCCGACGTCTTCGAATGGGAGACGCGCGGCCCGCTGTCCTTCGACCCACATATTCACAGCTGGAACATGGTGTCCGCCGGCGATCACGGGATCGGTAAGATCAAGCTGTCGGTAGAGCTCGAGCGTTCGCGCCTGCAGTGCGAGGGCGCGCGAGGTGGTGCCCGGTTCGGATGTCTTGTCGATGATGCGAACGCTGACACCTTGTCGGGTCAGCCAGAGCGCGAGCACGAGGCCGGTCGGGCCGGCGCCAATAATCAGAACTTCATTCGGCATGGCGGGTCTCCCGGCGCATTTTACTGCTTCTCAATATGAATGGTCATCTGTCGAACATGAAAAAACGGATGCGCCTGTCGGATGGCTCCTCAGCTGTAGGCGAAGGGAACCATTCCGGGACGCACGTCTTTGAGATGATTCGCGCGTGCGAGCCCCAGCTTCTGGAAGACCTTTTCGTGGTTTGCTAGGGGGCCAATAAGGTGCTGAGATGCGTGACCCATGACGGAGTGCGCCGGAATGACGAAACCACACGATTCCTCCGAAGCTGCCACGCCTACGCGCCGACGTCTGCTTCGCGATGGCGCTGCTGCCGGCGGCGCCATGATCGTTGTCGGACTCGCCGGACGTGAAGCCTCTGCTGCGTCTGAAGGCAGCGGTAACCTGCCGCCGAATGTGCCGGAATGGATGAAGGCACCGGGCGACCCGATGGGCAGCCAGCCCTATGGCTCGCCGTCGCCATTCGAGCGGCACGTCGTCAAGAACATCTCGAAGAAGCTGCCGCAGTATATCTCCGCGTCGGGCCGGACGCCGCTGCAGGATCTCGACGGCATCATCACGCCGAACGGATTGTTTTATGAGCGTCATCATGGCGGCGTGCCGACGATCGATCCCGAGCAACATCGACTGATGGTGCACGGGCTCGTCGACCGGCCGCTGATCTTCACGGTCGACGACATCAGACGCTTTCCATCGGAATCGCGGATACACTTTCTCGAATGCTCCGGCAATCCGACCTACACCAAGCCCTACGGCAAGACCGCGTCCGATCTGGTCGGCCTGCTAAGCTGCGCCGAATGGACCGGCGTCCCGCTGAAGTTGGTGCTGCAAGAAGCCGGTCTGCAGCCGAACGCGAAATGGGTGGTTGCCGAGGGCGCGGATGCTGCGGCGCTGACACGCAGCATTCCGATCGAGAAATGCCTCGATGATGCGATGATCGTCTACAGCCAGAATGGCGAGCGGCTGCGGCCGCAGCAGGGCTATCCGCTTCGGCTGCTGCTGCCGGGCTTCGAAGGCAACATGAACGTGAAATGGCTGCGTCGGCTGCATGTCACGTCGGAGCCGGCCTATTCACGCGAGGAGACGTCGAAATACACCGACCTGATGCCGGATGGCATCGCACGCGAATTCACCTTCTACATGGAAGCGAAGTCGATCATCACGCGTCCATCGGGCGGCCAGCGGCTGGCCGATCGTGGCTACCACGAGATCACCGGTGTCGCCTGGAGCGGGCACGGCAAGATCAGCAAGGTCGAGGTCTCCGTCGACGGCGGCAAGAGCTGGCAGGATGCAAGGCTGCAAGAACCTATCTTGACACGCGCGCTGACCCGCTTTCGTTTGCCGTGGCAATGGGACGGCCTGCCGGCCACGATCCAGAGCCGGGCGACCGACGAGACCGGCTATGTTCAGCCGACATTGGCAGAGTTGGTCGCGGTACGCGGTGAAAATTCGTTCTATCACAACAACGCGATCTGGCCCTGGCAGATCGGAGCGGATGGCGAGGTGAGCAATGCGCTCGCATAGCTTTGGGATGATGGTCCTGATTGCGCTGGTCGCTGCGACGGCGAGCGCCCAGGCGCAAAGCAAATTCGGCATCGGCCGTGCTGCGACGCCTGACGAGATCGCGGGTTGGAATATCGATATCGGCCGCGACGGCGGCGGCCTGCCGCCGGGCAGCGGGACTGTGCGCCACGGCCATGAGATTTTTGTCCAGCAATGCGCGGCCTGTCACGGCGACAAGGCCGAAGGCGGCATCGGTGACAGGCTGGTCGGCGGGCAGGGGACACTCGCCACGGCCAAGCCGGTGCGCACCGTCGGCAGCTATTGGCCCTATGCGCCGACATTGTTCGATTACATCCGTCGCGCCATGCCGCAGAACGCGCCGCAGTCGCTGAGCAATGACGACGTCTACGCCGTGTCGGCCTATATTCTCAGCCTGAACGGGATCGTGCCCGCGGATGCGACGCTCGATGCCAAGAGCCTGGCCGCGGTCAGGATGCCGAACCGCAATGGGTTCGGTGGCGATCCACGGCCCGACGTGAAATGAAAGCGAGGCGTCAGAATTGCGGGCCGGCCTGCTGGGTGCGCCGCGTGCCGAACAATCCATCGATCCGGAATGAATAGCCGACGCCGGCGATATAGGATGGTGAATTGTGGTTGAGTCCGAAGGCGACGTGGAAGTCGATCTGCTCCTTCGGACTCAGATGATAGAGCCCGCCCGAATTGATCGACTGAGTCGGGCCTGCGCTCTGCGGATAGTCGCCGACATATTCAGTGAACAGGCTGAGTCTCTCGTTCAGCTTCTTTTCCAGCACGAATGTTGTTTCGGTGACGTGCTTTGTCGTAATCTCTTCGGGGCGGAAGAACTCGGTCAGCATGCCGCTGACGCCCAGCCGTCATGCAGTTCGTAGGACCAGGGGAGTTGTACGTAGGGCTGGGTGCCGCGGCCGGCGATATCGGCGGCGCCGGTCGGCAACGCCGCACCGACAACGACCGAGAGGCCAAACTTGCCTGGAATCGGGGTCACCTGCCATTTGATGGCAGGCGTCAGATCGGTGAATCCCATTGCGCCTTGTGCACGAACATTGCCGATATAGCTCGGCAGGTCGACCAACAGTTCGAGGCACGGCACGACGCCGAGCCGCCATCTTGTGTTGGTGCCGTCGATCGTATGGCCGCCGTGTTGGGCGCTGAGATTGATGCCGTTCTCGCTCTGGAAGCTACCCGTCGGGATCACTAGGCTGGAATTGGTGACATCAGGACGATCGGTTGCCAGCTCGTCCATAGTAGTCGGACAGGACTCCGCCTGCACGTCGGCCGCGTCGAACGCTGCAAGGAAAGCGAGAAGGGGCAGAAGGGCCGCACGGCTGACGACCGAACTTGACTTGACGTAACGCCACTTCACGACTTCCCCCACCCGACTGTCCAAGACCAAGAGCCGCCTCGCAGTCACGACCGGTGCCGCACGCCACTTATTCCCAATGCTCCCGTCCCCCTTGGCAGCCGAGGGTGCATTAGCGCTCGTCATAGTTGCCGACGCCGCGATATTCGCCTTTATGTTTCCCGGGATAGACCCGAAATCGCGCCAAATGTAGCCAGTTTTGGCCACAATCGGGGACGACCTAGCAGGTCATGAAGATTTTGGCCGTCATTTCGCTTCTGGCGCTGCTCGCAATTTCCGGTGCTGTCTATTCCGATCTGGTCCTGACCAGCGAACAGACCGTCACGCAGCACGCGAACTAAGCACACGCACTGCTATTCCGCGGCTTGCCCGAAGGGCGGGCGCATGGAGGCGAGACCATCGGTCTCGGCGGCGGAGATCGTCGTCCGTACCATCAGCCGCGGCTCCGGCGCCGGCCAGGGCCGTCCGCGGTGCATGGTGGCCCTGTTGTCCCACATCACCACGTCGCCTATCCGCCATTGATGCAGATAGAAGCTGCCGGGCGCGGTCGCTGCGGCCGTCAGTTCGTCGATCAGGGCTTTTCCAGCCGATGCCTCCATGCCCTCCACGGCGTAGGCGTGCGAGGCGATGTAGAGCGCGCCACGCCCATTGGCAGGGTTGCGCCAGACCAGCCGCCAGCATTGCGCCGGCAATGCTGCACGCTCTTCCGGGCTCGCCAGGTCGGGCGCGATCTGGCCGCGCGAATGGGCGTAGTCATGCCAGGCGTAGGAATTCTCGAGCTGCTGCTGCATGTCGGGTGCAAGACGTTCGAAGGCGAGACGGGTGGAGACGAATTCGGTCTCGCCGCCATGCTCCGGAATGATGCGCGCCGACAGGACCGAGGCCAACGCCGGCAGCCGCTTGAACGACGAATCAGTATGCCAAAGCTGGTTCGCCTTGGCGCGCAACGCCATTCGATGGTCGGGCGGTACGGCGCTCCCGTCAGGGCCGATCGTGGACAGCACCACGAAATAGGTGCCGGTCCCCTGGCTGCCGACCTTGGTGACCTCCGGTTGGCCGAACCGGCGGGAAAAGGCTAGCTGCACGTCGTCGCTGACGTCCTGGTCGCGCAGTACCAGGACGGAGTGTTCCTCGAATGCGGCACGAACCGCCGTATACGTGTCCTCGTCGGAGGCGATATCTGACAGCGTGGTGCCGCGCAGCTCTGCGCCAAAGCCTGGACCACAGGGAATGACATCCATGACCGATCCTCCTGCCGTTTGCTTGACGCGAGCTTAGGACAAGGCGGCGACGCTCGCAACGCCGGACCAGGATGTCGTTCCGCTGTCGCATTGCAAGATGATAGTTTGTATGAATGGCTTCTGGCGAAGCGGCTGCTGCGTTCGGCAGGGTGCGCTCCATATTGGATACGACATTGGCCGACGATCAAACCTCCACGACCGAAATTCCGGCGCATCAGGCGCCCCAGGGAAAGCTCAGCCTCCTGGCGCTCTCGGCCCTCGGCGTCGTGTTCGGCGATATCGGCACCAGCCCGCTCTATACGTTCAAGACCATTCTCGGTGTCGGCGAGCAGACCCCCGATCCTGCGTCCGTGCTCGGCGCCTTGTCGCTGGTGCTATGGACGCTGTTCATCATCACCACCATCAAATATGTGCTGTTCGCGATGCGCGTCGACAATGACGGCGAGGGCGGCATTCTGGCACTGATGGCGCTGCTTGGCGTCAAGCGACAGCACCGGCCGACCATCATCGCCGTGGGATTGTTCGGCGCCGCGCTGATCTATGGCGACGGCGCGATTACGCCGGCGATCTCGGTGTTGTCCGCGTTGGAAGGCGTCGACATGGCGACCCCAGCGCTGCAGCCCTATGTGGTCCCGGCGGCTGTCGTCATCCTGTTCGCGCTGTTTGCCATCCAGTCGCGTGGAACGGCGTCGATCGGCCGTTTGTTTGGTCCTGTGATGCTGGTCTGGTTCGTCACTATCGCAGTGCTGGGACTCGTAGGAATCGCAGCGCACCCGGCGGTGTTTGTGGCGCTCAATCCGCTCTATGGCCTGTCGTATCTCTTCTCCAGCGGTGCCACCGGCTTTCTCGTGCTGGGCGCGGTGTTCCTCTGCGTGACCGGCGCTGAAGCGCTTTACGCCGACATGGGACATTTCGGCGCGCGCCCAATCAAGCTCGCATGGTTCGCGATCGTGTTCCCGAGCCTGATCCTGAACTATGCCGGCCAGGCCGCATTGGTGCTGAACGGCGCGCCGACCGACGGCAATATCTTCTACCGGCTGTGTCCGCAGATGCTGCTGTTGCCGCTGATCGCCCTCGCAACATCGGCGACCATCATCGCGAGCCAGGCGGTCATCACCGGCGCGTTCTCGATGACCCGGCAGGCCATCCAGCTCGGCTGGCTGCCGCGGCTCTCGATCGTCCAGACGTCGTCGAAAGGCTATGGCCAAATCTATGTCGGGGTCGTCAACTGGCTTCTGATGGTCGTGACGCTCGGGCTTACCGTCGGGTTTCGCAAATCCGACAATCTGGCGTCGGCCTACGGTATCGCCGTGTCGCTGACGATGCTGATGACATCGGCGCTGTTGTTCATCGCCATGCGCGAGATCTGGCGCTGGAGCCTTCTCACGGCCGGTGCAGTTGCCGCCCTGTTTTTGACCATCGACAGCGCGTTCTTCCTCGCCAACCTGACCAAGATTGCGGAAGGCGGCTATGTGCCGCTGCTGCTTGCCGCCAGCGTTTACGGCGTGATGTGGATCTGGCATCGCGGCGCCGCGGCGGTTTCAGCCCGCTTTCGCGAGACACTTATTCTGCTGCCGGAGTTCATGGCTTCCGTCGATGACAAGAAAATCGCGCGCGTTCCTGGAACCGCGGTGTTCCTGACCCGCACCGAAGAAGGCGCGCCGCCGGTGATGCTTTGGCACGTGAAACACAACCGCGCGTTACATGAACACGTGTTCGTGCTGCGCGTCATGGTGCGGTCGGTGCCTTGGGTAAGCTCCGCGGGTCGAATCGATCTCAAAGAGGTTGTGCCGAATGTCTGGCGGGCCGAAGCCCGCTTTGGCTTCATGGAGCGTCCCCATATTCCGGAACTGCTCGCAGCCAGCAAAGCACTCGGTTGCACCATCGATCTTGCAGATGTGACCTATTACGTCGGCCATGAGACCGTGATCAGCCGTGAGGACGGCAAAGGCCTGCCGGCCTGGCAGGAACGTCTGTTCGCGCTCATGGAGCGCAACTCCGTTCATGTCAGCGACTTCTTCAGCCTTCCCCAGGATCGCGTCGTGGAGATCGGCCGGCAGGTTGCGATCTGACGGCGCGATGCGATCTACTCAATAGCGCGGCTCGTACATCTGCGCTTCGACATAGCCGAGCAAGTCGTTCGGCGCCGGCCCAGTGGCAAGACCGTTCTGATACGCCACGCTGGCGACCGCCGCGCCGATATGCGCCGAGACCTCGCGGATCCGGGGCAGCGCCGGATACAGGCTGCCCTGCTCGAGATCGGCGCCGGTGACGCAATTGGCGAGCGTGTGGGCTGCAGCCATGAACATCTCGTCGGTAATCAGCCGTGCGCCGCTCGCGATCGCGCCGAGACCCACTCCCGGGAAGATGTAGGAGTTGTTGCCCTGGCGCGGCACGAATGTCCTGTCATCGAGCCTGACCGGATCGTAGGGACTGCCGCAAGCGAACAGTGCCCGGCCGCCGGTGAGGCGATAGGCGGCTTCGGCCGAGCACTCGGCCTTCGAGGTCGGGTTGGATAGCGCAAAGATGATCGGACGCTCATTGAGCTCGCCCATCGTCTGCAGCACCTCGGGCGTGAAGGCGCCACCCACCGCGGCGACTCCGATGATCGCCGTGGGCTTCAGCATCTTGATCGCGGTGAGGAAGTCGCCGATCGGGGCTTGCTCGTGGGCGTAGCGCAGCTTGTGGCCGCTGAGATTGTCTCGGCCTTTCACCACGAGCCCGCGCGAATCCGTCAGCGAGTTGCGGAGCAGCGCCTCGGCCTCCGACAACCCCTCCGCCATCATGGCGGACACGACGAGGTCGGCAATTCCCGTCGCGGCCTCGCCGGCGCCGAGGAACAGCACGGTCTGGTCGCGCAGATGGCCGCCCTTGATGCGAAGCGCAGAAAACAGGCCAGCGAGCGCCACCGCCGCGGTGCCCTGGATGTCGTCATTGAAGACGCAGGCATCGTCGCGATATTTGTGCAGCAGCTTGAACGCCGAGTGATTGGCGAAATCCTCGAACTGGATCAGCACGCCCGGGAAGGTCGCGCGTGCGGCCGTCATGAATTCATCGACAAAGGCCTCATAGGCCTCGCCGGTGAGGCGCTTCTGACGCAGGCCGATATAATGGGGATCGTTGAGGAACTCTTCGTTGTTGGTGCCGACGTCGAGCATGACAGGCAGGCAGAGCTCCGGGTGAATGCCGGCACAGGCCGAATACAGCGACAGCTTGCCGACCGGAATGCCCATGCCATGGGCGCCGAGGTCACCAAGGCCCAGGATGCGCTCGCCGTCGCTGACGACGATCAGCTTGGTCCGATAAGGCCAGCGCGCGAGAATGTCCGCGATCCGCCCGCGATCGTTGGCGGAGATGAACAGCCCGCGCGGCCGCTGAAAGATCAGTCCGTATTTCTGGCAGGCAAGGCCGACGGTCGGGGTATAGATCAGCGGCTGAATCTCGTCGATATGGTCGCAGACGACGCGGAAGAACAGCGCCTCGTTGCGGTCATGAAGCGAATTTAGCGCCACATACTTGTCGAGATCGTTCGGCAGGCTGCGCAAATTGAGCAGGATGCGCTCGACCTGATCCTGCATCGACAGCACGCCCGCGGGCAGGAAGCCACGCAACCCGAGTTCATCGCGCTCCTTCTCGGTGAAACCGGTGCCCTTGTTGAGCAGAGGATCGCGCAAGAGTGGCAAGCCGCATGGCAAGTTTTGTTGCGCCGGTCGCGGAATCGATCGTTCTGACATCGTCAAGGCGGCCTCCTAAGAAACGCTTCTGTTTAGCTTCGCCAAATCGGAGCGCAAGCCTTGACAAAGATCAGGCGCGGAAACATGGCAACTCGCGGTGGCATAGCATGGAAGCGCTATCGCAGTGCACCAAACACGTGTTGCGACTGCGATGGGATTTGTCCCGGCGTCTTGGCGAATCAAGAAGGGATCGATCAGGTCGAACTGCCCACCACGAATGATCCGAGCAGCGCCAGCACGGCGAGCGCCATAAGCGCAGTTCCAATCCAGCCCAATCCGATCAGCCAGGATTGTGCGCGGAAGCGGCCCATGAGCTTGGTGTTGGATACGATCACCATCATCATCACCATGATGGGGACCGCGACGATGCCGTTGAGCACCGCGCTCCACACCAACATGTGAATCGCGTCGATGCCGGTGAAGCCGAGACCGAAGCCGATCACGGTTGCGGCAGCGATGATGGTGTAGAAGCCCGTCGCCTCGTCCGGCTTGGCTTCCAGCGTTGCACGCCAGCCGAACACCTCGGAGACGCCGTAGGCGGCGGAGCCGGCAAGCACGGGGATGGCGAGCATGCCGGTGCCGATGATGCCGAGCGCGAACAGCACAAAGGTGAAGTTTCCGGCCAGCGGCCGTAGCGCTTCGGCGGCCTGCGTCGCCGAACTGATGTTAGTAGCGCCATGGGTATGGAGCACGGTTGCCGTCGTGAGGATGATGAAGAAGGCGATCACATTGGACAGGCCCATCCCGACGCTCGTATCGATCCTGATCCGCTCCAGATCGAGATGGCTATCACGCCGCAGCTCCCGCAGCGGACGGTCGACCTTGCCCTGGTTCATCTCCTCCACTTCCTGCGAGGCCTGCCAGAAGAACAGATAAGGGCTGATCGTGGTGCCGAGGACGGCGACGACCATGAGGAAGTAGTCCGCGTTGACGGTGGCCTTCGGCCAGACCGCGGCGAGCAGGGCGGTGCTCCAGGGAATCTTCACGGTGAACGCGGTGGCCACATAGGCGAACAGCGCGAGCGTCAGGAATTTGAGTACGGGCGAATAACGACGGTAGGGCACGAAGACCTGCAGCAGCGTCGAGGTCGCCGCAAAGATCAGGGCGTGCTCATGATTGAGGCCGCCGATCACGAGCGACAGCGCCTCGCCCATTGCGGCGATGTCGGCTGCGATGTTGACGGTGTTGGCACCGACCAGCAGGCAGACCAGGCCAAGCACAATCCAGCGCGGCGCCACCTCCATGACATTGGCCGCAAGGCCCTTGCCGGTGACGCGTCCGATCCGGGCGCTGACGAGCTGGATCGCGATCATGAACGGCGTCGTGAGGAAAACGGTCCACAGCAGCCCGAAGCCGAACTGAGCACCGGCTTGCGAGTAGGTGGCGATACCCGAGGGATCGTCGTCCGCGGCCCCGGTCACCAGACCCGGACCGAGCAGACGCAGAATCCGCCAGCCCGAGCGCTTTGACGACTGCGCCTGCGCGCGCGCTGGTGAAGCGGTCTCGGTCGTCAAGATCATTCTCCGGCTGGTCGACTTCCGGGAGCGCGATGCCGCAAAGTCAAGTCGGAGTGCCGGCAAATAGTTCCCGGGTCCTCGACAACAGCACGGGCGGCGAAACGCTAACGGATGCTGACAAGCTTGCCCCAGACCGCGGCGAGGATCGCCGCCGTCAGGACATAGTGCGGGTTATCGCAGAGCGGTCCACCATAGCTGCAGACGTCGTCACTGATCGAACCGATCTCATGATGACCAGAGACGTAAAGCAGTCCGAACAGCACGCCGAGTACGGCGGCGACGTTATACATGCCGGGTCTCCTTGTGCTTCATCGCCCGCACGCACTGCGCATCACAGCGGCCGTTTGTCACGAGGCACTGTGCGCTTGACCCGTCGGGCAAATCAGGTGCAGATTGGCATCATCGACGAGACTATAGAGCCCGCGCCGCGCAATCGGCAGCGGGTTTTTCGTTGGAGAGCTCAGAACTCGGGAAGCGGTTTCGACGCGCCCAAAACGATCCACCGCATTTTCATCAAATTTGACACGTCGGGCAAATCACCTGCATGATGTCATCATCGACAATGTCGCAATTGCGATAAAGCCAGCCCGCAGCCGGATCATCGGCATGCGGGCTTTTGTTTGCCCGGACACGGGCTGTTGTTCACCCAGACATTCCTGTTCGGACGGCGATCCGCACAACGGGACGCCCACAGCTGCTTTGCGTCGATCGCGCGTCGCCGTCCACCCCTGCACCCGAGCGTTGCGTGCGATAGCGCGCGCGCTCGATCAATATTGGCCGGTCCGCGCGAACGGGCTGGTCTGTGGCGCGGCCGATGTCGCCGCTGCCCGTTAGGATCTTTCCCCATCATTCAAGCGCAGCAGAAGCAGAGCATGCCCAAGACCCTTACCGAGCTGCGCGCCGATTTTCAACATCTGCGACGGTGGCGGAAGAGTGTCGAACAGGCCCAGAGTTATACCTTCAAAGCGGTAATCACCATCATCGTCAGCGGCTTCCTCGGCGCGGTCTGGCTCGGCGTCAAGGCGATGCTCGGCAAGTGAGCGGTGGGACGTCGCGACGAGCGATCGCGACGTCCCATCCGTGTGCAATGGCAAGGAGCTCAGGATGTACCGGATCCGGGAAGTCGACGTGCTCGACGACGAGGTTGTCGACCTGCTGACCGATCTGCACCGCACGACATTCCTGAGCAGCGCACCGCTGCCGAGGTTTGAGGTCGGTCACTGGTGGGTCGCAAGCCAGTACCGGGTGCCCGTCGCCTTCGCCGGGCTCGTGCCTTCGGTGGTGATGTCGGACTGCGGATATTTTTGCCGCGTCGGGGTGATCAGGTCGCATTGCGGTCGCGGCTTGCAGTTGCGGCTGATGCGGGTCTCGGAACAGCGCGCACGGCATAATGGTTGGCACGGCGTAATCTCCGATACGACCGACAACGTCGTCTCGGCGAACAATTTCATTCGCGCCGGCTATCGCATGTTCGAACCACGATCGCCGTGGGGCTGGGCGCACACGCTCTATTGGCGCAAGATGTTCAAACCGCTGTCGCGGAGTAGCCGATTGGCAAACCGTTTGGCCTGAGTTCGCCGGCGCCGTGCGCGCCGCAGCACCGCTTTTCTCGCCCGGTGGCCATGTGGCTACCGGGCTTTTTTTGTGCGACGAGGTGGGATAACCAGCAGAGTGCACTGCTTCCGGCTGTCCCCGAGGTTCCTCCGGGGAGCCGGTGTTCAAGATCACGAAGATGATCGCTACCAAGGGAAGGAATGCGGCGTATGGGTGCCAAAGTGTCGTTGCCCGATCGACCGTCGCGCGCGAAAGATGCGCCGACCGCGCTCGATGGGCTGCTCGTGATCGATTTCACCCGTGTCGTGGCGGGGCCAGCCTGCACGCAAACCTTGGGAGATTTCGGCGCGGAGGTCATCAAGATCGAAAATCCGGATGGCGGCGACGACACCCGTGCCTACGAGCACGCGGAAGTTGCCGGCGAAAGCGCTGCCTTCATCAGCTTGAACCGCAACAAGCGTGGCATCGCGCTCGACCTTACAATTCCCGGAGCCCGCGACGTGGCGCGCGACCTGATCGCCAAAGCCGATGTCGTCGTGGAGAATTTCTCCGCGACCGTGATGGGAAAATTCGGCCTGGATTATGCGAGTGTATCTCCCGCAAATCCGCGGCTGATTTATTGCTCGATCTCGGCCTACGGGCGAAAAGGTCCATTCGCATGGCGTCCCGGGTTCGACCCCATAACGCAGGCGGAAAGTGGATTCATGTCGTTGAACGGCTTTCCGGACGGACCTCCGGTGCGGACGGGACCGCCGATCGTCGACATGGCGACGGGAATGTCGGCGTGCAATGCCATCCTGCTGGCGCTGTTGGCCCGTGAGCGGCTTGGGCGCGGGCAGCATGTGGAGATCGCTCTCTATGATACGGCCATGGCCATGACCGGCTTCTACGGCATGGCCTATCTGATGAGTGGAAACAATCCAGGGCGTTTCGGCAACTCCCCGAACGGGTCTCCCAGCGTCGGCGTTTACGAAGCCTCGGACGGCCCGTTTTACATCGCATGTGCCAACGATCGGCTCTATCGCCGCCTCGTGACCGACGTGCTCAAACGACCTGACCTCGTTACGGATCCGCAGTTCGCCACGCGAAAGGAGCGTTCGGCGAACAAGGAGAAGTTGCGAACGATTATTGCAGAGGTCTTCGCGACCGACCAGCTCGAGAACTGGATGGCAAAAATGAAGAAGGCGAACATACCGGCCGGTTATCTGCGGAGCGTCGAGCAGGGATTCAACGCGCCCGAGGCGCGCGATCGTGACCGGCTCTCCCGTATCCCGCATCCAACCGCCGGGTGGGTACCGAACATCGAGACGCCGATCACCATGGAGCTCACACCAACGGTTACGCCGGTTGCTGCGCCATTGCTTGGCCAGCATACGAATGAGGTCCTGCGGGGCACGCTGGGCTATGACGAATACCGCATTGCAGCGCTGCGCCAAGCCGGAGCCTTCGGTAAGGCCGCCGAATGATGCTTGCTGGCGTCAGACGTAGGTCGGCCAGGCTTGGTTGCCAACGCGAGGATAACGGATAACAATGAACCGAAGAGGTGGAGCAGAGCGTTGGCACTCGCGCCGGTGCTTCGCGAGTCATCCCTGCTGGGCGCAAAGGATCGGTCAATTGGCAAGGAAATCGACAATGGCAAAGATACCGACCCAGAGCTCCATCGGCAGTCCGTGATGAGCGATCCCTTTGCCCCCGTCGCCGAGCGGGTCCGCGCCCTCCTGCCAGCGCTTCGAACTCGGGCTGAGCAGACTGAGGAACTGCGGCGCTTGCCGCCGGAAACCGAGCAAGCTCTGCACGACGCTCAACTGTTCCGAATCCTGCAGCCGAAGCGGGTCGGGGGGCTTGAGCTCGATTATGTGGCGTTGGTGGATTGCACGGATCTGCTTGCGCAAGCCGATGCATCGGTCGCCTGGAATGTCGCCAATCTCGCCAGCCATCATTGGATGCTGGCGATGTTCAATCGTCGGGCGCAGGACAGAGTTTGGGGCGAGGACCCCAATGTCCTGATCGCGTCCTCTTTCATCTTCCCGGCCGGCCGTGCGCGGCGCGTGAAGGGCGGCTATGAACTGCGCGGGAGCTGGCCGTTGTCATCCGGCGTCGCCTCGTGCCAGTGGAATATGCTCGCCAGTGTCGTTGCGTCCGAAGACGAAGCGGATGGTGTGGAATACCGCATCTTCCTGCTACCAAAGGCGGACTATACGATTCTCGACACATGGAGGGCCGCCGGTCTGCGCGGAACGGCGTCGAATGATGTCGAAGTGCGCGATGCCTTTGTCGCCGACGAAATGACGATCGCGGTAAGCGACCTGAGCGGTGGTGCTACGCCCGGCAGCGCAAGCAATCCGAATGCGCTCTATAAGCTGCCGGTGTTCTCGCTGTTTCCGTTTGTCATCTCCGGGGTGGCGCTTGGCAATGCGCAGGCCTGCCTCGATGACTATATCGAAGGTGCCCAGCATCGGGCGTCCACCTATAACCGCGCCAGGCTCGGCGATCTCCAGAGTACGCAGATCAAGATCGCCGAAGCATCCGCCAAGATCGACGCTGCCCGCATGATCATGCGTTCAAGCTGCGTCGGTGCGATGACCTGCGCGAGAGATGACCGTATTCCTGACATGGCGACCAAGACCCGCTACCGCCGTGACGGAGCCTATTCCGTCAATCTCTGCACGGAAGCGGTGTCGTTGTTGTTCGCCGCGAGCGGCGCGCGCGGCTTGTTCACGTCGGGCGTTCTGCAGCGACAATTTCGCGATGCGCATGCAATCAATTCCCACATCGCGTTCAATTTCGACGCGGCAGGCACCAGCTATGGGCGGGTTGCGCTGGGGCTGCCGTCAGATAATCTGACGCTCTGAGGCATCCGGATGAGTGATACGCCAAAGCATCCGGCTAGCCCAGATCCCGGGAACGAGCTGGCCAGCGATAGTTCTCCGATTGATCCGCGAGACTTCCGCAACGCGCTGGGGACCTATGCGACCGGAGTCACGATTATTACGGCTGCCGACAGCGGCGAGAAGCCGTACGGTCTGACTTGCAATTCTTTTGCATCAGTCTCCCTCAACCCGCCGCTCGTGCTCTGGAGCTTATTGCTGTATTCCTCGAGCCTCAATGTGTTCCAGAACGCGAGCCATTTTGCAGTCAACGTGTTAGGCAGGTCGCAGCAGGCACTGGCCAGCAAATTTGCGAAATCATCCGAGGGCAAATTTGCTGGTGTGGATTGGAAAGCTGGTCTTGGTGGAGCGCCTTTGCTCGCCGAGAGCGTGGCCACTTTTCAATGTCGGTCCGTGAACCGTTACTACGGTGGAGATCACGTGATCTTTCTTGGTGCAGTGGAAGCGTACGCCTACAATCGCGACGAACCGCTGCTGTTCTTGCGCGGTAGCTTCGGTCGGTTCTCAGCCGATGAGGACCTTAAAAAACAGTAAGGCTTCGGCACGCCGGACCTTGGATTGCGTTGTCCGCCTCGTTCTGTTCGCGTGTCCGATAATGAATGTTCAGATCTTTATCTTGTCGATCCGTCATGCAGCGCTGTCGCAAATCCTTGTGCGGCCATTAGTGGAAGCTTGCTGCTGGCCGATATGCCATCACGACGGAGTTTGCCGTATGAAATTTCCCCGCCTCGCCATCGTTATGCTTGCGTTGTGCATTTTCGCGCCATGGCATCCGGCCAAGGCCGCCGACGTCATTTGCTACAATTGTCCGCCGGAATGGGCAGATTGGGCATCCATGCTCAAGTCCATCAAGGCCGATTTGATTACGAAATTCCGCATGACAACAAGAACTCGGGACAGGCACTCGCTCAGATTCTGGCCGAGAGAACAATCCGCTGGCCGATATCAGCTATTTTGGCGTGACCTTCGGCATGAAGGCCAAGACGCAGGATGCGCTCCCGCCAGATATACGAATGTAATTCGCAATCCGTGACATCCGCCAATGTCGATCATCGCGGGGCACCTCCATGTCGATCTACCGTTTGAAGAACCTGCTGTCACCACGGTCGATCGCCTTGATCGGAGCGAGTCCGCGTCGAAATTCGGTCGGCCGTGCGATCCTGCAGAACCTCGCGAAGGGCGGATTTGCGGGTCGTATCGGGATCGTCAATTCCCGTTACCCTGAGATCGACGGTGTCGCGACGGTGCCAAGCCTGGACCGGCTCGCGTTCGTTCCGGAACTCGTCATCATCACGACGCCGCTGTCGACCCTTCCAGATCTGGTTGATCAGGCAGGAAAGGTTGGCGCAGCCGGCGCGATGATCATCACGTCAGGCCTTGAGCACGGACCTGGATCGCTGCTGGTTCAAACGGAGAGCGCCGCGAAGCCGTATGGTATGCGGCTCATCGGACCCAATTCTCTCGGCATGATGGTGCCGGCAATCCGGCTGAATGCCAGCTTTGCCGCCCATATGCCGCTCGCCGGAAATCTAGCGCTGATCTCCCAATCCGGGGCGATTGCTGCCGGCATGGTCGACTGGGGCGCCCAGCGCGGCATCGGCTTTTCGGGCATTGTCTCGACCGGCGATCAACTCGACGTCGACATCGCGGACCTTCTCGACCATTTTGCGCTGGATATCAAAACGCGCGCCATTTTGCTTTACATCGAGGCAGT
This sequence comes from Bradyrhizobium sp., assembly GCF_049798375.1. GTDB lineage: Bacteria > Pseudomonadota > Alphaproteobacteria > Rhizobiales > Xanthobacteraceae > Bradyrhizobium. The sequence continues at coordinate 17,915 of NZ_JBARGP010000588.1, forward strand.
CAAGGACGCGCGGAAATTCATGTCGGCTGCGCGTGCCGCCGCCCGAATCAAGCCGGTCGTCGTTGTTAAATCGAGCGGCCGGGCTCAACAGGCCAAGCCATCTGCGACGCATATCGGCGGATTAGCGGTGACAGACGCGGTCTATGATGCCGCGTTCCTCCGTGCGGGCATTGTGCGTGTCTCCGACCTTCGCGAACTATTCGACTGCGCAGAGACGCTTGGCCGCCTGGAAGCGCCGATTGGAAAGCGGCTAGCGATCCTCGCCAACGGAGATGGCATCGGCAGTCTCGCAATCGACCGGCTTCTCGAGCTTGGCGGGGCGCCGGCGTCCATCGGCCCGATCGTGCAGGCGAAGCTCGATGCCGTGCTTCCTTCGATCTGGTCGGCGTCGAATCCGGTCGACATCGTCGGCGATGCCGACGCCGATCGCTATGCCGCGGCGCTCGAGGCTTTGCTGTCCGACCAGGATAATGATGCGGTGCTGGTCTTGAACGTCCAGACTGCGATTGCCGCGGCGGACGATATCGCTGCGAGCGTCGCCAAGCTGGTTACAACCTATCGCGAGCAGCATCGCCGTTGGGCCAAGCCGGTTCTCGCTGCATGGATCGGTGCGGAGCAGGCGACTCTCGATACCCTGAGCGAGGCGGCCATTCCCAACTACTCGACCGAAGGCGACGCCGTCCGCGGCTTCATGCATCTCGTCCGTCATCGCGAGGTCGTCGAGGCACTTGCCGCCGTGCCGCCCGCCATGCCGAACTCATTCTGCCCTGATGTGGGAACTGCTCGCAGCATCGTAGCTCGCGTATTAACCGAGGGACGAATGTGGCTCGACCCGATCGAAATCAAGCGGTTGCTTGAAGCCTATGAGATCGAGGTGGTGCCGACCTTTGCGGCGGCCAATGTCGATGAGGCGGTCGGCCTTGCGTCTAGTTGGCTTGCGCAGGGCGCCACCGTGGTGCTGAAAATCCTCTCTCCTGATATCGTGCACAAATCCGATGTCGGAGGCGTCGTGCTCAATCTGACCACGCCGGACGCGGTGCGGACCGCCGCGAATAAGATCATTGCGCGGGCAACCTCGCTGCGGCCTGACGCGCGGATCTCAGGCGTGATCGTGCAACCGATGGTCATCAGAACCAAGGCGCGCGAGATCATCATGGGACTTGCCGACGACCCGACGTTTGGCACGGTCGTCGTATTCGGTCGCGGAGGAACGGCGGTCGAGATCATCAACGACAAGGCCTTGGCGCTGCCGCCGCTTGACCTGCGTCTGGCCCGGGACCTGATCGAGCGCACCCGAGTGTCAAGGCTGCTGCGAGCCTATCGCGATGTGCCCGCCGTCAAACCTGACGCGGTCGCAATGGCGCTGGTGAAGCTTGCGCAGATGGCGGCGGATATCCCGGAGATCCGCGAACTTGACATCAATCCGCTGCTGGCTGACGAGAGCGGCATCATGGCCGTCGATGCCCGCGTCGCGGTCGGGCGTGTCGAGGCGAAATTCAAGGGATCCGGTCCGTCCAACCTGGCCGTACGAGCCTATCCGACACAGTGGGAGCGGCACCTGCAGGTCAAGGATTGGCGCATCTTCGTGCGTCCAATCCGTCCGGAAGACGAGCCGCTTATTCACTACTTCCTGCGTCACGTCACGAGTGAGGATCTTCGCCTGCGGTTTTTCGCGCCCATGAAGGAGTTCACCCATGATTTCATCGCTCGCTTGACCCAGCTCGATTATGCGCGTGCCATGGCCTTCCTCGCCTTTGATGAGGTCACCAACGGGCTGCTCGGCGTCGTGCGGATCCACTCTGATTCGGTCTACGAGAGTGGTGAGTATGCGATTTTGCTTCGTTCCGATCTCAAGGGCAAGGGACTCGGCTGGACCCTGATGCAGCTGATCATCGAATACGCCCGAGCCGAGGGATTGAAGGTCATCTCCGGTGACGTTCTGCATGAAAACCTGGTCATGCTCGACATGTGTCGGCGTCTCGGTTTCGAGGTGAAGGCTGACCCGGCCGAGCTCGATCTCTGCAGCGTCAAGCTCCGGCTTTAGGCAACGCGACCCAAACTGGCGGCGCGCTCGGGTACTGATTCCGGCGCCAACCCCACTTTCTCCAGCTACACTCGCGTGACTGCTGCTGCTATGACTGCTGGAGTCCGCTAGAATGGTTTTCCCGCGCCTAACCGCCGCTTGGAACAGCCTGCGGATGTCCAATATGTTGCTTACTACTTCAGTCTCCGATGTAGTATCCTCAATAACGGTGTAGTGTCATTTGCATTCGCCTGCTGATCGGTCGTGTTCCGAAAGCGGATGCGAGGGCCGAAACGACCGGGGGCTTTGGACGCCGGCCGGTTCTGTCTTCCGCGTGGGCTGTCCGAGGAATGTTAATCGACGTTGTCGGTTTGCGTTTTCACGGCGGCAGACTCACGAGTTTTCGGTAATATCTTCCGGTCGGTGGTGGTGTCCGACGCTTGGAGGACCGGCGTGATTGAGGATAAAAAGGTGAGTTCCCGTTCGCCGGCAGGCAGCAAGTTGTCGGTGCTTCGTCAGCACCCGATCTTTGTCGATCTGGAATCCGACGCGCTTGATCAGCTCTGCCGCTATGCCAAGCCTACGTCGCTGAAACGCGGGGCCACGATCTTCTCGAAGGGAGATCCTGGCAACAGCCTATACGCAATCATCAGTGGCACCGTGAAGATCAGCGTCTCATCGCCGGATGGCCGGAACGCGATCCTGAACCTGATCAGCGCCGGGGAGATTTTCGGGGAGGTCGCGCTGCTGGACGGTCGGGAGCGGACCGCCGACGCCACGGCGAATACGAATTGTGAGATATTCGTGATCGATCGCCGCGATTTCCTGCCGTTTGTCAGGAGCCAACCGACACTAGCCATGAAGTTTATCGAGCTCCTTTGCGACCGGCTGCGCTGGACCAGCGACCAGGTCGAGCAGGTCATTCTGCAGGATCTACCTCGTCGGCTTGCTAGCGCGCTGCTCGGCCTCACCGAGAAGCGGAAGCTCGAGCCTACCAGCCGGACCATCGCGATCACCCAGCAGGAGATCAGTGAGATGGTCGGCATGACGCGCGAGAGCATCAACAAGCAATTGCGCGCATGGGCTCTTCGCAACTGGGTTCGCCTCGAACACGGCGCCATCGTTCTGCTCAATCCGGATCCACTGCGGGCGCTCGCCGACGCTGGCGTGCATGATTCCGAGTAGTCAGACGAAATTTGCGCGCAAAACGTGTGTTTTCCAGGTAATCCTCAGCAAGTGTGATCTCGTTCGCATGCTTCGCCGTGCAGATGCGATAGGGCAGTCCTGCGATCTGCACAGGAGGTCCAATGCTGCGACTTTACAATCCCCGGCCGCGCCAGCCCCTTGTCGACTGGACATGGACGGTCCGAATTCTCTCCGCGTACAGCCTGGCGGTATTCGCGCTGGTCTGGCTCGCCATGATCAACCCGAAAATCTCGGTTTGGATTTCGGAGGGGGCGGAGGCCGAGCTCGCGATGGCGGTATCACCGGACGTCGCGCCGGAGACGCAGATTGCGCAGCCTTTCGCTCCAATGCGCGCCACCCAGGTCGTCGAGCGCTTTTACAAATAGCCTTCGCCCGCCTCCGCCGCGAACCGGCCCGGATCGCCTTCCCAGACGATGCGGGCATGTTCCAGCACATAGACGCGATCGGCATGGGGCAGCGCGAAAGTGACATTCTGTTCGCCGAGCAGCACTGTAATCGGTGTCGTCTGGCGCAGCTTCTCCAGCGCCTTCGAGAGTTGCTCGAGAATGACCGGCGCGAGCCCGAGCGTGGGCTCGTCAAGGATCAGGACTTTCGGCTGCATCATGAGCGCGCGTCCGATCGCCAACATCTGCTGCTCGCCGCCGGACAGCGTTTGCGCGAGCTGATCCTGCCGCTCCTTCAGGATTGGGAACAGCTCGAATAGCCAGTCGAGTTGTTTGCCCCGCTCGTCATCGGAGAGATGCTGTCCGCCCAAGTCGAGATTTTCGCGTACGGACATTTCACCGAACAATTCACGCGATTCCGGGCACTGCACGATACCTTCACGCGCGATGCGGGCCGGGCTGGTGCCGCGGAGCGGTGCGCCGTCCCGGACGATATCCCCGCTATAGGGCAGGAAGCCCGAGATCGCGTTGAACAGCGTGGTCTTGCCGGCGCCATTGAGGCCGACCACCGAGACAAACTCGCCGTGGTGGATGTGGATCGAGACATCCTGAAGCGCCTGCGCCTTGCCGTAGAATACGCTGAGGTTCTTCACCTCCAGCGCCGGCACCTTGTCCTTGAAGCTCGTCTCCGGACGTGCCGAGGTTTCGATCTTCCCCCCCAGATAGACGCGCCTGACCGTCTCGTTGCGCATCACCTCGTCGGCGCGCCCGGTCACGATCTCTTCCCCCAGATACATCGCCAGCACGCGGTCGACCATCGCCGCCACGCTTTTGACGTTGTGGTCGACCAGCAGCACGGCACGGCCTTCGTCGCGGAAGCTGCGGATCAGCTCGGAGAACATGCCGACTTCCGCCAACGTCAGGCCCGCGAACGGCTCGTCCACCAGCACGACCTTCGGATCGCGTGCGATCGCCTTGGCAAGTTCGAGCCGTCGTAGATCGGCAAAGGGCAGGGTCGGCGGACGCCGGTTCATCACCGCGCCGAGCCCGACGCGCTCGGCAATCCATTTGGCGCGCTCGGTGAGCGCCTTGTCCGGAAACAGCATCAGCAGGCTGTCTGGCAACAGCGCCACCATGATGTTTTCCAGCACGGTCTGGCGATTGAGCGGTCGTGAATGCTGGAACACCATGCCGAAGCCCATGCGCGCGATCTTGTGCGCGGGCAGGCCGGCAATGTTCACACCCTCGAACATCACCTCGCCGCCGGTCGGCCGTTCGATTCCCATGATTGATTTCATGGCGGTCGACTTGCCCGAGCCGTTCGGTCCGATCAAGCCGAGGATCTCGCCACCGTGAAGATCAAGGCTGATGTTCTTCACCGCCGTCAGTCCGCCGAAGCGCTTGAGCAAGCCACGCACCTGCAGGATCGGAGTGGAAGAGCTTGCGTCCATCACGAGCGCGCCTCACGCGACAGGGCCGCTCCCAGGAAGCCGCCGGGGAAGAACAGGACGACGAGCAGCGCGACGAAGGAAACGATGAACGTCGCAAGCTCGCCGGTCGGCCGCAGGAACTCGCCGGCCACGATCAGGAAGATCGCGCCCAGCGCCGCTCCCAGCACGGTGCGCCGGCCACCAAGCACGGCGGCGACGATCACGTTGACGCCGACCGCGACGTCGACCACCGTTCCGACCGACGCTGTGCCGAAATAGAACACGAGGAGCGCGCCCGACAGGCCGGAGAAGAAGGCGCTGACGATGAAGGCGAACAGCTTGTGCTTGACGATGTTGAAGCCGAGCGCGCCCGCTTGTACCGGGTCCTGGCCACTGGCCTGCAGCACCAGGCCGAGCGGCGATTGAGACAGACCATAGAGCACGGCCGCGCTCACTACCATGAACCCAAGCGCGATCCAGTAGTTGGCACCGGCATTGATGGTGATGACATCGGGAATGGTGAGCCCGATCTCGCCGCCGGTGAGATCGGCAAACACGACGACGAAGTTCTGCAGTATCAGCACCGCGACCAGCGTGGTCAGGCCGAAATAGGGGCCGCGGACTCGGAGGGCCGGTAGCGCCAGCACGAAGCCGGCGACGACCGCCGCCAGCGCGCCAAGCACGATGCACAGATAGACTGACCAGCCATATTGATTGTTGAGGATGCCCGCGGTGTAGGCGCCGACCCCGATCAGGAAGGTCGGGCCGAAATTCACCTCGCCCGCGAAGCCGAACAACAGGTCCCACGACATCGCGAACACGCCGAAATAATAGGCGACGGTCAACAGCCCAAGTACATAGCCGGAGACGTACAGCGGCAGTGTTGCTGCGATCACGACGACGAGAAGCGAGATCAGGAACAGGCGCGATCTGAAGAATCCGGTCATCTCAGCGCCTCCCGAGCAGGCCCTGCGGCCGGATATACATGACGATCACCAGGAGCAGCAGCGCGGGAATGGTGCGATAGGCCGGCGAGATCAGATAGGCCGTCAGGGTCTCCAGATATCCGACCACGAAGGCTGCGATCAGCGAGCCTGAGACGCTGCCGAGCCCGCCGAGCACGACGATCGAAAAGGCGCTCGCGGTGAGCGGACCGACGCTGTAGGAGCTGACCCCTAAGAACATGCCGAGCAGGACGCCGGCGATGCCCGCGAGCACGCCGTAGATGGTCCAGACCACGATGTAGATGTTATTCAGCTCAAGCCCGAGCAGCGTGACGCCGCGCGGATTCATCGAGGCCGCCAGCACCGCCTTGCCGGTTCGGGTGCGGTTCACCAGCACCCAGAGCAAGGCAATCACGAAGCAACAGACCACAGCCGTGAACACCTCGTTCCGTGGCGTTCGCACGCCCAGGATATCGATCACCCCTTCGACGATCGGGAGCACCGTCTTGGCGTTGTTGGTGAAGAAATAGGCGATCAGCTCCTGGATCATGATGCCCCAGAGCAGTGTGCCGGTGAGGACGAAGATCTCCTTCTCCTCGTTGGCGATGCGGCGCGATCGCTGGATCGGTTGCACCACCGCGAAATAGGTCGCGTATGAAGCGACCAGCGCAACCGCAACTCCGATCAACGCACCGATATAGGTGCCAGTATGGAAGATACTCGCCGCAGCCCAGGCCGCGACCGCTGCGAGCACCATGATGGCGCCGTGCGAGAGATTGAGCACGCCGGAAACCCCGAAGATTAGGGTGAAGCCGGTCGCGCCGAGCGCATAAAGGGCGCTGACGGCAAAGCCGTCGATCAGGATCTGAAGTGCGCGCATGAGTATCCGCTGCAGCAGCAGTGGTACTGCTGCCTTGGCTGAAATGAGACCGCAGAGGACCTGCTCCCGAACTTAACCGGGAGCAAGTTGCCTCCCATGTCAGTTCGACGTGACCTTGATGAAGCTCGGGAACTTGATCTGCGCCTTGGCGACTTCCTTCGGCCACACCGCGACCTGCTGGCCGTCCTGCCACTGCAGCATCAGGCCGGTGATCAGGCCCTTGCCATACTTGATCGAATGGGTGAACGGATCATCCTTGCCGTAAAACTGGGTGCGGCCGATCGTGCCTTCCCAGTCAGTCTTCTCGAGCGCATCGACCAGCTTGTCGGCGTCGGTCGAGCCGCCTCGCTTCACGGCGTCGGCAATGTAGTAGACTTCGTCATAAGCGGTGTAGCCGGCATAGGACGGATAGTTGCCGAACTTGGTCTTGAAGCTTTCGGCGAACGGGATCGACTTCGGAGTCACGGCGACGCCGGGACCGGACACGCCCTGATAGAGCACGCCGTTGGCGGCATCATTGGTGTCCTTGCCGAAGGTCGAATTGGTCGCCTGCGAGCTGATGCCGAGCATCGGGATCGGCACCTGCTGGTTCTTCCACTGCACGGTCGGCTGCACGCCGACATGGGAAATGCCGGTGATGATGACGTCCGGTTTCGATCCCTCGATCTTGTTGAAGATCGGGGTGAAGTCGGTGGTGTCCGGCGAGAAGCGGATATGGTCCAATACCTTCAGCCCGATCTTGGGCAGGCACTCCTCGTAGCCGACGTCGAGCGGCTTGGTCCAGGCCGCGTCCTCGCTCATGATGACAGCCGTCTTCATGTGCTTTTGGTCGACCAGCAGCTCCTTCGCGGCGTCGCAGACTGACAGCGCCAGCGCGGCTGAGGTTAGATAGCCGTGGAAGGTGTATTTGTTCTTCTCGTAGTCGGCATGCACGCTCTTGCTGATCTCGTTCGAGGCAGCACCCGGCGTGATGAAAGGCGTTTTCAGGCGCGAAGCCCAGGGCTCCAGCGCCAGCACGACCTCGCTGATATAGCTCGCGATGACGACGTTGACTTTGTCCTCGTTGACGGCGCGCTGGAATGCGCGCACCGAGTCGGCCGAGGAGGAATGGTTGTCGTAGGTAACGATCTCGATCTTGCGGCCATCGACGCCGCCTTTGGCGTTGATCTCGTCGGCGGCCAGCTGCGCGGCCTGCGGGATCGAGGCGCCGGCGATCGCCTGGGCTTCCGCAATGACGCCGATCTTTATCGGGTCGGCGGCGAGCGCCTGGCTGGAGACGGTTGTTAGAAGCCCGAATGCTGCGGCAGCGAGAAGCGCGCGCGATGGCGAGGAGGCTGACAAATCCGGGACTTTTTTCATATCGTTTCGCTCCGCTGACAATTTTTATCGTTCTGTGTTGGCGCATTGTAGCGTTGCTTGCGCGGGCGGCAAGCGGAACCCGTGTTTTGCAGTGCCGAACTAAGACTAATTTATATGCATCCTTAAGATGTTAGTCGTCGAGAATCGCAACCGCGCGGGTCCAGCCCGCGGAGGCGCGCTCGATCTTGACCGGAAAACAGGAGACCATGAAACCGGTCGGCGGCAGCAGTTCCAGATTGTGCAGCTTCTCGATATGGCAGTAGCCGATGTGGCGGCCGGCCTTATGTCCTTCCCAGATCAGGCTGGCGTCCTTGGTGTCGGCGTACTTCTTGGCGGTGTGAATGAACGGCGCGTCCCAGCTCCAGCCGTCGATGCCGGTCAGCCGTACGCCCCGCTCGAGCAGATACATCGTGGCCTCATAGCCCATGCCGCAACCCGAGCTGACATAGTCTGGTTGCCCATATTTGGCGCCCGCCGACGTGTTGACCACGACGATCTCCAGCGGCGAGAGCGTGTGTCCGATCCGCTTCAGCTCCGCCTCGACATCCGCTGCAGTGGCTACATAACCATCCGGCAAATGGCGGAAGTCGAGCTTCACGCCCGGCTGCAGGCACCAGTCCAGTGGCACTTCATCGATCGTCCATGAACGTTCGCCGCGATTCATGGTCGGATGGAAGTGCCAGGGCGCATCGAGATGGGTGCCGTTGTGGGTCGAGAGCTGGACCCGCTCGACCGCCCAGCCCTGTCCATCCGGGAGATCCTCCGCCTTCAACCCGGCGAAGAAGTGCAGCATCGGCGCGAGGCCCTGCTGGTGATCGATATATTGGATGGTCGGATGATTGCCGGGGGGATCGGCCGGCACGTCGTTCTGCAGCGGCACCGAGATATCGATCAACCTGCGCGCCATGAGGCAACTCTCCGTCGTTTGCGGCAGGACGTCAGGCCTGCACTTTCAGAAGCCTTGCTGCGGTCCGTCCGAGCACGTCAAGCTTCTCGTCGTCGCAGAGCGTCGTCGAAGCGAAAATGTGATCGACCGGATGCAGTTGCCACGGATAGGGATAGTCGCTGCCGAGCACGATCTGGCCGGCGCCGACCTGCGCCACCAGATGGCGGATGGCCTCGGGCGAGAAGATCAGGGAGTCGAAATAGA
>NZ_JBARGP010000589.1:0-13830 GCF_049798375.1 Bradyrhizobium sp.
CGAGTTTCACAACGAGACGAATTGATTGCCGCTGTAAGGGATCGAAGGCGCGGCTGACGCCGTGGAACCAAGCCACCGCGTGGCGATCGCATGATCATCGTCATGTCATCAGCCCGCTCGCGGCCGCCATCAGACGCACCGATCATTGCGATCCCAAGGCTTTAGTCAGGACTGAGGTTGTGAGTGTGAGGTTCAGAAGCCCGGTCTCGATCTCGCGGATAGGCGCCTGGACGACATCGGTCAGCTCGGCAAAGCGCTCGTCTCAATCGTTGCGCCTTGCGAAGGCGCCTCAACGTTCGCGCGGACAATGACGCGCGCTGCCTTTGGCCCGACCAGTCGATCCAGATGGTAGCTGGCGGACACCAAGGTCCTGGCCGACCCAGGGCGTGCCTACGCCTTGCGACGGTTGAGCGCGAAGCCCAGGGCCAGTGCTGCGACCATCGCGATCTGCGCGGCGACAGTCTGTGCGGTTGGGAAAAGTCCGACCAGCGACAAGCGCGGCACCGCGCGCAGCGGAGCGATGCCGACGATGCCAGCCTCCTGCAGCGCGGAGATGCCCTTCCCGGCCAGTACGACCGTGAGGACGGCCATCAGCCAAGAACTGTAAGTGAAGAACTTGCCGATCGGCAGCCGACGGCTGTAGCGCAGCATGGCCCACGCGATGGCCGCCAACCCGACGCAGGCACCGAGCGCGCCAACGAGGATCGGGCCGCCGTTCCCCTGGTGCCAGAGCGCGGCGTAAAACAGGATGGTCTCGAACACCTCCCGGTAGACCACGACGAACGCGAGAACGAACAGGAACCAGGCCGAGCCGCCGGACAGCGCCTTCGACATCTTCTCGCGGATATACCGCTGCCAATGATCCGCCTGCGCCTTGCCGTGCATCCAGATGCCGACCGACAGCAGCACGACGGCAGCGAAGACCGATCCGAATCCTTCCGTCAGTTCGCGGCTCGCACCGCTGATGCCAATCACCCATGTCGCGACGACCCAGGTCAGGAAGCCGGCCACGAGCGCGCCGACCCAGCCCGCATGCACGTAGGGCATGACCTCCATCCGATCGGCCTTGCGCAGGAAGGCGATCATGGCCACCACGATCAAAAGTGCTTCGATGCCCTCGCGCAGCAGGATCGTCGCGGCGCCCAGCAAGGTCGAGAGGGAGTTCGTCGCATCCGGAGACAAGGCAGCCTGCGCATCGTCGAGAAGGCCGTCGAGGACCTGCACGCGATCCGACAGCGCCTCGGCGCTCTCCCCGCTTTGCACGGCCGCCCGGTACTCGCCCATCAGCCCTTCGATCCGCTCCATGAGCGTGCGGTCGCTTGCGGTCAAGGCGGGTTCGATTGGCTCGAACCCGTCGAGATAGGCCGAGAGGGCCAACTCGCTGGCGCGCTGGCGATGGCCCGCCCGGACCGCGTCGACACTCTCCTGGAGTTTGCCACGGACCAAGGACAGCGACCCGTCCTGCTGCGCGAGCGCATCGGGATGGCGACGGAGATACGCCATGATAGCGTCGGCCTTGTCCTGTCCGATCCTGGCGGCGAGCGCGGCGGGCGTGGTCGTGGCGAGCGTCTTGAGATCAGGGAGAAGCCCGTGCAACGAAGCGTCCTGCTTCCACAGGCGTTCGCCCTCCGCTGCCGCCCCATCCGCAAAAGCGAACTGCCCGGCGTAGAACGCCAGCGCCCAGCGGCTGTCGACCGGCAGCTCCTTGAAGCTCGGCATCGCTGTGCCGTCGAGACCTTGTGTGATCACTTGGTAGAGGCCGAATACGCTCCGCTGGCGGGCGCGGTTTGCGTCGGTAAACGCGATCGGGGGCGTGTCGAGCTTGGCGGCGTCCGGACCATGGCCGTCTCCGGCCTCACCGTGGCAGGCGGCACAGTTCTGGTTGTACAGCGCCGCCCCGCGGGCGAGATCGGGAGCTTTGCTGGGCGCAAGCGGCACCGGATAAGCCGCCAGGAGAGCAGCCGCCAAGCGGTGCGCGATTTCTGAGACCTGCTGCGGTTCAGCCTTGCCGGCGATGGCGCGCTTCAGCCGCTCGACGTCGCTAAGAAGCGCCTGCCTCTCCGGCTTGGGCGGCAACGCTGCAAGCTTTTCGGCCACGGTCGCGGCGAATTCGTTCTGCTCGGCATATTCGGAAGGACTGGTGACCGCGCCGTGCGCGACAGACCCTCCGTAGTCGACCGCGATGTAGTCGAGCAGGCGCCAGCTTGTCTCGACGTCGCTCGTCTCCGCTTTGGCTGCGCCGATAAGCGCAACTGCGAGCGCGGCGAACATTGCGAACCGCAATGACAGAATCTTCACGAGGATGCCCAATTGATTGACCGGCTAGAGAAGCTTGGTACCGCTCGGATACCAGAGGCTCAAATGGAGCCGTTCTAAATGTGCCCGCGGATCACCTTCTGTTGAGAGCCGCCGGTCGGGCTTCGGCTCGCAAACGGCGCACGTCGGCGGCAAGGAGCGTAAGCAAGGACCGTAAGTGTGGCTTTCGTGCCCTCGCTTGTAAAGGGCTTCAACAGCGCCAGCGAAGCTAGCCGCATTGTGCGTCCACTAACGCTGCGGCAGATCGACCGGATCCACATCTTGGGTAGTGGATCTCTTCTGCGCATCTGGAATGGGGCGATCTCCAAAGTCTATCACGGACTTGCGAAGCACGTGACCTCTTAGATCGGTGCTCAGCCGCGCACGGCGACTGCGATAGAAGAAGCTGAGACGGAATTCGCCGGCATGCTCGTCGACGCCGCGTTCGCAGACGCCCGTGATCTCCCGTTGGCGCATCAAGCCGGGCACGCGCGGCGTCGGTATGCGCAGGAGTTCGCCTATGAGCTCGGCGTCGACCAAAAACGTGTTGTCGTCGCTGAGCTCGACCACGCGTTCGGGCGGCTTCGGGGGTTCGGCTCCTTGGCGGCTGTCGATCATCACAAAATTTCCTTCTTGTCGAAGCGCCTTAAAAGATGTATTTATTATATATCTTAAAACTAGGAGGTCAATCGATGACCGTTCCGCTTCGGCTCGTGAACCAGACGGCTCAGCCGGTTCGAGGTGCGATCCTTCCCCGCTCTTTGCTGCCGACCGAGGAGCTCTCCGGGTCCGAGCACCGCCTGGAGCCGTCGGCGTTCGAGCTCTCCTTCCGTATCTTCGCTACCTTTCGCGCCCACCCGCATATCAACAACGTGCTCACCCATATCTCGCGCGCCAAATGGCACGAGGTGGAGCGGGCGCTCGACCGCATTCTAGATCAATCGATGACCAGCGACGGTCTCTCCCCGCTCGAGGAGAACCTCGTCGAGTTGATGGTCGGCGAACGCGGGGTCACCGGGAAGATCGTCAAGCCGTACTTTCAGGCCGCCATTCGCCGGCTGCTCGAGCCGAGCCTGGCCGAACGGCTGATCCGCCACGTTACCGCTTTGTATCTCGAGCTCGAATGGAAAGTGCAGCATCCGACGCCTGCGCCGCTCCCGGGCGAAGCTATGGAGGATCCGGACCGTGGAGCCCAATCCCAGTGAACGCGTGATTCATGTGGCGGAAATCGATCCGCGTTACCGGCATACGATCCTCTCCCGGCTGTTCGAACATCTCGCGCCGGATCAATCGTTGCAGATCGTCGTGGATCACGATCCCAGACGGCTCCGCCTGCAGTTCGAAGCGAAACACGGCTCGCGCTGCGCCTGGTCGTACCTGGAGAAAGGTCCCGATGTCTGGCGGGTTCGCTTGCGCCTGCTACCCGACAGGAGTCCGGAACTTGCCTAAGTCATCTACTTCAAATGCCGATGTGCCGGTCGTCACTCTGTCGCACCGCGAATTCAGCCGGTCCAGGGCTGGCCGCGGCCTGTCACGCGCCGAGAGGCTGGAAATCATCTCCCTCGTCGCGGCGGCCGGAGTCACCGAATGCTCCGCATGGCTCGTCCCGGTGCTGGAGCGCAACGGGCTCGATGAGAATTCAAGAATGGAGGAATGAAATGCTGAGCGATCGCTATCATTATGTGCGCCCGGCCGACGAGGCCGAACGCGCCTGCCTCGAGTCGCTGATCCGCGAGGATTTTGAGCGATGCCATCCCGGAGAAACGCTCGATGACGTCAGGCGCCGGGCGTCGTTCTCGAAGGAGGACCAGGGAATTCTCCGCGATTGGATGGCGGTCGCGGCAATTCGCGCGACGGCCGGCCGTGTCAAGGCACCGTTCACGCACGCTGCCTGATCGCGCTTTGGACTCCCGATCACGCCGCGGGACGCACGCCAAAATCCTTTGGCCTTAGCATCAGGTCCGCGAGCGTGTACTTGTCGAGCACCGCATTGAACGCATCGAGTCCTTCGTGCAGGATCCCGCGCAACCGGCAGCTGCGCGTGATGATGCATTGATTGCCCGCGGCGAAGCATTCGACCAGCGCGAAATCGGGCTCCGTGGCACGAACCACATCGCCAAGCCCAATCTTGTGGGGTTGCTTCGCAAGCATCAGACCGCCGGAGCGTCCGCGCACCGCCTTCAGAAATCCGGCCCTGGTGAGGGCATTCGTGATCTTCATCAGATGGGCGCGCGAGATGTCATAGACGTCGGACGCCTCTTCGATGGTGATCAGCCTGTCTTCGTGGGCCGCCGCATACATCAGCAGTCGCAACGCGAAGTCGGTGAAATTGGTCAATCTCATGAATCATCCCTGCGGTGCTGTTGATCGAGGGCCATGAATGTTGGCCGGCATGTGGCGTAAAGATTTACGCCACATGCATATTTTTGCAAGATTATCGGATCCTTCGCTCCCATGCCTGCCTGCACCGGCGCGGGCTTCACGGCAATGACGGCTCACACCGGTTCAGCTGCTCGATTGGCCCGAGCTGTCGCGTGAGACGATGGAGCAAGGCGTCGAACCGGCGTTCGCCCCTCGCATCGCTCTGCCGCAGCACGGCGCAAGCCCTCCCGGCGATGCGGCAGGCCGCATCCACCTCCCCGGCGTCAGCGAGCTTCTGCAAGGTTTCAAGCAGCAGCACGATGATCTGTTCGCGAGGCGTCGTGACGGACGTGAGCTGCGAATAGTCGAAACCGGCATCAGCGGTCTCTCGGCTTCTCCGGCTATCGGCCTCGCTCATGCGGCGGCCTCCCTGCCTGTGCCTTTGCGCACCAGTAGCCTGTAGGTCTTGCCGTCCGCTTCGAAGCCTCCTCGCCACTCGTGCCCGCGTTCGTCCAGTTTCGGCAGGAGGAAGACGGGCTCGCGGCAGAGCAGCGCCGAGAGAACCTCACCTGGCTGCAGTCTCTCGATCGCCGCAAGCGTGCGCACCAGCGGCTCCGGCGGATCGAGCTCGCGATTGTCGAGATGGCCCGACGGCTCGGGCCAGGCGGACTGTGCGACGCTACCCGTACTCGACGGAGCGGGCGCCCCATCTTGAGGACGGGCAACGGCAGCGGTCGGCGTAAACACCACCTCCCAATCGCCGCCGCCGATCTCTCGCGCCGCATAGGTGAAGCCTTTCTTGGCGAGCACGCCATACAGAGGAATCGGCTCGAATGTGGCGAGCAGCCGTAGAACCTGGCCGGGGCCGACCTTCCTCACAGCATCCATGATGACAGTAAACGGCTCTCCGCCGGCACGGAGGATCGGCCGTACGTCGAGTTCATGTTGGGCGTCGGTCATTTCGTCATTCTCCTCATCTTCGTGATTCCAGCCTGGGAAGAAGCAATCGTGGCCTCGCGCGCTTGCCTTCGGGCGGCATCGGCGCCTGCACCGATCTCAGCACGCGGATCGACACGAGTTCGACGCGGCGCCGACGCTTGCGAAGTAGATACGGAACCACGGCATCGCGCGCGGCTCGTCGACGAGATCCTGCACGCGCGGTGGGTCCGACCATGCGGAAAGAGCCGGCAATCAGGCCGGCGAGACCGACGACCAGAAGAGCAAGTGCGACAGCGGGCAACTCGGGATGGGCAAGCGGCTTGGCGACCAGGACAGGCACGAACTGAATGAGCGTCCCGGACAGCAGCAGGCTGAGCCAGCCGATCGCAACCAGATGGACAAGGATTAGGGTCTGAGGCGCTGCGACAGGCTGACTGGGAAAGCCGAAGCCGGCGATCATCAGCGACTCGGCTCCGAGAAGCGCGACCCCGAAATAGCTCATCGTCCATTTGGAGAGGGACGCGCCGATCATGGCTCGTTCTCGCCAGCAGGCCGGCCAGGAGCGACGCGAATGCCCCGCTCCCGACGGGCGCTCGTTCAGGCGGCCCTTGCGAGCTTTCCGATCTCGACCCGCCACACTGCCGGACCGCTCTCGAGATAGGTCCAGGAGAATTGCTTCGGATATTCTGCCTCAAGCTGGTAGTAAAGGGGCTTCGGATCGTGATCATTCACGAGAATGAACGAGCGCCCGGCCGCGAGCTCGTTGACGAGCTGGAAGATTTTCTGGTGACGCTGGGCCGGCGGCAGCTCGCGGACGTCGACGACCGATGCGTCCTTGGTGACATTGGACATGCTCAAACTTCTCCTTTGGTCGCTCGAAGGTCCGATCGTCCGCTGCCGGCGACCTCGGCTGCGGATTGAAGGTCGGGCGGCTCGCTCGAGGCTTCAGTCTCGCCCGGTTTCGGGCTGAAGTGCTCGGCGTACTTGTTGGGGACGCCGTTCCAGGCGTCGGCATCCGGCGGCGGTTCGCCCTTGGCGACGGTGTTCGGCCAAAGCGCCGCATATTTGTGATTGAGGCCGAGCCAATGCGAGTCAGGCGGAATGTCGCTGTCGGCGAAGATCGCCTCAGCCGGACACTCCGGCACGCAAACGCCGCAGTCGATGCACTCGTCGGGATGAATGACGAGCATGTTCTCGCCGACGTAGAAGCAGTCGACGGGGCACACCTCGACGCAATCCATGTATTTGCATTTGATGCAGTTGTCGGTGACGACGTGGGTCATCAGCGAGCCTTTCCACCGCACAACGGCTGCAGGGCGCAACCAGGTATTTCAATGATCGATGTGTAGGCCTCTCAAACCATAAAAGCAATATTTGAAATATATCTTTTAGGTCGACCTTTAGTCGGAGCGCCTCGCAGCGGAAGGACGATTCACTCTGGAAACGCGGCAGGCGAACCTTCAATGACGGATGTAGCCAATGCGCTCCCCGGTGGCATTTCCCGGTTCTAGTATCCGGGCTATGCGTAGAACATCGCCTTCGCAAGGACGACAATGCCGAGGATGCACGTGAACACGATGAGGTGGATGGCCTTGAAGATCGCCGGTTTCATCTGGTCCATGACGTGAAGCGTCATGGCGCTGACGAAGCAAACGAGAACGATGCCGGCGAGCACGACTTTGACCATCAACAGGCGCCCGAAACTACTCTCCGGCATGGTCGAAAGATCAGGAAAATGGGCTCGTAACATCAGGATGCCGGTCGCATAAAGCAGGACGACGATAACCGGCATGAATTGCCGAGCGCGCCGGATGATGCCGGATTCGATCTCCATCATGACCTCTTTCGACAGACGCTTCTGCAGGGATTCGAGGATCAGAACCTCGAAGATCACCACGCCGCCGAACGTCATGGCCGCCAGAAGATGGATGGTCTGGATGATGAAATAGTGCTCGTTCGAAAAAGCGCTCATGTGTGTTCTCGTCCGGGGTTCCGGCCGCGCCGGTACGACGACAGAACTATGTCAGTCGCAGCCGCCCGCGATCGGAACCCGATGCCATCAGGCGGTGCGTCGGATCAGGTCGCTTCGCGAGCCTCGAATCTCGGGAACAGCACATTGTTCTCGAGATGAATATGCTCCATCACGTCGTCGACCAGTTTGTCGGTCCCGACATAAAGAGCCTCCCACGATCGACACGCCCCCTCGGGCAGGGCGAAGCCTTGTGCAACGGTCTCCAGGCGACGCAGGAGCTCACCATGCCGATCGTGGTCATGACGCATCTGGGCGATCGGAAGCGCGGCTCCGACGTCACGCTGCCGACGCATCAAGGGGAAGAGCTCCGTCTCTTCATCCTGCATGTGCCGGCCAAGCTCGGCCTGAATCGCTTCGAGTGCGTCGGCGAGCCCGCGCGGTGCCTCGGGGTGGCCGGCGTGGACAGATTCCACCTTTCGGGCCAAGCGGACGAGCTCGGGCAGCTCGCGCCGATGTGTCTCGTGGTAGCGGCTGACGATATGCTCGATCAGCGCGTCGGTTGCTTCCGGCGCAGCAGCCGTCTTGCCCGGATCGAGCGCGGCAAGCGTCCTTTCGACAAGCCCGATGTCCAGCCCACGCTTGCGGACGGCGTCGGCCAGCAACGCGTCGCCACCGCAGCAGAAGTCGAGCTTGAACCTCCGAAAAACAGCCGTGGCACCGGGCAGTGTCGCGGCAATTTCGCCGATCGTGTGGTTTCCAAGCGTATTCTCGATGCTCATCGTTCTCTTCCTTCCTGATCCTGGCATGCCGCTGGCAGCCGAAGCTTTGCGGAGGGCCTCCATTCTGACTGACCCATCCGCCTCCCTCATCGGATCCCGAGATACGCCTTGGCGTCCGGGCTCATCATCTCGGGCGCCCAGCGCGGTTCATAGGTAAGTTGGACATCGACGAACTCGACGCCCGGCACATTGCTCGCACCCTCCGCGGCGCCGCCCTTCAAGTAGTTCGTAGCCGGGCATCCCGGCGTCGTCGTGGTCATCGTGACGCAAACGACGCCCCCCTCTTTGACTGCGACGTCGTAGACAAGACCGAGATCGACGATGTTGTAGCCGATCTCGGGGTCGATCACCTGACGTAGCGCTTCTCTGACGCGGTCGCCCAGATCGGGGCTGCCTTCGCTCGAATGCGACGAGGAAGGCTGCAAGGAGGCTTCGCTCGGCTGACGCAACATCGGCGCGCCCGACAGAAAATGCTCCATGATCACGCCGAGGATCGCAGGCTTGAGCAGTTGCCAGTTGCTGCTGGCCTTGGTGACCGTGATGGAATCGCGTCCGAGGCACACCGCCGAGATCTCCGGAATCGCGAACAGCCGTTCCGCGAGTGGCGAGGCCGCAGCCTGCGTCTCGTCGAGCAGATCGAGCACGCCTTCCGCGAGAACTTCGCGGCCGGGCAGAAATTTCAGTCGTGTCGGGTCGGGCGTCGCTTCCGTCTGGATGAACATGGCTGATCGTTCTCCAACGCATTCTCTGGGCCGCACAGTCGAACTCGATGCGGCGATCGCCGGTCGATTGCGCGACGTCTCCACTGAGGACCGGGATCGAGTCCATCAGGCGTGCTCGAAAATCTAGGCGGCTCGGTCCCGAAAAGCAATATTCTCTATACATCTTATTGAGAGACTGCACACAATTCTGTGATGCTGCGGGCTGCCCCCGCACAAAACCATGAGTTCACTAGGCACCTTTCCATTACAGCCCCTGCCCCGATGCGTTCTCGTCGAAAGTCGAAGTCGACGCGGCTCACTCGGGGCTGCATGTTCGTCGAACTCAAATCGTTCGAGCGTCGCGATTTGACCGGGAGGACATTGCATGTGCGCAGCATCCCTGGGTGAACTGCCGGATGGCGAGGATCGCGTCAGCAACGTTCTGAAATGGATACTGCTCGCGGTCGCGGTGTTCAGCTTCATCCTCTTCTTCTGGGCGACCGCCGTCACCTACGAGCGCGCGCCACCACAGCCGGATCGGTTCACGGATCCGAATGGCGCCACAGTGATGACGGGCGGCGATGTCGTCGCCGGCAAAGCCGGATTCCAGAAGGCCGACTTGATGGACTACGGCAGCCTGTATGGGATGGGGTCGTATTTCGGCCAAGACTACACCGCCTTCGCGCTGATGCGGCTTGCGAGCCTGACGGAGGACAATCTGGGCCAGGCGCGATTTGGGAAGAACTTCAGTGCGCTCGCGCCGGAACAACAAGCAGTGGTGCGCACCACGATGCGTCGCCAGCTGCAAACCATCGATTTGACCCAGCGCGAGGTTGCGCTACCTGCGGAGCTCGCCGCCGCGATGGCGACGGTCCGCTCTGACATGGCGAAAAACCTGCACACGGTCGATCTCACCACCGGATGGACGCCGGCCTTCAGTCTCAGTCCATCAGAGGCCGAGCAAACTGCGGATTTCATTATTTACTCGGCGATCACCACCGTCGCGCGCCGTCCCGCCACGACCTGGTCGTGGACCGAGAACTGGCCGTACGAGCCCGAGGTCGGCAACACGCCAACGACCAATACGTTCGTCTGGACCTGGGCGAGCTTCTGCTTCACCTTCCTCTGCTTCGGCGGCGTCCTGTTCATCTACAAATTCTGGCTCGACACGCCAGACGACTATCCGATGGAATCGACACTCGTCAGGTTTGGGCCGCTGACACCGAGCCAGCGCAAGATGGGAAAATACTTCCTGGTCGTCGCGGCGGTGCTGCTTCTGCAGATCGCGGCCGGCACGATCATGGCGCATGCCTATTACGACCGCCGCAGTTTCTACGGCCTCGAACTGCACAATTACCTGCCGTTCAATTTCCTGCGCGACGTGCACATTCAGGCGCCGATCATCTGGATCGGGGTGGCATGGATCAGCTCGGGCCTCTTCATTGCCCCAGCCATGGCGGGGGGGCGCGAGGCGCCCCGGCAGGGGTTGCTTGTGGATCTGCTGTTCTGGGTCACGGTTATCATCGTCGCCGGCGCCTTGATCGGAAACTGGCTCGGCATCATGGGTTACATCCAGACCGGCTGGTTCTGGTTCGGCAACCAGGGCCTCTCTTACATCCAGCTCGGTCGGTTCTGGCAGATCGCCTTCTTCGTCGGGCTCATCGCCTGGAGCGCGTTGATGTTCCGCGCGCTATGGCCGACCACCGAGATGTTGCGAAGCGCCACGCGCCAGTTCTGGACCGGACGGATCCGGCTCGAAAACCTGATCTGGGCGGCAACGATCAACATTGCCGTGCTCTATGTGTTCGGGATGATCCCGCTGACCGGAGTCGGAAAATCGTTCACGATCACCGATTTTTGGCGCTGGTGGGTGGTGCACCTTTGGGTCGAACAATCATTCGAGTTTTTTGCCGCCAGCATGAGCGCGTACCTCTTGATGGCGCTTGGGCTCGTCTCCCGCAGGCTCGCCGAGCGCGCGGTGTATTTCGAGCTGATCCTGATATTCCTGGGCGGCGTCATCGGCACCGGTCATCACCTTTATTGGGCCGGCGGTCCCAGCATGTGGGTGCCGATGGGCAGCATGTTCTCCTTCATCGAAGTGCTGCCGCTGGTCCTCTTGATCATCGAGGCGATCCAACAGCACCAGCTGATCCGGGCGCAGCGCCAATTCAACTACGGGCTCGCCTACACCTACATCATCGGCGCAGCGTTCTGGAATTTCGTCGGCGCCGGCGTATTCGGCGGCGGAACTCTGAATGCGCCTCTGGTCAATTACTATGAGCACGGCACGTTCTTGACCCTGAACCACGCCCACACCGCCCTGTTTGGCGCCTTCGGCTTGCTTGCAATCGGGCTGATTTACTTCTGCCTTCGCTACATCGCAGGCGACCGGGCGCCGTTCAGCGAAAAACTCGGATTCTGGGGATTCTGGCTCTACAACGCCGGATTGGTGCTGTGGATCCTCTTGAACTTCTTTCCGATCGGCTGGCCACAGCTCAATGCCGTGTTCGAACACGGGTTCGCCTATGCGCGCAGTGTAGAGTTCTACAATAGCACGCTGCTGTGGCAGTGGATGCGGCTCCCGGGCGATGTCGCATTTGCGATTGGCGCGCTGTTGATGGCCTGGGATTTCGTCATCAAAGTGGGCCCGCTATTTCCCCGGCTTGCGCAACGCCTCCAGGTGCCAACGTTGGAGCCGTCCGAGCATCCGGCGGAGTGATAGACGAACATCGCCGCGACCTGGATTGATTGAGGTCTCAACCATCGTAGTTCGAATTCCGAGGCGACACACTCGCGATCCGGGCAGCGTTGACGAACCGCTGCTCGGGGCCAACCGCTCCCATCAAGCGCTTTCCGGCCCGAAGGATCACTGCGGACCGATTTTGTCTACGTCTAAGCGCGGTCCGCAGTAGGCCGCCCGCGCCTATCGCCACCAATTGTTGGCAGCGGCGACCGTTTGGAAGTGCACGGCGATGACATGGGAGGCTGTCATGAGCTGTGCGGCGTCCTGCTCGTAAGCAGCGCGCAAATGCGACCTCACCTGGTCGGAGGGCTGTGTGAGCTTCACCCCCATTCGCGAGAGCTTGACGGCAAGCTCAAAGCCCGCCTGGGGCGTATCGGTCTTCAACGATGGGAGCCAGACATCGGTCATTGGGAAGTCCTCGAAAAAATTGACCCTGCGAACGAACCATACACCTATAACTATGTAATATAACAACCGTTTGTGCACGCGCATTCTTGCGTCGCCAACACCAACGATCACGCGATGAAATATCGAGCGCATCTCGTGACCAGAGAGGCTCTCCGATAACCCTTATTCAGGGACTAGCCTCGTTCCTATAGGGGTCGCAGATCTGGCCCTGACGCTAGTTGGGATGATCGCGGCGGTTCTTTCGACGTGGCGCCGGATCGGCGGCGAGCGAGGACCCGCGATCGACCTGATCGGCTGAAGCGACGCTACGTAAACCATTAAGAGACAAGCTGATCAATCCATCGTCAGCTTGCGCTGAACAAACAGCGTAGACCGGATAAAAGAAACTTGGGGCGCCCGCCACGAGGTGCAACTTTCCTGCCGCAATGTAAGGCGCGACCACGCGCTGGCGAAAATAGCCCGACCCGCCTGCTTCGAGGATGTAGATCAATGCCAGCGGTCCAAGGCCGACGAACAGTCCAGGATAGTTGTCTTTCGGAACACTTAGCTCGTGATGGTGGGCGAAGTCCGGCCCCCAATCGACGTAGACATAACTGTCCGGCCCAACTGCGTTGGCTTCCGCCTCGGTCGTAACCAGAACGAGCTTCTCCTCCAGAAGCAACTCGACATGCGCGCCGGGTCGGTACTGCGGCGCATACATCACCGCAACATCCAACACGCCCGTCGACACTTGATCGGTCAAGCTATCGGGCACGTCGACTTGGACACGGAGCGCGACATCCGGCGCAGAACGTCGCATCCAATGAAGCCAATCGGTGAGCCAGGGATGCCAGAGGCTCAACTCTCCACCGACACTCAGAACAGCCGCCGGCCCGGCGGCACGGCGACCTGATGCCGCGCTCTCTGCCATAGTTGCACGAACGTAGGCGCGTAACGAAGAAACTGCTCCCCGGCTGCCGTGAGCGATGCGCCATTCTTGTTGCGAACGAACAGCGGCCGACCAAGCTGTTCTTCGAGCGTCCGGACACGAGCGCTTACGGTCGTTTGGCTCACATTCAGTTGTTCAGCGGCTCGCACAACGCTGCGGGCTCTGATGATCTCGAGAAACGTCCGCGCCAGCTCGACGTCCATGGAGGCTTACCTTTCGTGGAGCAATCTAGCATTTTTTCTGCACTAATGAAGCTACTAAATTCGTTTGCTTGCTCGAGCCTCGAGAGCAAGGATCATCCATAACTCGGGCTCGTGCTCGTTCGGCGGCGACTGTCGCGCTGGACCGTCTGCGCGGCTGCGCGCGTTCGTCACAGCCGGACGCCGCAAGGCGCATCTGAAACTGCGGGGAACGATTATCCGCCTCGGCGGCCCGAGCGCGACACTCAGACCTGCTGTCGACGCAGGTCAGATTGGATTGCGAATTGCGGGAGAATGAGTGAACGCCGGATTGCGCAGCACAACAGCAAATGGCGCTTCTGGCCGCTCCATAGCCGAGAGAGGAAAGATGTCAGTCGCTTCAGTCGTGTCTTCCGATCCTCATGGAAACAGCCACCCCACCGGCTGGCGTCGTTATCTCTATTCAACCAATCACAAGGACATCGGCACGATGTATTTCGTGTTTGCGATGTGCGCGGGGTTGAT
>NZ_JBARGP010000590.1:0-10139 GCF_049798375.1 Bradyrhizobium sp.
ATGGCTTGAGGAAAGTTCGGAAGAATTGGATGGGATGGGTCGACCTGTGCTAACAGCCCTTGGCAATCGCCAGAAAATCCGCCGCTTTCAGGCTGGCGCCGCCGACCAGGGCGCCGTTGACATTGGCGACCCCCATCAGTTCGGCGGCGTTGGACGGCTTCACCGAGCCACCATACAGGATGCGCATGCGCGCGCCCTCGTCCTTGAAGCGCTGCACCAGCAGATCGCGGATGAATTTATGGACCTGCTCGACATCTTGCACGGTCGGCGTCAAGCCCGTGCCGATCGCCCAGACCGGCTCATAAGCCACGACCAGGTTGTCGGCCTTGGAGGCCGCCGGCAGCGACCGCTCGAGCTGGCCGCCGCAGATATCGAGCGTCTGCCCTGCGTCGCGCTGGCCCTGGGTCTCGCCGATGCAGACGATCGCCGTCAACCCGGCGCGCCAGACCGCCTCGGTCTTCTGATGCACGATGGCGTCGGTTTCGCCGTGGTCCGCGCGCCGCTCGGAATGACCGACGATGATGGCGCTGGCGCCGGCGTCGGCCAGCATTTCCGCGGAAATATCGCCGGTATGAGCACCGGAAGCCTTGGTGTGGCAATCCTGGGCCCCGACCGCAACGGCCTTGGTCGCCTTGGCGGCAAACGCCGCCAGCAGGGTCGCGGGCGGACACACCAAAAGGTCGGCCTTGGCCGAGACCTCGGAGCTGCCGGCCAGCATCGCCTCGAATTCGGACCAGGAGGCCTTCAGCCCGTTCATTTTCCAATTGCCGGCGATCAGGGGCCGTATGTGATCGGTCATGGCGAAATTCCAGCGGACGTTGAGACTCGGAGCCCGATGCGCTAGCAGACCCGGCCGACCAGCACCAGAGCGCTGCGGCCGTTCAGCGCTTCGGGCCGCCACCCGTTCTTTGGCTTGTTCTTTGGCTTGTTCTTGGGCCAGAGGCGAGGTTGCGAGCGGACGACGGCCTCTTTATAAGCCATTTCAACTCGGTGACGCCCTTTCGCGGAATCTGCTTTAAGGCGCGTCCTCCCCTCCTGACGACAAGATTGGACCCATGCTTCGAGGATTACGCAACGCCTCATCAAACTGGCTCGGCAAGACCATCATGGCGGTGGTCATGGGCGTGCTGATCGTCAGCTTCGGCGTCTGGGGCATCGCCGACATCTTCCGCGGCTTCGGCCAGTCGACGGTGGCGACCGTCGGCCACACCGAGATCTCGGTGAACGAGTTCCGCCAAATCTACACCGACCGCTTGCAGCAGATTGGGCGTCAGTACGGACGTCCGTTGACGCAGGATCAGGCGCGGGCCTTCGGGCTCGACCGTTCGGTGCTGCAGCAGACAATCGCGGAAGCCGCGTTGGATGAAGAGGCACGCCGGCTCGGCCTCAGCCAGTCCGACGCTGAAACCATGCGCGTGATCCTGACCGACCCGAACTTCAAGGGCGCAAACGGCGCGTTCGACGCCCAGCGCTTCCAGGCCATCATCCGCAACTATGGCTTCACCGAGCAGCGCTATCTCGCCGATCAGCGCCGGGTGTCGCTGCGTCGGCAGATCGCCGGCACGATCGAAGCCGGCCTCGAACCGCCCAACACCCAGCTCGAGGCGATGACGCGCTTCCAGAACGAGCAGCGTTCGATCGAATACATCAAGCTGACGGCGGCCCAGGCCGGCACCATCGATGCGCCCTCGCCCGAGCAGCTCGCCTCCTATTTCGATCAGCACAAGGCGCAGTTCAAAGCGCCCGAATATCGCAAGATCGATTTCGTCGTGGTGACGCCTGAGGAGATCGGCAAATGGACCGATGTCTCCGACGAGGACGCCCGCAAGCTGTACGACCAGCGGAAGGACCAGCTCGGGACGGTGGAAAAGCGCGACGTACAGCAGATCACCTTCCCCACGGTCGAGGAAGCCGAGGCCGCGCGCAAGCGCATCGCGGCGGGCGAGATCACGTTCGATGATCTGGCCAAGGAGCGCAAACTCACACCCGCCGACACCGAGCTCGGCCTGGTGACCAAATCCGAGATTCTTGACCCTGCGACCGCCAACACGGCCTTTTCGCTGCCGACGGGCGAGGTCAGCGATCCGGTCAAGGGCCAGTTCAACGTTGCGCTGGTCAAGGTCAGCGCGATCCAGCCGGGCCACCAGCCGACCTATGAGGACGTCGCCGCGAATCTCAAAAAGGAGATCGCGGCCGAGCGCGCGCGGACCCAGGTCTCGAGTCTGCGCGACAAGATGGAGGATGAGCGTGGCGGCGGCGCCAGCGTTGCGGAAGCGGCCAAGAAGCTCGGGCTCACCGCCATCACCCTCGATTCGGTCGACCGGTCCGGCCATCAGCCTAATGGCCAGGCGGCCGGCAACATTCCGCCCGGCCTCGACGTGGTCGCGCAGGCCTTCAACAGCGACGTCGGCGTCGACAACGAGCCGATCTCCTATCGTGGCGGCTACGTCTGGTACGAGGTGCTTGGCGTCACCCCGCCTCGCGACCGCACGCTCGACGAGGTCAAGGATCAGGTCTCCGCAAGCTGGCGCGAGGACGAGATTGCGGCGCGGCTGAGCGCAAAGGCAACTGACCTCGTGAAGAAGCTCAATGACGGCGGCAAGCTCGCCGACGAGGCCACTTCTGTCGGCGTTCAGGTCGAGACCGCTGCGAGCTTCAAGCGCAACGCGACCTTGCCCGGCGTGCCCACAGGCGTCGTCACCGCGGCATTCCGCACCGCCAAGGACAGCGCCAGCCAGACCGAAGCCGCCGGCGGCAGCCAATGGATCGTCTTTCGCGTCACCGACATCACGACGCCCACGGTCGATCTGGCGTCGGAAGACGTCAAGAAGCTGAAGGAGACGCTGCAGCAATCGCTCGGCCAGGAGCAGAGCGCGCAGTACGTCGCCAAGCTCGAGAAGGATATCGGCACCACGATCAACGAGGCCGCCGTCGCTCAGGTGGTCGGCAGTAACCAGTAATTTTTGAAAGCACGCGATGAACGATCTCAAGTCGATCATTGGCAAAGTCGCCACCGGTGCCACGCTGTCCCGCGAGGAAGCCGCGAGCGCCTTCGACAGCATGATGTCGGGCGAAGCGACGCCGTCGCAGATGGGCGCGCTGGTGATGGCGCTGCGGGTGCGCGGCGAGACCGTCGACGAGATCACCGGCGCGGTGAGCGCTATGCGCGCCAAGATGATCCGGGTCGACGCTCCGGCCAACGCGGTCGATATCGTCGGCACCGGCGGTGACGGCTCCGGCTCCGTTAACGTGTCCACCTGTGCATCGTTCGTCGTCGCAGGCGCCGGCATCCCGGTCGCCAAGCATGGCAATCGCGCGCTGTCCTCGCGTTCCGGCGCCGCCGACGTGCTGGCCGCGCTCGGCGTCAAGATCGACCTCAGGCCCGAGGACGTGGGTCGCTGCGTGAAGGAAGCCGGCATCGGCTTCATGTTCGCACCGGCGCATCATCCGGCCATGAAGAATGTCGGCCCGACCCGCGTCGAGCTCGCCACGCGCACCATCTTCAATCTGCTCGGCCCGCTGTCCAATCCTGCCGGCGTAAAGCGCCAGATGGTCGGCGTGTTCTCGCGGCAGTGGGTCGAACCGTTGGCGCAGGTGCTGAAGAACCTTGGCTCGGAAGCCGCCTGGGTCGTGCACGGCTCCGATGGCCTCGACGAGATCACCCTCACCGGCCCGACCTTTGTCGCCGCGCTCGAGAACGGCACGATCCGCACTTTCGAGATATCGCCTGATGAGGCCGACCTGCCCCGCTGCAGCACCGAAGGGCTGAAGGGCGGCGACGCCGAGGCCAATGCCACCGCGCTGATGAGCGTGCTCGAGGGCATGCCGAGCCCCTATCGCGATGTCGCGCTTTTGAACGCGGCGGCGGCGCTACTGGTCGCCGGTCGTGCTAAGACGCTGAGGGAAGGCGTGGCGATCGGCCGGGAGTCGCTCGACAACGGTGCGGCCCTGTCACGATTGAAGCAACTGATCGCCATCTCCAACAACTGAAATCAGTGCGGTCGAGCGTGCGACATGTCCGATATCCTGACCAAGATCGAAGCCTATAAGCGCGAGGAAATCGCAGCCGCCAAGCGCGCGCATCCGCTGGCGCAGCTCGAGGCGCTGGCGCGTGCCGCCACGCCGCCGCGCGGTTTCGTGCAGGCGATCCGCGCCAAGCATGCCAAGGGCGACTACGCGCTGATCGCCGAGGTCAAGAAGGCCTCGCCCTCGAAGGGATTGATCCGCGCCGATTTCGATCCGCCCGCGCTCGCCAAGGCCTATGAGACCGGCGGCGCCGCCTGCCTGTCGGTGCTGACCGATGCGCCCTCGTTCCAGGGCCATCTCGATTTCATGGTGGCGGCCCGCGCGGCCACTTCGCTGCCGGTGCTGCGCAAGGACTTCATCTTCGACACCTATCAGGTAGTCGAGGCCCGTGCCCATGGCGCCGACTGCATCCTGATCATCATGGCGGCGCTCGATGACGGTGCCGTGCGCGACATCGAAGCCGCCGCGATCGCCAACGGCATGGACGTGCTGATCGAGATCCATGACCGCGCCGAACTCGACCGCGCCCTGAAGCTGCGTTCGCCGATGATCGGGATCAACAATCGCAATCTGCGTACCTTCGAGACTACGCTGGCGACCTCGGAAACGCTGGCGCCGCTGATCCCCGGGGATCGCGTGCTGGTCGGCGAGAGCGGCATCTTCACCCCGGCCGATCTGGCGCGGCTGTCGCGCGTTGACATCAAGACCTTCCTGGTCGGCGAGAGCCTGATGCGCCAGGCCGACGTCACCGCTGCGACGCGTGCGCTGCTCGCGCGCGACAGCGCTTCGGCACGCGCGGCCGGTTGATAGCAGCACATCGATGGCAGAGCGCCCCGTCCTCACCCATATCGACGCGCAGGGCGAAGCGCGCATGGTTGACGTGTCGGACAAGCCTTCGACCGAGCGCATTGCCATCGCCGAAGGCCGCGTCATCATGACCGCGGCAACGCTTGAGCTGATCCTCTCCGGCAATGCCAAGAAGGGCGATGTGCTCGGCACGGCACGCATCGCCGGCATCATGGCTGCGAAGCGGACCTCCGAGCTGATCCCGCTCTGCCACCCGCTCGCTTTGTCGAAGGTGACAGTCGATATCGCGCCGGATGCTGCGCTGCCCGGCTGCCTCGTCCAGGCCACAGTCAAGGTCACCGGCCCGACCGGCGTCGAGATGGAGGCCCTGACGGCGGTCTCCGTCGCCTGCCTTACGATCTACGACATGATCAAGGCGGTCGAGCGCGGCGTGCGCATCGACGGTATCCATCTGGTCGAGAAACTCGGCGGCAAATCCGGCCGTTATCGCGCCTGACACCTGCCGCCGACGCAGCGCATCGCTGGCCACTCAGCCATGATTAGCGCTTCATTAACCGAGCTTGCTAACCTCACCTCCATACCAGGCTGGTAATCACGTGTGGCGGACACTCCGTACAACCACGAGCGTGTCGTTTCGTAAGTGCTACACATCAGCGTTCTGGACCGATGACCAAAGACGGCATCTCGACACCAGCCCTGCGCGGCTTTGCGGGCCGTAACGGACCAGTCCGCTGGCTGATCGCCGGCGGTCTTACCCTGATCGCAGCCATCGCGCTCGGCACCACTGTTGTGGCTGACAGCTTTCGCGAGCGTGCGCTCAACACCGCCCGACGCGAGCTTGAGAACACGGTGCTGCTGCTGGCGCGGCATTATGACCAGCAATTGGAGGATCTCAGCGCCGTCCAGCAGGACGTCGCCGCGTTTGTCAGGAATTCGGGCATCGAGACCAGCGAACGCTTTCGGCAGCGGATGTCCGGCCAGGACGTCCATGCGATGCTGACTGCGAAGGTCGGCGCCCTCTCCTATCTGGGCAGCGTCACGGTGTTCGATACCAAGGGCAATCTGCTCAACTCCTCGAACGTCTGGCCGGTGCCGACGGTCAATGTGGCCGACCGCCCCTATTTCAAGACCTTCGCGACCGATCCGTCGTCATCTGACATCCTGGTCGAGCCGGTTCACAGCCGCCTTTCCGGCGCTTGGACCACCGTGATGGCACTGCGGCTGAAGGGTCCGCATGGTGAATTTCTCGGCGTGATCGGACGCGGCTTCGAGCCGATCCATTTCGAGCGCTTCTTCGCGTCCGTCGCGCTCGGACAGGATGCCGTCATCTCGATGATGCATAGCGACGGCACGCTGCTCGCGCGCTACCCCCATGACGACGAGTTGATCGGCCGCGATTTCAGCGGCGGCCTCACCTTCAGCGAGATCAGCGCGCATGATGGCATCGCCTCCGGCGTCTTCACCAGCCCGGCCAATGGCGAGCTCCGGATCGGCGCCGCTCACCGGCTGCGCGATCTGCCGATCATCATCACGGCGACGACGACGGTCTCGGCCGCGCTCGACGACTGGCACCAGCATATGCGTTTCCTGATCGGGGTCGGCACCGCCTCGATCATTCTGATCACCATCATGCTGTATCTCGTGGTTCGCCGCCTGGTCGCGGATCATCGGGCCTCGCAGGAGCGCTTGACGCTGGAGAAGCTCCGGCTCGACAAGGCCGTCAACAACATGACCCAGGGGCTGCTGCTGTTCAACGCATCGCAGCGCCTGGTGATCTGCAACCAGCGCTACATCGAGATGTATGGCCTGTCGGACGGGGTCGTGAAACCCGGCTGCAGCTTCCGCGAGCTGATCGCCCACCGCAAAGCGTGCGGATCGCTGGCCGCCGACGTGGACGAATATGTCGCATCGGTGCTGAACAATATCGGGCGTGCCAAAACCAAGGTGATCGAGACCCCCGACGGACGCTGGGTCCAGATCGTCGACGAGCCGCTCGCCGACGGCGGCTGGCTCGCCACGCATGAGGACATTACCGAGCGCCGGCGGGCCGAGCAGCAGATCACCCATCTTGCGCATTACGATGCGCTGACCGACCTGCCGAACCGGGCGCTGTTCCACGAGCGCCTCAAGCAGGAGCTGGCCGCACTCGGTCCCGATTGCCGCCTTGCCTTGCACTACATCGACATCGACGAGTTCAAGGACGTCAACGACTCGCTCGGCCATCTGATCGGCGACGAGCTGTTGAAGTCGGTGGCTGCAAGCCTGCGCGCTTGCATCGGCGATGCCGGCTTCGTCGCCCGGCTCGGCGGCGATGAATTCGCGATCGTGCAGACCGAGCTCGGGTCATCAGACGACGCCGCCCGGCTCGCGGAAACTGTCTTTGCGGCGATCCGCACGCCGCATGAATGTCACGGCCACCTGATCCCTGCCGACGCCTCGATCGGCATCGCGCTGATCCCGGAGCATGGCACCGGGCTCGACGACGTGTTGAAAAATGCCGACCTCGCGATGTATGCGGCCAAGGCCGCGGGCCGCCACACATGGCGGTTCTTCGAGCCGGACATGGACGCCCAGGTCAAGGCGCGCCACCAGCTCGAAACCGAGCTGCGGCAGGCGATCGCCGAAGGCACGCTGGAGGTCTATTATCAGCCGCTGCTCAGCCTGCGTGACGACCGCATCTCCGGCTGCGAGGCGCTGGTGCGCTGGCGGCACCCGAAGCGCGGCCCGATCTCGCCGGCCGAATTCATCCCGATCGCCGAGGATACCGGGCTGATCAACCAACTCGGCGAATGGGTGCTCAACGTGGCCTGCGCCGAGGCGGCGACCTGGCCCGATGACATCAGGCTCGCGGTCAACGTCTCGCCGGTGCAGTTCAAGAGCGGCACGCTGGCGCTCAAGATCGCCCACGCGCTCGCCGCCTCCGGCCTGCCGGCGCGCCGGCTCGAGCTCGAGATCACGGAAACCGTGCTGATTCGCGATGACGAAATCGCGCTGGCCATCCTGCACCAGCTCCGCGCGCTCGGCGTCAGGATCGCGCTCGACGATTTCGGCACCGGTTATTCCAGTCTCAGCTATCTGCAGCGCTTCCCGTTCGACAAGATCAAGATCGACCGCTGCTTCGTCAACGACATCACGGCGTCCGAAAGCTCTGCCAGCATCGTCCAGGCGGTCGTCAACATTGCCGCCGTGCGCAACATGACCACCACGGCGGAGGGCGTCGAGACCGAGCCGCAGCGCGCGATGCTACAGACGCTCGGCTGCTCGGAGATGCAAGGCTATCTGTTCAGCCCGGCGCGCCCAGCCGCCGAGCTGCGGACGCTGTTCGCCACCAAATCCGCCGGCCGACGGGCGCTATCGGGGGTGGCCTAGCGCAGCCGTCCCAGATGGGACCGCTGCCAATCGGCTCAGTTCGGCACTGCCTCCTTGGAATGGACGTCCGCATTGACCGTGACGCCGCGCAGGACCTTGAACGCCGCGTCCAGCGCCTTGTCGTTCTTCTCCTCCGGCGGCACGTAGGATTGCGAGCCGGTCTCCTCCTTGCCATCGCTGGAGGACAGATGGCCGCGCATCGACGCCTCACCGCGGATATCGACGCGATCCTTCAGCTCGGCCGGCACGTCCTGCTTGATCTCGATATCAGGCTCGATGCCCTGGGCCTGGATCGAGCGCCCTGAAGGCGTGTAGTAGCGCGCCGTCGTCAGCGCCAGTGCGCCATTGCCGGTGCCGAGCGGGATGATGGTCTGCACCGAGCCTTTGCCGAACGAGCGCGTGCCGATCAGCGTTGCCCGCTTGTAATCATGCAGCGCGCCGGCGACGATCTCCGAGGCCGATGCCGAGCCGCCATTGATCAGCACCACCAGCGGTTTGCCCTTGATCAGGTCACCGCCCTTGGCGGTGAAGCGCTGGGTCTCCTCGGGATTGCGGCCCCGGGTCGACACCACCTCGCCGCGCGCGATGAACGCGCTCGACACCGAAACCGCCTGATCGAGCAGGCCTCCGGGATTGTTGCGCAGGTCGACGACGTAGCCGGCGAGCTTGTCCTGCGGAATGTCCTTGGCGATGCTGGCGATCGCCTTGCGCAGGCCGTCGGTGGTCTGCTCGTTGAACGAGGTGATGCGGATGTAGCCGATGTCGTTGCCTTCGGTGTGGTAGCGCACCGGGCGCACCTTGATGACCTCGCGGGTGATCGCGACATCGAACGGCGCATCCTTGCCCTTGCGGAGGATGGTGAGATTGGTCTTGGTGTTGACCGCACCCTTCATCTTGTTGACCGCCTGCTCCAGGGTCAGCCCCTTCACGGCATCGCCGTCGATCTTGGTGATGAGGTCGCCCGAAAGAAGACCGGCCTTGGCGGCCGGCGTGTCGTCGATCGGCGCCACCACTTTGACCAGGCCCTCTTCCATCGTGACTTCGATGCCGAGGCCGCCGAACTCGCCCGACGTCGTCTCCTGCATCTCGCGCCAGGCCTTGTCGTTCATGTAGCGCGAATGCGGATCGAGCGAGGTGACCATGCCGTTGATGGCGCCCTCGACCAGCGCGGTGTCGCTCGGCTTCTCGACGTAGTCCGCGCGGACCCGCTCGAAGACCTCGCCGAACAAATTGAGCTGCGAGTAGGTGTCCGCCACGCCCGCGGCGGCCTTGGCGCGGGCGACCAAATGCTCGCCTTCGTCGGTCACCAGCATGGCCAGGCAGGCACCGGTCAGCGACCCCACCAGGAACAACCATTTCTTCTGCATTGCGTCCGCTTCCCGAGCCTGTTGGCGTCCTGATCGATAAATACGAAGCTTGAGGCCGAACCACCAGCCTAATCCCGGCCCTCAAGCACACAATACCTTTCGGGTTTCTTCAAGACTGAGTTTTACCCCGATTGACCAGACCACATGGACGTTGGCTGCCCGATTTCAAGGCAAAATTGCCCCAACCGGCGGAGATTATTGAGCGATTCGCTGCCCGCTGCGATCAAGTCCGCCTGATCGCCCACCCGGTCCGGCGGCGCCCGCTTCCGCTCTGCCCCAGCAAGCCAACCGCCGCCCGACCGCGACAGCCAATAAGAGCCATGCGATTTTGCGATGGCGTGACTGAACCGGAAACGGTAGGCGATAACGAGACACGAAGACCACAAGGTCCGGAGGAAACGATGAGTGAGCGGAAGAACGTCGAGCTTGGTGCCAGCGACGAGAAATTCCAGAACCTGCACGAGTTCATCCGCAAGGCCCGCGCCCAGCTCAACCAGAACGCCTGGGACTATATCGTCGGCGGCGCCGAAACCGAGACCACGCTTCGCCGCAACCGCATGGCGCTCGACG
>NZ_JBARGP010000591.1:0-2788 GCF_049798375.1 Bradyrhizobium sp.
GCGGCCCGGGTCACGCGGCATCCTCGACATCGACCAGGGCGATGAACAGCTCTTCGAGGCTGGTATCGGTATGGCCGTTCTGCTGGCGCAGCTCGGCGAGCGTGCCTTCGGCGAGCAGGCGGCCCGCGGCGATCACGCCGATGCGGTCGGCCATCCGCTCCGCCACTTCGAGGATATGCGTGGTCATGATCACCGTGCCGCCCTGGCGCACGCGCTCCGCAAGCAGGCCCTTCACGTGGCGCGCGGACACGGCGTCGAGGCCGGTGAGCGGCTCGTCGAGGATGATCAGGCGTGGGTCGTGGACCAGAGCGCCGGCAAGCGCCACCTTCTGGCGCATGCCCTTGGAAAATCCTTCGCAGCGCTCATGCAGATGAGGCTCGAGCCCGAGCGAGACCAGAAGCTCCTGGGCGGCGCGCCCTGAGGTGGCCGGATCGATACCCCACAGGCCGGCGACGAATTCCAGATATTCCAGCGGTGTCAGCTTGTCGTAGATCATCGGCTCGTCCGAGACCCACGCCATCACCTGCTTGGCCGCGATCGGATCGCGCAGCGCATCGATGCCGAAGATGTCGACCGAGCCGGCGTCAGGCCGCAGCAGGCCCGCGACCATGCGCAAGGTCGTGGTCTTGCCGGCGCCGTTAGGACCGACGAGGGCGTAGAACTCGCCGGCGCGTACCATGAGCTCCAGGCCATCGACCGCAGGACGGTCGAAGCATTTGGTCAATCCGCGCACGGCGAGGGCGTTGGCTTGAAATGTCATGTTGGCAGACGATCCAGCTTTGATCAGACGGCAGCTTGGCGGCAAGTTGTTGCGACGCGGTGAATCGGAGGTGTGCAACTGCGCGTCGAAAGATCACAACTGGCTTCAAGCTGTGTGGCCGGCGCCCAGGACGGCCATGATGATGCTCCTGATCCGTTTCCCGGCGCAACCCGCTCGCGCTGGTCGTGCTGATCAGTCGGCGGTCGCAATCATATCAGCTGCGGCGCTGGCGCCGGACAGCGGTTCCGGCGCACTGACGCGCATCGGCGTTTCGGCATATTTAGCGATGCCGGTATCGTCGAACACGAACAGCGGGCGCACGAACCTTGTGTCGGCATCCTCGATCATGGCCATGCGCTGGTTATCCAGAACAAGCCAATGGCCGTCGAGCCGGGCGGCTGCGACGGCGTGATCCTCCCGATGCAGCGTATCGTGCAGGATCACGATGCGCAGATCATTTGCGGCCAGTCCGGCCAGGCGCAGCGCGGCAACTTTCGCGATCGCGTAGTCCTCGCAATCGCCGGCACCGCGGCTGAAGGTTGCAAGCGGCGAGCTCCAGACGTCCTCCTCGCCGTACTGCGCGAGGTCGCTGACGGGGCGGATCGCAAGGTTGATGGCACGGTTGATTTCGCCGAGCCGGGCGCGGCCCTCGCGAGCCCGGGCCTGGTCCACGATGGCGAGAAAGCGCAGGGCGGCCGGCGATACGCAATGCTCGCGATCGCCGTCGCAAAGCGCAAGCTGGACACGCTCGTCGTCGAGCTTGCGCGCAAGCTCCTGCCATTTGTCGTTCAGCGTGCCGGCCGAGATGTCCCGCGCCTCGCCGCCGAATGGTTCAGCGCGATGGAGCGCGTCTACGAGGCTAGCGGGAAGCGCGATGGGAGTCGCGCGGAGATCCGTTGCACCGATGACCCATGCCATGGCGCAGGCAAGCCCTGCCAATAGCGATACGCGTCCGCGATATGAAGTCTTCATCATGACGCCCCCACGTCCCCTGGGCATCGGCGACGTCTTGAAGCGTCGGCGTGCCCGGTGCCTTGTTCGGCGAGATGATGCGCATCCGCGGCTTTGGTTCTGCTTAAAGCGGCGACTTCCGGGCCGAAATGATGGACTCAGGCCGAACGGCGGGTTGCGCCATTCCGTACAATTCGAGCGATTTGAGCCGTTGTGGCGACCATTGTTATGTCGGTGTGATCAGTAATTTCTCTCGCAGGTTGTGGCATCGCCGGCACTTGCGGATATGGCTAATTCGATTCAATTCGGCCGAACTGTTGGCCAGATCACACTCCTCTGCCCAGAAATGCTGCACAGATCGGCCGGCGGGTTTCGGTGGGTCGAAGGAAATATCGACGCGCCTGCTTGGGCTTAGCGGTTTTTCCATGAACCTTTTGCGGCATGAAAATACTCATGGTGTGGCAGATTGGACGGCAGGAAGGATGGTACGAATGACGGCTTCGAGAGCCGGGACGTGGGTCGGGCGACGCATGTCGCCTGGCAGGCACAAGCTGAGGATGGTTGGGGAATGCGACCGTCGGTGATATGAGGCCCCGGTCGTACATTGTTAAATATTTATTAACCAATTGTGGTGGCCCCCGTGAATTACGCTGGCATATTTGACGCCGCGCGTTTCCCCGACGGCCCGGGCGTATCAGCCCATGGGAATGTCGAAGGCGCTGCGCGGTTCAGCGCGCCGCCTGCGCACGCGCCGGCAGATGCCATCGTCGTTCCCGATGCGCATTTTCTCTTCAACGGCGACTTCAAGCGCTCGGGCACCGACCTCATCCTGTCGGCCGACGGCCACGAGCTGGTCCTGCACGATTATTTCAAGGGCGAGAAGCGCGCGCCGCTGGCGTCGCCCGATGGCGCTCATCTCACCGGCGACCTCGTCAACGCGCTGACCGGCTCGGTCGAGGTCAGCCAGGCCGGCGCCGCGGCTGCTGCCGGCAAGGTGATCGGCCACGTCACCAAGCTTCAGGGCACCGCGACCGCGATCCGCAACGGCGTCTCGATCATCCTGCACCAGGGCGACAA
>NZ_JBARGP010000592.1:0-18616 GCF_049798375.1 Bradyrhizobium sp.
CATCGGTTCTTTCAAGAAGGTCGGCAACGATTTCCACGGCGAGATCGTCACTCTGAGCCTGCAGGCCAAGGGCGTCCGCATCACGCCCGAGGCGAACCGGTCCAACGAGAACGCTCCCAGCCACCGCATCTATGTCGGCCGAGCGGAAATCGGAGCGGCCTGGTCGAAATGCTCGGAAGAGGGGCGCGACTACCTCTCGCTCAAACTCGACGATCCCTCCTTCAACGCGCCGATCTACGCGAACCTGTTCGACGACGAAGGCGGCGAAGGCTACACGCTGCTCTGGTCGCGGCCGCGCAAGACTGGTGAGTGACGCTCCGTTCGCCACGCCCCGCCCGGGTCGCCCGGGCGGGGCTCTCCCGCCGATTTCTGATCGCATCCAGCGCGCCAAGCCGCCTCCTCGAAGGGAGTGTAGCAACCGAGTATTCGAGCCACCGGCATCAATCAGGCCTGCAGATCGTGCTTCACGCGCCGCCGCGTGTGACGAGGGTCACGCTGGGTACCGCTCGCTTCATCCGACTGACGAATGCGACCGCCGCCATACCTTCGTCGGCTTCCCGACACGGGCTTGCTCCAAAGCTCTTGCAGGTGTCCGGCTCAGGATAGGATGCGCGCGCGCCTGGTCTGGCGCAACGCGTCGCTCGCCAAGTAAGCGGTGGTTTGGGGCATTGGCGCAGGGGTCTGCGGCGTCAGGTCCCGGTCTGAAGGTCTGCACTGGACGCGATGACATCGAGGCGGTCGAGTGAGGTGCCCACGGCCGGGGCGGATTTCAAGCAATGGAATTTATTGGAAACCACCATGCAGACCCCGCCGCTTGATCCTGAGGTCGCCGATTCCGCTCCGGATGATCCGACGCTGACGGCCTACGATGAACAGCATCTCGTGACCTATTGGCGGCTGCTCGATGCGGTCGCGGAGGGTGCCGATTGGAAGGAGGTGGCTCGAATCGTGCTGCATATCGATCCGGATCGCGAACCGGCCCGCGCCCGTCATGCGTTTGACAGCCACTTGGCGCGCGCAGAATGGATGGCTGATCATGGTTACCGCGATCTCGTTCGTGGCGGCCATGGCAAATCAGAATGACTCTGTCGTTCTTCGCGCGAGATCGAGAACAGATTTCTCCTGCCGACGCGTGATCGCCTGCACGCATCGCGTAATGCGCAATCAGTCACTACCTCAACAACCTCAAGCTTTATAGATGTTGCGCGGCAATCGAGTTGCGGCAAGGGATCAGGCAATGTCAGAGTTCGACTGGCGCTCACCACAGACCTATCAGCGCGCCGTCAAATCGGGAGAGACCTCGGATTTTGCCTGGGAAGCGCTTCGGCGCAGCCCATCCTATCAAAGTGACTACCAGGAGGCGGGCGCGAAGGGCGGTCCGGCGACGTCCGAATTTCGCAGGAGATGGGGCCTCTGCTTTCGCCCATGACCCACGCAAGTCCTTTGACGAGCAAACGATCTTTTGGGCCCCGGAGGCCTTTCCGGCAGTGGTCGGGATCGTTCGCGCCGCGTCAGCTGCGCAAGAGACTGGCCCCGAGCTACCACTGTCCGGCCTTGCTCCGGACGGCGTCAGGCAGGCGCCTGACGGCTGGCACGCTGTCCTGCGCATCGATGGCGCGCAACATCACCTCTGCCTGAGAGAAGCGCCGCAGCCGGGCGCGGGTTATGCGGCCGAGTTGCCGTTTGATGCGGACTTCGAGATCCGCGCACACGCGTCGCATCGCCTGTGGCGCGCTCTCAACGACCGTAGGCCAGGACCTCCCTTTCATCAACTCTCAGCACAGCGGCGCGAGAGGCTTGGCATGTCGTTACGTGCGCTCGACGGGCATATGGACGGCGCCTCTTATCGCGCCATCGCCGAGGTTTTGTTCGGCCGCAGGCGCATTCCCGAGCGGGCCTGGAAAACCCATGACCTGCGCAGCCGCACCATCCGCCTGGTGCGGGCCGGGTTGACCCTGATGCAGGGCGGCTATCGCGCCTTGCTGCGTCCATCATCCCGAAAGGCATAGCTGAGGGTGCCGGAAACCATCGCCCGCTCTTCGGCATCCCCCTGGCTGCGTCTGCTCCGCCATCGTGACCGCTGACGCGCGATCCGATGCGGTTGCGCTCCAGACGAACATGGAGCCACTCAGATGCCCGATCCGAACGCAGCCTTGCAGGCGAGGTACCTGCGCACGCCCGAAGCGGCACGCTTTGTCGGTCTGTCCGGTCGCACGCTGGAAAAGCACAGAATCTATGGCACCGGCCCGATCTATCGCAAGCTCGGCGGCCGCGTTGTCTATGCGGTCGATGACCTGAAGGCCTGGGTCGATCGCGGCGCCAAGACGTCCACCAGCGATCCCGGCAAAGGCTCTGTGTTGCCCGCGAAACGGCACACGCCGATTCCCTATGCCGGCAAGGAGAGGCGCTGATCCATGATGGACGGCAGCTCCTCTGCAAGCCGGCGGCGTCGATCAGAGCGTGATCAGCTCGATCTGTTTCGCGCATTGCCCGGCGATCTCGCGCCACGCGACGCCCAGGACCTGATGGCGTATCCGTTCTTTTCGCTGGCGAAGTCAAAGCGGACCGCGCCGATAGATTTTCGCGCGGGCACCATCACGGTTCGTGTCGAAGCCGTGCCCGAGCACGGCATGGCAACGATCTGGGACGCGGACGTTCTGATCTGGGCCGCCTCTCAAATGGTCGAGGCCCGCGACGCCGGCCTCAAGACATCGCGGCTGATGGCCGCCACGCCATACCAGATCCTCACCTTCGTTGGTCGCGGCACCAGCGTGCGCGACTACGACCGCCTCAAGGCCGCCCTCGACCGCCTGCAATCGACAAGTGTCATGACGTCGATCCGCCAGCCGACGGAGCGGCGGCGGCATCGTTTTTCCTGGGTCAACGAGTGGAAGGAGACGGCAGACAGCCATGGTCGCGCCAAAGGGCTCGAGCTGATCCTGCCGGACTGGTTCTACAGCGGCGTTCTCAATGATGCACTGGTGCTGACCATCGACCGCGCATATTTCGATCTGACCGGCGGGTTGGAGCGCTGGCTCTATCGCCTCGTCCGCAAACATGGCGGCCGACAACAGGGTGGGTGGAGTTTCGATCTGGCGCATCTGCATGCGAAGTCAGGCGGCTTGTCGCCGCTTAAGCACTTTGCCTACGACCTCCGCCGGATCGTGCATCGCCAGGCACTGCCGGGGTACCAGCTCATCATCACCCGCGATCCTAACGGCGCGGAGCGGTTGAATTTCGCGCCGATCCCGATCGACCCGCTCACGCGCCGCCTGCGCAGGCGCGGCCTTATCTCTGCGACGGAGGACAGGCCGTGAATTCACGCGTGCTATCAAGAACCAGCTCCCTCGTGCCATCGGCGACTGGATCCTCGTGCCATCGAGGACCGCAATCAGAGCCAGGCCGCTGTTGCTGCAGCGCTTTCTGCTCCTCTAACTTTACTAACCCGGAATCCTTCGGATTCCTTCTAACGGATCGCCGCGTCGGGCCGCGCGTGTTGGCAGGGGGCGTGGTGCAAGCGATCAGCAACACCGATCCACCGCCACTCCATCACCGCCAGGCGGCCAAAACGAAGCCTCTGCCGGCAGCATGGCGGCCGCTTTTCATCGTCGGCAAGCGCGCTACTTCTCGTGACCACGGAGTCGTCCGGTGAGCGAACTTACGAGCGTCGAGCTATTGTGGCTCGAGAAGCGGATCGAGAACCGAATCCGGTTCGGCAAGCCGGTTTCGGAAAAGATCATCGATCGCCATCGCCGCGTGCTCTCGTTTGCCCCCGGCAGCGTCTTTGCCTTCGTGCGCTGGACCTCCGGTGACTTCGGAACGCTGCTATCCCGCATCGATATTTTGCGCGCGCCGCTGCCGGGGCAGCGATATTCGAGCGTCCCTTGGGTCGCCCCCGGCGGCGAAAGCCTGCTGCGGCTATCCACCTGGCCGAAGGTCGAACGCGTCCTGCAACTGATCGATGCAGTCGAGGCACTCGGCATCGCGCCTGCGCAGGTCGCGCCTGAATATTGGCATCACGCTCACAACCGTCTGTCGGTCAACGAGGTGCCGCGCGCCTACACGCGCGCGCGCCACCAGGCATGGCTACACCGTCGAAGGGTGACACTCTGATGCGGCGGCTATGCACCCTGGTCGCGGCGTGTGGCGCCGCCGCTCTCGTGTTGGCCTCCGGCCATCGGCCGTCGCCATTGTACGTCTGGAACGCCTCCGAAAGCGTGCCGATCGGCCTCTATCTTGTGCGAGCGGTGGGACGGTTGGAGCTCTCCGAGCTCGTGGCCGTCCAGCCACCGGAGCCGCTGGCAGCTTTGCTCGACCTGAATGGCTATTTGCCGAACGGCCTTCCGATGCTCAAGCGCGTTCTGGCGCTGTCGAAGCAGACGGTTTGCAGGACAGGACGCACGATCTTCGTCGATGGCATCGAGGCGGGGGCCGCTCGCGAGCGCGATGGCCAAGGCCGGAGGTTGCCGGACTGGCAGGGCTGCCGCGTCATTCATGAAGACGAAGTCTTCCTGATGAACTGGCAGTCGGCCGGCTCGTTCGATGGCCGCTATTTCGGCCCGATCTCGAGGTCCGCGGTGATCGGACAAGCGCTCCCCATGTGGACCAGAAAGGAATGACAATGCCGGGCCGCATCTCCTGGCCGGTTATGCCACTGTGCCTGACGCAGTGCCATTCCCTCATCCCGGCGCGATCCGCGACCATGCGCCGTCATCGCGGTAAGCTACGCAGGCGGCAAGGTCGGCGTCACGCCGCGCCGCCGGCGGCCGCGCGCGCATTGCTGCGAGGA
Source organism: Bradyrhizobium sp. (assembly GCF_049798375.1). Classification (GTDB taxonomy): domain Bacteria; phylum Pseudomonadota; class Alphaproteobacteria; order Rhizobiales; family Xanthobacteraceae; genus Bradyrhizobium. Next base: position 4,790 of record NZ_JBARGP010000592.1, read on the forward strand.
GCCAGTGCTTTCTGCCTGGGCATTGTCCTGACACTGCCAGCGCCATGGGCCTGCAGCGCGCAAGTCGCGTCACCCGCACAAACCTCGCTCGACTCGGAGCGCGCTCCCGCTCACGCTTATGCAGCCTTTATCGCTGCAGCCTCGCACAGGTTTGCAATCCCTGAGCGTTGGATCCGCGCGGTCATCCAGATCGAGAGCGGTTGGAATAGCAATGCCATATCGCGACGGGGAGCATTCGGTCTGATGCAGATCAAGCCGCAGACCTGGGTGGAATTGAGCGTTCGCTACGATCTCGGCATCGATCCGCTCGATCCCAAAGACAACATTACGGCCGGGACAGCCTACTTGCGCGAGATGCTCGACCGCTTCGGATCGAAGGGGATCTTCGCGGCATACAATGCGGGCCCCGCGCGATACAGCGAGCACCTGGCGACCGGTCGGCCGCTGCCGGATGAAACGCAAGCCTACGTCGCAAGGCTTGCGCCATTGGTTGCCGGTGAGCCGCGCGAACCTGGTACTTCGATTGTCAGAGATTCCGTCGCGTGGCAGCAGGCATCGGTGTTCGTTCGGCGTTCGGTTGATCCGCCGGCAGACCGCGCGCGAGCGCCGCTCGAGGGCTTTGTCAGCTCGTCGAAAACCTCGCCGCAGCAAAACGCGTTTGTGTCAGGCCCGCGCGCAGGCGCACTTTTTGTGCAGCGACCAGCCGAGGTGAACCCGCGATGATGCCGACCGTAGTTGCGCGCATCGTGGTAGGATTTGTCGCAGTGTGGAGGGCGTCGGGGAGAGAGCAGGGAGGGTCCGACCGCAGAGGGCAGGATAAAAGCCGCAAGGTGCGGCCGGTCGGTCGGGGCGGGGAGCACCGGAAAATTCCGATCTCCTTACGAACATTGCGAGCAGAAGGCGCAACTTGCGCGCTTTGCCGGCGCGCTGTTGCCATTCGGTTTTCGGCACCTTGTGCGAAGCGCGGCCATGCGTGACGATGATTTCCGGATCCGACCGGGTCGGATCCGGTCACGCCGTGGGACGCGGGCAAAGCCGTTTCTGGCGCAGGCGCTGAAGGCCGCCCGGAAAGCCGGCGGCCTGTCATACAGCGGCCGGAGCCGGAGCGGCAATTTTGGGCGCGGCCGGCCCGCAAGCCTTGCCGCTGCGCGGCTGCTCGATAACCGCGGCCGCAGCGCCGTTATCAAGGCGCGGGTGGTGCGCCGAATGCGTTCGCCGGGCGCGCTGCGCGCACATATTGGATATCTTCAGCGCGACGGCGTCACCCGTGACGGGGCGCAAGGCAGGCTGTTCGATGCTGCCGGGGAGAATGCCGATGGCCGAGCGTTTGCGGAGCGCTGCGAAGGCGACCGACATCACTTCCGGTTCATCGTCTCGCCGGATGATGCCACCGAGCTTGCAAGTCTTCGCGCCTTTACCCGCGACCTGATGGAGCAGGCCTCACGCGATCTTGCGACGAAGCTCGACTGGGTCGCCGTCGATCACTGGAACACCGAGCATCCCCACATCCACATCCTTGTGCGCGGCCGTGCGGATGATGGTGCGGACCTCGTCATCAGCCGCGATTACATCGCAAAGGGCCTGCGTGCCCGCGCGGGCATTCTGCTTACACAGGAGCTGGGCCCACGTTCGGAGCTCGAGGTCAGGCGTGGCCTTGAGGCAGAGGTGACGGCCGAGCGCTGGACACGGCTCGATCGGGTGTTGGCCCGCGAGGCGGGAAAGGCTGAGGGCGTGGTCGATCTCAGGGCGGAGCGTGACGGCGGATCCGATCCGCTGCGCGAGATCCGGATTGGCCGGGTGCGGACGCTCGAGCGGCTGGGGCTTGCCGCGCCGGCGGGCCCCGCGCGCTGGGTTCTGGCCGCGGATACAGAGCAGCGGTTGCGTGCGCTCGGGGAGCGCGGGGATATCATCAAACGTCTGCACAAGACCCTGACACAGGACGGCGCGTCGCGCGCGCCCGCGTCGTGGGCGCTCGAGGGGGAGAGCCATGGCGAGCCCGTGATCGGCCGCCTCGTGACGCGCGGCCTTGACGATGAGCTCAGGGGATCGGCATTCGCGGTCGTCGACGGGATCGACGGGCGGGTCCATCATCTCAAGCTCGCGGACATTGATGCGACCGGCGACGGCGCTATCGGCGGCATCGTCGAGCTGCGTCGCTTCGAGAATGCGCGAGGTCTTCAGCGGATCGTGCTTGCCGTCCGCTCGGATCTCAATCTCGACCAGCAGGTGGGCGCGGAAGGAGCGACCTGGCTCGACCGGCGCCTGGTCGCTCGCGACCCTCCAGGCCTCTCGCGCGGCGGCTTTGGTGCCGAGGTGCGAGCCGCGCTCGATCGGCGGATCGAGGCGCTCGCAGCGCAGGGCCTCGCCCGTCGCAACGGCGACAAGGTCACGCTTGGCACCAACCTGATCGGCACCCTGCGCGGCCGCGAGCTCGAACGGGCAGGGCACCGCCTGGCCGCGGAAACAGGCTTGGCACATCTGCCTGCCGAGCCAGGCGCTTCCGTGTCCGGGGTCTATCGCCGAAGGCTCTCGCTTGCCTCAGGCCGCTTCGCCATGATCGACAATGGCCTGGGCTTCCAGCTCGTACCCTGGACGCCATCCATGGAGCACGAACTGGGCCGGCATGTGAACGGCATCGCCGGTCCGGGCGGCGTCGACTGGAGCTTTGGGCGCAAGCGCGACCTCTCGCTCTGACCGACCGATTTCTCCGCCGTGCTGCGCAATATTGCGATCGTGACAGGTTTGCCGTTGCGAGGACGGGTGATGCGCGCGCTGCTGCCGCCATGGCCGCAACAAAAATCCTCTGGGGACAGTTGCTCCTTGCCTCCATGGTCGTGCTCGCGTTTCTCTGGGCAGCCACCGAATGGACCGCCTGGCATCTCGCCTTCCAGCCGCAGCTCGGACCGGCCTGGTTCATGATCGGGCGCTGGCCGATCTATCAGCCAGCTGCCTTCTTCATCTGGTGGTTCGAGTTCGACGCCTATGCGCCCTCCATCTTCATGCAGGGCGGCTGCATCGCCGCGAGCGGCGGGCTCGCCGCCATGGCGATAGCCTTCGGCCTCTCGCTGTGGCGCGCCAGAGAGGCCCGGCGCGTCACGACCTACGGCTCGGCCTGCTGGGCGGATGCCCGCGCCATCAGGCGCGCGGGGCTTTTGGGACCGGATGGCGTCGTGCTGGGCCGTTTCGACCGCCATTATCTGCGACACGATGGACCCGAGCATGTGCTGTGCTTTGCGCCGACCCGCTCCGGCAAAGGCGTCGGTCTCGTGATCCCGACGCTTCTCACCTGGCCGGGCTCGACGATCGTCCATGACATCAAGGGTGAAAATTTCGACCTGACGTCCGGCTGGCGGGCGTGCTTTGGCCCCGTGCTCCTGTTCGACCCGACCAACCCTGCGAGCGCCGCCTACAATCCGCTGCTCGAGATCCGCAAAGGCGACTGCGAGGTGCGCGATGCCCAGAACATCGCCGACATTCTGGTCGACCCCGAAGGCGCGCTCGAGCGCCGCAATCATTGGGAGAAGACCAGCCATTCCCTGCTTGTCGGCGCCATTCTCCACGTCCTCTACGCCGAAGCCGACAAGACGCTCGCGGGCGTCGCCAACTTCCTGTCCGATCCGTCACGCCCGATCGAGGCGGCGCTGAATGCCATGTTGGGGACCGCGCATCTTGGCGACCGCGCTCATCCGGTGGTGGCGTCCGCTGCGCGCGAGCTTCTGAACAAAAGCGAAAACGAGCGTTCCGGCGTGCTGTCGACCACGATGAGCTTCTTGGGCCTTTACCGCGATCCGATCGTCGCCAAGGTCACGCGCAGAAGCGACTGGCGTATCTGCGAGCTGGTCGATGGACAGCGGCCCATGTCGCTTTATCTCGTGGTGCCACCGTCCGACATCGCGCGCACCAAGCCGCTGATGCGGCTCGTGCTCAACCAGATCGGGCGACGACTGACCGAAAGCCTGGATAGCGGGCAACGGCGGCAAAAGCTGCTTCTGATGCTTGATGAGTTCGCGGCGCTCGGCCGGCTCGACTTCTTCGAGAGCCAGCTCGCCTTCATGGCCGGCTACGGCATCCGCAGCTTCCTGATCACCCAGAGCCTGAACCAGCTCGAACGCGCCTATGGGCCGAACCATGCCATCCTGGATAATTGCCACATCCGCATAGCGTTTTCGACCAATGACGAGCGCACCGCCAAGCGTGTCTCGGACGCGCTCGGCACCGCGACGGAGATGCGCGCGATGAAGAATTATGCGGGACACCGCATGAGCCCGTGGCTCGGTCATATCATGGTCAGCCGCCAGGAGACATCGCGGCCGCTGCTCACGCCGGGAGAAGTCATGCAGCTCTCGCCCGGCGAGGCGGTGGTCATGGTCTCGGGAGTGCACCCGATCCGCGCCCGCAAGGTCAAGTACTATGACGATCCGCAATTCCAGCGACGGGTCCTGCCGCCACGGCGCACGGATCATCCCGTCTCGGCCGCGCAGTCGGACGATTGGTCGCTAAGGCCGCCCATCGCAAGGGCGATCAAATCGCCCGCAGCACCCGGGCACGGTGCTCCGGACGGAGAGGGCGGTCTTCGCCGGGAGCCGGAACTGCCGCAGCACGAGGACATCTTCGTCAGGGCACCACGCGCCGAGAACGAGTTTGATGCCGCTCTCGATGATGGCGACAGCGATGCCCTGCAGGTATCGGCCGCAAGCCGTTCGCTGCCGGGCCTTGCACGCGCTGTCAGCCTCGATCCGGACGACGACATGGGGCTGTGAGCGCTCGTCATGAAGAAAGTGCAGCTCAGCATCTACCTCGATCGCCAGATCTTCGAAAGCCTCGAGGTTTTCGCGAAGCGTCAGGGCAAGCCCAAGTCGATGGTTGCCGAGGCCGCGATCGCCTCGTTTCTGTCTCCGGACGATGCGGATCGGCGTGAGGCCGCCATCGCCAAGCGGCTGGACCGGATCGTGCGCGTGCTCGAGCGGCTTGAGCGCAATGATGGCATCGCACTGGAGACGATTGCGCTGTTCATCCGCTTCTGGTTGACCTCAACCCCGGCGCTGCCCGAGCAGTCGAGCGCCGCGGCGCGCGCCAAAGGCGCAGAACGCTACGATCGCTTCGTCGAAGCGCTGGGACGGCGGCTCGCCAGCGGCGCGACCATCCTCAAGGAGGTGAGCATCGAATCCGATGCCAACGCCATCGCGGTTCAAACCACGGATGGTCCAGGATCTCAATAAGCGATCGCCATTCACGCCTTTTGCTACGCGAGACTACGACATCCGCCTTCGATTGCTTGATGTCATGCCAACGCTCACCTTCTGTCCCTCCCGCCAGACCTGTTGGCCTCATCCATCGTGCCGCAGGCGCTGCGGTCACGGTCTCGAGGCATCCTTAAAACGAGGGATCACAACGTGCAGCTCCACGGCGAAAACGATGCGTTGCTCAGTCAAACCGCGGCAGTGCCGCCGCCAAGGCAAAAAAGCCTGCGGACCCGCAAGGTGACGGTGCGACTCACCGATGAGGTCTGCCAGCAGCTTCAGGCCGCGAGTGAACGGCCTGGCGTCGGCAAGAGCATGGTCGTGGCAACCGCGCTGGAAGCCCACTTAAGTCCACGTGCGCCTGTCGAAGAGGTCGTTGGCCAAGGCCTTGACTACGTGCATGCGCGGCTCGACCGTCTCGAGCACGATATGCGAATGATCGCCGAGATCGTCGCGTTACATGCAAGGTACCAGTTCGCGGTCATGCCTACGCTGCCGCAATCGCAGCTTCAGGAGGCGTGCCGGCTCGGTGAGGAACGGTTCAGGGTTCTGGCGAGGCAGGTTGATCGGCGGCTTCGGCAGGGTCGGCCGCTGATGCAGGAGACCATCGACCGTCTCGGCTGCAGCGATCGAGGGGAGACGGAGCCCGCGACAGGAGACGGCGCACCGCGTGATCAGCGGCCGGGCCAGAACGATCGGGCACCTGCTTGGGCAGGTGATGAGGTCGAGAGCGCATCATTCGCTGCCGCGGGGCAGGGGGATGCAGCCGGACACGGAGAGGCAAATACACTGACGGCGCCGTCCGGCTCCGATGCACCGGCGGCCGGCGAGCCCAGGCATTCGCTGAAGGGTCTGCCTTCAAAATTGCGCCTGATCGTTTCGGTTTTCCTGCCATTTGCCGCCGGCTATTTTCTTTCCTTCCTGTTTCGGACCATCAACGCGTCGATCTCGCCTGTGCTGATGTCCGAGTTCGGGCTCGACGCTGCCGAGAACGGGCTGCTTGCCTCGGTCTATTTCCTGGTCTTTGCGAGCGTCCAGCTTCCCATTGGGATACTCCTGGATCGGTATGGACCGCGACGGGTCCACAGTGTTCTGCTGGTCGTGGCGGGCGGCGGCGCTACGCTGTTCGGAAATGCCAATGGGTTCGGTGAGCTTCTCCTCGGCCGTGCCATGATCGGGCTCGGTGTGGCAGCCGCACTGATGGCCGGGCTCAAGGCGATCGTCATCTGGTATCCGAGGGAGCGCATCGCGCTCGTGAATGGCTGCATGATCATGCTGGGTTCGCTCGGGGCTGTGACTGCCACGACGCCGACCGACTGGCTGCTGATGAGCATCGGTTGGCGCAGCCTGTTCGAGATCCTGACAATCGCGACCCTCGCGACCGCCGGGATCATCTACTTTGTCGTCCCCGAACGCGAGGCGGATTCCGGGCACCCCACAGTATCGGGGAAGCCGCTCACGTTGCTCACGATTTTTTCGGACCGGCGCTTCCTGCGCGTAGCACCGCTGTCGGCGACCTGCATCGGATCGTCCTGGGCGATGCAGTCGCTGTGGGCGGCATCCTGGCTGGCTGACGTGGACGGATTTGATCGCTCGAGCGTGATCAGGCAGCTGTTCTGGATGGCCACCGAAATCAGCCTCGCGGCCTTGCTGCTTGGGACAATTGCCGATCACCTGCGCAAACGGGGCGTGGCGACTGAATTTGTCCTGGCGGCGGTCGGCGGATTGTTCATTTTGGCCGAGCTCGTTCTGGTGCTGCGCACTCCTCTGCCGTCCATCCTGCCCTGGTCGGTGGTGCCGGTTGTGGGCGCGGCCACCGTGCTGAGCTATGCGATCATCGCCGACTATTTTCCAGCGCAACTTGCCGCGCGCGCCAATGGCGCGCTCAATCTCGTGCATTTCGTCTGGGCATTCGCGGTCCAATACGGGGTTGGCGTGATCGTCAGTCAATGGGCGCCTCAGGACGGGCATTATCCGCCAACCGCATATCAATTCGCGTTCGGCCTTAGCCTCGCACTGCAATCAGTTGCGCTGGCCTGGTTCGCGCTGCCGTGGCTCCGGACGTACGGCAGCCGGTACCGCACGGTCGTGCAGGAAGAGTCTCACGATATCCGAGCCGGCTTCACGGCAACGCCGATCGAACGAGCTATTCTGGAGCCGTGCAAGCAGGCGGAGTGGTGATCGCGGGCAACGGCGTTACTGCATCCTTGCCCGAAAGGCCGGCGGCTTCGTCGCCATCCTTTTAGTCGTCGCTAGGGGCGGCCTCCTTGGCCGCCGACAGCTCGATCATATCGAGCGCCGCCACCGCGGCCGCGTTGATATGATCGACACAGCGGCGTTCGGCAAGGTCTGCATCGCCATTCTGGATTGCACGCCAGATCGCGGTTACTTCGCGCAGGCTCTTGTTGATCCGCTTTGGCTGGGACATCGACGTGATGCGCAGCAGCTGGATCCGGTCATGCAGCGGCTTCAGCATGCGCTCGACGAAGACATTGCGGCATCCGCCAATCAGCGCGGCATAGAAGTCGGTCTTGGCTTCCAGGCATCCGACAAGATCTTGCTTGGCCGCGGCTGCCTTCAGGCGCGTCAGCGCCTCTCCAATGCGGCGCGCCACCTCGGGATCGTGAAGTCTGGCGCATTCCCGGCCGGCGAATCCTTCGAGGACCGCGCGCGCTGCGTAGAGCTGACGAGCTTCCTCCAGACTGATCTTGGAGACCACGGGGCCGCGGTGGGGAACCATATTGACCAGCCCGTCAGCTTCGAGGGCACGCAGCGCTTCACGAATCGAGGGGCGGCTGACGCCCATCATCTCGCAGAGCTCGCGTTCCACCAGGCGCTGACCCGGCTTGAACGTTCCGCACATGATCGCCTCGCGCAGCTTTTGCGCGACCATGGCCCGGACGGTCGGAACGTCGTCGATGCGGAGCGTCGATTGCAATTCGCTGTGTCTTTCCATGCCCGGGCCTTGGTTGGATCGGTTCAATATCGGTTTACAGGAAGAATCATCATCTCGGCAATTTGGACATGGGCAGGCTGATCGAGGGCGAAAACGATCGAGCGGGCAATGTCGGCAGGCGCGAGCGCCACCTTGAACTGTTCGAAATAGTGCTTTTCCTTTTCGCGGTCGCCGCGGTACCGGGTCAGGATGATGTTGGTCCTGGTCAGGCCGGGCTGAAGCTCAGTCACCCGGATCGCCGTTTCAGCCAGCTCGCCGCGGAGGGTTTCGGTGAACATATGCACCCCGGCCTTGCTGGTGCTGTAGGCGGCCATGTCAGGCACGATTCGTACGGCGTTGATCGAGCTGATGTTGACGATATGGCCAGTGTTGCGCCGGACCATCTCGGGGAGGATCGCGTGCGTCACGCGCATCAACCCGATCAAATTGGTCTGGATGATATCGGACCAGTCGTCCGCGGAGCCCGCGTCGAACCGGGTTCGGCCGCCGATATCGTGCCCGGCGTTGTTGATGAGCACGTCGACGGGTCTGAAGTGCTCTGGAATGGTATTCGGCAGGCGATTCACGGCCTGCGCATCGCTCACGTCGAGCTGGATCGGAAACACCGCGTTGCCTGCTGCGGCCGCAAGGTCCTGCAGTGCTTTTGCATCGCGGTCCACAAGTACGACACGCCGACCGCTCTGCAGTAGCGCCGTGGTGATGGCGCGCCCCATACCTCCGGCGGCACCTGTCAGGACGACCGTCTGGCCCGATTGTTCAGTCATCGCAATCCTCCTATTCCGATGGGCTCATCCGACTGACCAGCCCCCGTCGATCGGCAGGCTGGTGCCGGTGATGTCGTTTGCTGCTGGACCACAGAGGAAGACGACCATGGCAGCGACACCATTCATGTCGATAAAGCGCTGCGTCGGCTGGCGCGCGCCGAGATATTCGCGCGTCACGTCATCGACCGGACGGTCGCTGTTCGCCGCCATGGTGGCAATCTTGTTCAGTATGGCGGGCGTCGGCAGCGTCCCGGGGCAGAGCGTGTTGCAGGTGATGCCGCTGCGGGCCATCTCGATGGCAACGGCGCGGGTCATGCCCAAAATCGCCGTCTTTGTCGTAACGTAGTCGATGCGGTTCTCGACCGCGCGGGTCGAATAGATCGATCCCATGTTGATGATCCGTCCCCAGCCGCGCTGCTTCATGGCGGGCAGCGCCAGGCGGATCAGATGGAACGGCGCCGACAGGTTGACGGCTAACGCCTGCTCCCAGCGATCGGGCGGAAACTGTTCGACCGCCGAGAAATGCCGGACAACGGCGTTGTTGACGAGAATGTCGATGGATTCGCAACGGTCGAGCAAATCGGCCATCATGGCCTCGATCGCCTCGCGCTGGGACAGATCAACGCCCACCGCGATGACCTCCACGCCGAAGCGGGCGCGTAAATCATCCGCGGACTGCTTCGGCGCAACGAGATCGTGGAGGACAATGTTGGCGCCCGCGCCGGCAATGCCCTCCGCGACGGCCAGTCCGAGGCCGGCGGTTGCACCGGTCACGAGCGCCCATTTGTTCTTCATCGCAGCCGCGCTCCGCTACGTCTTGTCGAGCTCGGCGAAGACTTCCTTTGCGTTGCGGAACGCGTCGACCCCGGCAGGCACGCCGCAATAGATCGCGACCTGCATGAAGACCTCGCGGATCTCCTCCCGCGTAGCGCCGTTGGCGAGCGCGCCGCGGACATGGGTTTTCAGCTCATGCGGCCGGTTGAGCGCGCACAGCATCGCCAGATTGAGGAAGCTGCGGGTCTTTAAGGGCAGGCCGTCCCGTCCCCAGACATAGCCCCAGCAATACTCCGTGGTGAGATCCTGCATCGGACGGTTGAAGTCGTCTGCAGCTGCGATCGCCTTGTCGACGAACTCGCTACCGAGCACGCTCTTGCGGATTTCGAGGCCGCGGTCGTAGGTTGCCTTGTCCATCTTGTTCTCCGTTTCTCTTTGGGCGTTATCAGCTCTTCGGCCAGACCGGTTGCGCCAGCGCCAGCTCCGGCGGGAACACGGTCACGGGTACGCCGGACTGCCACTGCACGATGGTCATGCCGGCGCCGACGCGGCGGCCCTTCTCGTCGAATTTGATCTCGCCCAGCGGATAGTATTTCGAAGGACCAGCATCCATGGTGCGCAGCGCATCGGCGACGGCGACGCGATCGGCCTTGCCTGCCTTCTCCAACGCGTCCTTGATCACCCACATATCGCCATAGGTGGAGATCGCGTTCTGCGTCATCCATGGCTCCTTGTAGCGGCTCTTCAGTTCGGCAATCAGCGCCTCGTGTCCCTTGGCGCCCCAACTGGCGACGCAGGTCAGCACGCCCTGGAGCAGCTCGGGGCTCACGGTCTGCAGCATGTCCGGCTCGGCGATCGCGATTCCGAACGAGATCGTCGGCACCTTGCCCTGGCCGAGGCCGAACTCGTTCATCTTCTCCAACAACAGCTTCGCGTCCGAGATCACCGTCGGGAGAAAGAAGAGCAGGTCTGGCTTTGCCGAGCGAATTTTCTGCACGAGCGAGGTCGCGTCCGCCAGAGGCGGCGTGAAGGTCTCGTCGACGACCAACTGCAACTGGTTCTCCGCCAGCAGGCCTTCGCGCATCGACTTCGCGGAGGCGATCGAGGCCCCCGTGTTGTCGGTCAGAATCGCGACCGTCTTGGGCCGCTTGCCGGAGTTCGTCTCCGCCAGCTTGATGATCTGCGGCAACGCTTGGCGTGCCTGCGAACCTGCGGTGGCCGCGGTCTGAAACACGTATTTGAAGCCGCGGTCGGTGATCAGGTCGGAGTAGGAAAGGGTGAGGACGGGCAGGTTGGCGCGCTCGGTGACCTCGGTCACCGCGAGGGTGAACGAGGACAGGTATGCGCCGCTGGCCGCCACCAGGTCGGGCTCCTGCGCGACCATGCGCTGAGCGGCGTTCTTGGCTTTCTCGGTGGTGTCGCCGGAATCGAGCACGACCAGTTTCAGCTTGGCGCCGCCGAGCGCCTTGATTCCGCCTTGCGCGTTGATGTGATCGACCGCCATCTCTGCGCCTTCGCGCATCACCGTTCCCGGTCGCGCATAGAGCCCGGAGATCGGTACCAACAACCCCACCTTGACCTCCGTGGGTTGCTGCGCCCGGGCACGGGATGCGATCAGCGCACCGGACGCGCCGGCAAGAAGCGTTCTGCGTGTGATCGTGATCTTGTTCGTTGCAGCCATGACAATTCCTTTCGTGAAAAATCGAGCGGTGCTGTTAGGATTTTTTCGGCCAAAACGGCTGCGCCTGCGCGAGTTCGGGCGGATAGACGGTGACGGGCACGCCCGATTGCCACTGCACGATGACGACGCCGGCGCCGACGCGACGGCCCTTGTCGTCGAATTTGAGCTGGCCCCCCGGATAGTATTTCGATGGGCCGCCATCCATGGTGCGAAAGGCCTGCGCCACCGCGTTGCGGTCGGCTTTGCCGGCTTGCTCGAGTGCCTCCTTCATCAGCCACATGTCGCCATAGGTCGAGATGACGTTCTGCGTCATCCAGGGCTCCTTGTATTTGGCCTTCAGCTCCGCAATCAGGTCCTCGTGTCCCTTCGAGCCCCAATTGGCGACGATGGTCATGATGCCCTGCACGGTCTCCGGGCTCACGCTCTGCAGCATGTCCGGTTCGGCGACCGTGATGCTAAAGGAAACAGTCGGGATCTTGCCTTGGCCGAGCCCGAACTCGCTGATCTTCTCCAACCCGAGCTTGGCGTCGGACACCGCGTTCGGCATGAACAGCAGCAAATCGGGCTTTGCGGAGCGAACCTTCTGGATCAGCGGCGTGGCGTCCGATAGCGGTGGGGTCCAGACTTCATCTACGACGAGCTGAAGACCTTCCTGCGCGAACAGCTTTTCCTTGAGCGCCTTCGCGGTCGCGACGGAGGTCGCGGTGTTGTCCATCAACATCGCCGCGGTTTTCGGCCGCTTGCCCGATGCATTCTCGGCAAGCTTCATCAGCGTCGGCAGGCCGAGCTCGGACTGACGGCTCGCGGTCGCTGCGGTCTGGAAGATGTATTTGAAACCGCGCTCGGTGAGCAGGTCTGAATAGGACAGCGTCAACACGGGCAGTTCGGCGCGTTCGGTCACCTCGGTGACCGCGAGTGTGAAAGAGGACAAATAGGCGCCGGTGGCGGCAACGAGGTCGGGCTCCTGCGCAACCATGCGCTGTGCTGCGTTCTTGGCCTTCTCCGTGGTATCGCCGCAGTCGATCACAACGAGCTTCAGCTTGGCGCCACCGAGCGCCTTGATGCCGCCCTGCGCGTTGACGTGCTCGATCCCCATCTCGGCGCCCATCTTCATCACCTGGCCCGGACGGGTGTAGATGCCGGAGAGCGGGACGATCAGCCCGACCTTGATTTCGGCGGGAGCCTGCGCGCGGGCCACGCTGGCGAGGCCCATGGCAGCTGCGCCCGACAGCACGGTTCGGCGCGTCAATCCGCTGAACGTCTCGTACATCTTGTTCTCTCCCTGCTATTTGTTTTTATGAATCGTCACATGCCGAGATAGGCCTTACGCACGCGGTCGTCGGCGCGCAGCGCCTCGTTGTTGCCTTCGAGGACGACCCGCCCGGCTTCCAGGACATAGCCGTGGTCGGCGGATTCCAGCGCTTCGGCGACCCGCTGCTCGACCAGCAGCATGGTCAGTCCGGACTGGCGGCGGATCTCGATCAACTGCTCGAAGACGAAGTCTGCGGTCGACGGGGCGAGTCCCATCGAGGGTTCGTCCAGCATCAGTAGCTTTGGCGAGGAAGCGAGCCCGCGGCCGATCGCGAGCATCTGCTGTTGTCCGCCAGACATCGTGCCGGCAAACTGATTGCGGCGTTCCTTCAGCACCGGCAGCCATTCGAAGATGCGCTCGATGTTGACCTGCCAATCGCGCCGGCCGCTTTCGGTCATCGCCCCCATCTCCAGGTTCTCCATCACCGTTAGCGACGGGAAGACCTGGCGTCCCTCGGGGACGTGAGCGATGCCGAGATGGGCACGTTGCGGGGGAGGCACCGCGAGCAGATCGACGCCGTTGAACGAAATGGCTCCGCCGGTCGGCTTCACGATGCCGGAGATCGTCTTGAACAGGGTCGTCTTGCCGGCGCCGTTTGGACCCACGATCGCAACGAACTGGCCAGCTTCGACATTGATCGACACGTCGTTGAGGACGGGTTTTGCCGAGTAGCCTGCACGCAACCCCTCAATGCGAAGCATGGGCCATCCACTTCTTGCCGAGGTAGGCCTCGATCACCCGGTTGTCGTGCGTCACCACCTCCGGCAGCCCCTCGGTGATGACAGCGCCATGGTCGAGCACCAGAAAACTGTCGACCAGCCGGACCATTGCCTGCATCGTGTGTTCGATGATGGCGATGGTCATGCCGTCGCGCGCCAACCGTTGGATCACGGCGACGACCTCGTCGGCCTCCCCGTGGCCGAGCCCCGCAAGAGTTTCATCGAGCAGCAGAATGCGGGGCTGGCCGGCGACGGCGCGGGCAAGCTCCATCAGCCGCAATTCTTTGGTCGAGAGCTCGCCGGCGACGCGATCCGCCATGGCGGAAAGCCCGACCCGCGCGACCGCCTCGACAGCGAGCTTGCGCGCCTCCTCGCCGGAGC
>NZ_JBARGP010000593.1:0-3612 GCF_049798375.1 Bradyrhizobium sp.
GCCGGCGTTGCTGCTTGAGGCGGTGCTCGCCGTGCGCGCAGCGGCAAAGCAGGCCGCCATCTTTAAGCGAGCGATCGATCTCGGTTGTGGCACCGGCCTCGGCGCGGCAGCTTTTGCTGAGAACGCCGAGAGCTTCATCGGCATCGATCTCTCGCCGGGAATGATCGAGCAGGCCCGCGCCACCGGCCTTTATGCTGCGCTCGAGGTCGACGACATGACATCAGCGCTCACGCGGCAGCCTGATGCGAGCGCCGACCTGATGCTCGCCGCAGACGCGATGGTCTATGTCGGCGAGCTCGCGCCCGTGCTTGGCGAAATCCAACGCGTCTTGATGCCGGGCGGCCTGCTCGCCTTCACCGTCGAGACGCATGACGGCGATGGTGTGATCATGGGCGATGGCCTGCGTACCGCCCATAGCGCGGACTACATCCGCGCCGCGGTCGCGGTGGCCGGCCTGTCGCTCGCGCATCTCGAACCGGCAAGTCCGCGCACCGAGGACAAGGTGCCGGTGCGCGGGCTTGTGGTGGTTGCCGAGAAGTCTTGAGTCTAGACGCTACGCGTTGCGCTGCACGCGACAACTTCGCTCTTGCCGCTCCCAGCGATGTCAGCACAATGCGGACGTCCAGGGAGAATTAAAAAATGAAAAATCATCTGACGCGGCGCGAATTCGGCGCCGCCGCGCTTGCGACCATCGGCGCGTCCACCATCGCTGCGCCTTATGTCTGGGCTGCCGAGAAAAAATATGACGCCGGGGCCAGCGACACCGAGATCAAGCTCGGCCAGACCGTGCCGCATTCGGGGCCGGGCTCGCTCTATGGTGTGCTGGGCCGCATCGGCGAAGCCTATTTCCAGATGCTGAACGATCAGGGCGGCATCAACGGCCGCAAGATCAAATTCCTCACCATGGACGATGCCTACAGCGCGCCGAAATGCGTCGAGGCGACGCGGCGGCTGGTCGAGCAGGAGGAAGTGCTGGCGCTGTTCGGTTCGCTCGGCACCGCGCCGCAGACCGCCGTGCACAAATATCTCAATTCCAAGGGCGTGCCACAACTCTTGCTCAACACCGGCGCGTCCAAATGGAACGATCCGAAGAACTACAAATGGACCATGGCCGGCCTGCCGCTCTATCCGACCGAAGCGCGCATCCTTGCCAAGCACGTGCTCTCGGTGAGGCCGGAGGCGAAGGTCGGCATCCTCTATCAGAACGACGATTTCGGTCGCGACTTCCTGGGACCTTTCAAGAAGGCGCTGGCGGATGCCGGCGGCAAGGCGCAGGTGATCATGGAGCAGACCTATGATCTCACCGACCCCACCGTCGATTCCCAGCTGATCAATCTGTCGAAGTCCGGCGCCGACGTGTTCTACAACATCACGACCGGCAAGGCGACCTCGCAGTCGATCCGCAAGGTCACCGAACTCGGCTGGAAGCCGCTGCAGTTGCTGTCGGCCGGCTCCACCGGTCGCTCGATCCTGAGCGCGGCGGGGCTGGAGAACGCCAAGGGCATCGTCGCGATCCGCTATTCTAAGGACGCCGGCACGCCGCGCTGGAAGGACGATCCGGAGGCGAAGGGCTTCGAGGCGCTGCGGGCGAAATATCTGTCGAACGTCGATCCCGACAACACCATCGCCTATGCCGGTTATGGCCAAGCGGTGACGATGGGCGAGATCCTGCGCCGCTGCGGCGACACGCTGACGCGTGAAAACGTGCTGAAGCACGCCTCGACCCTGGCCGGCTTCCACTCGCCGTTCTTCCTCGACGGCATCGACTACAGCTACACGCCCGACGACTACACGCCAATGAAGACGCTCTACATCTCGATCTTCAACGGCAATGACTGGGACATCTCCGACAAGCCGATGACGGAGTAAGGCTGCCTTTGCCGGCGAGAAGCCGTAGGGTGGGCAAAGCGAAGCGTGCCCACCGCAGCAATGATGGTCTAAAGTGGTGGGCACGGCGCAAGTGCGCCTTTGCCCACCCTACGGCACTGTATCCGTCTCGCCGACCCTCGACGAAGCAGTGACCACTGCTTACCTGTCCCAGGTGCCGCCCCGCGTTTCACCAGCTCCGATCGAAGACGTCACCCTACTGCCGGACCATTTCGCCCGATGGTTCACGGCGCGGGGCTGGGCGCCGCGTAGCCATCAGCTGGCGTTGCTGGAGAAGGCGCGCGCCGACCGCTCGGCACTGCTGATCGCACCGACCGGTGCCGGCAAGACCTTGGCGGGGTTTTTGCCGACCCTGGTGGAGCTGGGTGGGACTGCTCGGTCTGCTTCGCTCTCCTCGCGGGAAGCTCTTTCCGCTTCCTCTCCCCTTGCGGGGGAGGGCCGGGGAGGGGGGACTCCGGGCCAGCTGCCCGCGATATTATCGGCCTCCCAGCAGCCGGCCGCTGCCGATCTCACTCAAAAGGGGGGAGAGGCCAAAAGCAAAGGCCGCGGCGTCATCCGTCCCTCCGGCCTGCACACCCTCTACATCTCGCCGTTGAAAGCGCTCGCGGTCGACATCGCGCGCAACCTCGAGACGCCGATCACCGAGATGGATCTGCCGATCAGGGTCGAGACCCGCACCGGCGACACGCCGGTGTCGCGACGGCAACGCCAGCGCCGCTATCCGCCGGATATCCTGCTGACGACGCCGGAGCAGGTGGCGCTGCTGCTCGCCTCCGACGATGCGCCGTTTCTATTCTCCTCGCTCAAGCGCATTGTACTCGACGAGCTGCATGCGCTGGTCACCTCGAAGCGCGGCGATCTGCTCTCGCTTGCGCTGGCGCGGCTGTGGCGGCTGGCGCCGCAGCTGCGCGCCATCGGATTGTCGGCGACGGTCGCCGAGCCGGAATCTCTGGCGCGCTTCCTGGTGCCGCAGCCGGAGGGCACACTCGCCTCCGCCGATGTCGTTGTCGCCGGCGGCGCCGCGCAACCGATCGTCGAGATGCTGGATACCCGCGAGCGGTTGCCCTGGGCCGGCCACACCGCACGCCACGCGCTCGCTGAGATCTACGAGCTGATCAAGTCCAACAAGACATCGCTGATCTTCGTCAACACCCGCAGCCAGGCAGAGATGCTGTTCCAGCAGCTCTGGAGCATGAACGACGACAATCTCGCCATTGCCCTGCATCACGGCTCGCTCGATGTCGCGCAGCGCCGCAGGGTCGAGGACGCGATGGCGGCGGGCAAGCTGCGCGGCGTGGTCTGCACCTCCTCGCTCGATCTCGGCGTCGACTGGGGTGATGTCGATCTCGTCGTCAATATCGGCGCGCCCAAAGGCTGCTCGCGGCTGATGCAGCGGATCGGCCGCGCCAACCACCGGCTCGACGAGGCCTCACGCGCAGTGCTGGTGCCGGCCAATCGCTTCGAGGTGCTGGAATGCAGCGTCGCGATTGATGCCATCGCCGCGAATGCCCAGGATACGCCGCCGTTGCGCACCGGCGCGCTCGACGTGCTGGCGCAGCATGTGCTCGGCTGCGCCTGCGCCGAGCCCTTTCTCGCCCAGGAACTTTATGCGGAGGTCAAAACCGCTGCGCCCTATGCCAACCTGACACGCAGCGATTTCGACGATGTCGTCGACTTCGTCGCCACCGGCGGCTACGCGCTGAAGACCTATGAGCGCTTCGCGCG
>NZ_JBARGP010000594.1:0-2831 GCF_049798375.1 Bradyrhizobium sp.
CCACCAGTGCATCGAGCACCTGCGCGGCGAGGTCGGCCGGATGCCAGCCGGCCAGACGGCCCCCCTTGCGGCCGCCCGCAGTGCGGGCAGCCGCGACGATATAGGCCTCGGCCATGACGTATCCTCCCTAGACTTGGTTCTTATGTTGGTGCGATTTAAATGGCCAAAGACGACTTAGTCAATCGATCAATTAACTCTTGAGCTCGCCGCTTGCTTCGGCTTATCTGCCGTCCGGTTTTGGACGGATCCATGGCATCTGAGCTCACGAGCAACGCGCCAAATAGAGTTCCCGCGGGGCGGAATGCCACCGCGGAAAAGCTTTTGGTCGCGGCCAGCGAACTGATGATCGCGCGCTCCTCGATCGAGGTATCCCTGAGCGACATCGCCCAGAGGTCCGGCGCCAATTCCGCACTGGTGAAATATCATTTCGGTAACAAGGACGGTCTGTTGCTGGCGCTGCTCGCGCGCGATGCTGCAACGGAAGTGACCAACCTCGAATACCTCCTGGCACAGCCGATCTCGCCGACCGCCAAGCTGAAGCTGCATATCGGCGGCATCATCCGCGCCTATCACCGGTTTCCCTATATGAACCGGCTGATCCACTATCTGCTGCATGAGAGCACGCAAGAGGCCGCCGACGACGTGTCGGAATTCTTCGTGGCGCCGTTGCTGGATTTTCAGCGCCGCCTGCTCGAAGAAGGCAGGAAGGCCGGCGAATTCCGCGAGGTCGATCCGGTGCTGTTCTACACCAGCCTGATCGGGGCCTGCGATCACCTGTTCTTCGGCCGCCACGCCATGTCGCGCGCGATCGGAATCGGCCCGGTCACCGACGAGGTCTGCCGGCAATACGTCGCGCATATGGAGGCGATGGTGTGCGGTGGAATCATCAAGGCGAATAGCGAATAGGGAATGGCGATTAGAGGGAGACGTTTCCCAATTCCCTACTCCCTATTCGCCATTCGCCATTCCAACAAGAAACGTCCAAGGAGACTAACATCATGCAGTTGAAAGATGTTGCCGTCGTCATCACCGGCGGCGGTTCGGGGCTCGGCGCCGCCACTGCGCGCGCCATGGCCGCCAAGGGCGCCAAAATCGGCGTGCTCGACCAGAGCCTGGAAAATGCGGAGAAGGTCGCCGCCGAAGTGAAGGGCGTCGCGTTGCATGCCGACGTCACCAATGAAGAGCAGGTCAAGGCCGCGCTCGCCAAGGCCGAAGCCGCGCATGGTGTCGCCCGCGTGCTGGTGAACTGTGCCGGCATCGGCGGCTCGCAGCGCATTGTCGGCAAGGACGGCGTCTATCCGCTGGCCAAGTTCACCCGCATCATCACCGTCAACCTGATCGGCACCTTCAACGTGCTGCGGCTGTTCGCCGAGCGCGCCATCACCACCGAGGTGGTCGGCGAGGAACGCGGCGTCATCATCAACACCGCGAGCGTCGCGGCCTATGAAGGCCAGATCGGCCAGATCGCCTATTCGGCCTCCAAGGGTGGCGTGGTCGGCCTCACGCTGCCGGCGGCGCGCGATCTCGCCAGCCAGAAGATCCGCGTCAACACCATCGCGCCCGGCTTGTTCCTGACGCCGCTGCTGATGGGCTTGAACGAGGAGGCGCGCAAAAGCCTCGGCGCCCAGGTGCCGCATCCGGCCCGGCTCGGCGACGCCTCGGAATACGGCAACCTCGCGGTCCACATCGTGGAGAATCCGATGCTCAACGGCGAGACTATCCGCCTCGACGGCGCCATCCGCATGGCCCCGCGGTAGTCGTTTCACTGGAAGTGCACCCTCTCCCCTTGTGGGAGAAGTGGCGCCGAAGGCGCCGGGTGAGGGGTTCTCTCCGCGCATGCAAATGCCGAGAGAGACCCCTCACCCAACGGAGTTTGTAGCCAGCTGCGGAATAGCCCTCTCCCGCAAGGGGAGAGGGCGCGGCAACGGGCGCCGGATTTTGTTGAAGCGTTGGAGAGTTGTCGTGTCTCAACCGCTCTTGATCGACCACAAAGACGGCGTCGATTGGGTCACGCTCAATCGCCCCGAAAGCCTGAACGCGCTCGATCCCGCCTTGATCGACGCGCTCAACGGCTATTTCGAAAGCCTGCAGCGCAATCGCACCACGCGCGTCGTGGTGTTGCGCGGCGCGGGCAAGAATTTTTGCGCCGGGCTCGACCTGAAAGCCGCGATGCAGCGCCGCGCCGGCATCAACGAGCCGCTCGGCGCCACCGACTCGCTGGATTCGCAGCGGCGTATTGCCGACATCGTGATGCTGATGCGGCGCTGCCCGCAGCCGATCGTTGCATTGGTGCAGGGGGCCGCAGCCGGCGGCGGCTTCGCGCTGGCGCTCGCATCTGACATCCGCATCGCCACCAGATCCGCGCGGATGAATTGCGCCTTCATCAAGCTCGGTCTCGGCGGCTGCGACATCGGCACCAGCTATTTCCTGCCGCGGCTGGTCGGCGTCTCCGTCGCCTCCGAACTGATCCTCACCGGCCGCTTCATCGGCGCGGAGCGCGCGCTCGCCGTCGGTCTGGTCTCGGAGGTGGTCGAGGAGGACGGGCTCTATGCGGCGGCCGCGCCTTACGTCGATGCGATGATGGTGGCCTCGCCGGTCGGCCTGCGGCTGTCGAAGGAGTGCCTCAACATGAGCGTCGATGCCGGCTCGATCGAAGCCGTGATTGCGATGGAGGATCGCAACCAGGTGCTGTGCAGCCGCTCGGAAGATTTCAAGGAAGGCATTCAGGCCTTTCTCGAGAAACGCAAGCCGGTCTATACAGGCAGATAAATATCAAGATCCGCAAAGGACGATATTTCGGGAGACGCAAAATGGATGGGACTGCAGCCGGC
>NZ_JBARGP010000595.1:0-4103 GCF_049798375.1 Bradyrhizobium sp.
TCGCGATCCTGCCGGCGGAATGAATTCGCGCTGCGGTGGCGCGGCTACCCGACGTTCGGCTCTTCGCCTTCACCCGCAAGCTTCGTCGCCAGGATCTTGTCGATCCGCCGTCCGTCGAGATCGACGATCTCGAACCGCCAGCCGCTGAGGTCGAAACTGTCGCCGGTCTGCGGCACGCTGCCGAAATGCTGCAGCACCAGGCCCGCGACGGTGTGATAACCGGGATGCGCCGGCACCTCGACCGACAACAGGTCAGCGAACTCATCGAGCGGCATCCAGCCGGAGATCAGCAGCGAGTGGTCGGCACGGCGCACATAGGCCGGCTCCGGCGGGCCGTCTTCGGACGAGAATGCACCGACGATCGATTCGAGGATGTCGGCCGCGGTGACCACGCCTTCGAAGCCGCCATATTCGTCATGAACGAGGCCCATATGCACCGGCGCGGCTTTCAGGATCGCGATCACGTCGCGGGCATCGACCGATGCGGGAATGATTGGCACCTGGCGCACCAGGCGCCTGAGATCGGGCGTCTCCTCGCGCAAGTAAGCATCGAGCAGATCCTTGGCCTGCAGCACGCCGATCGGGTGATCGCGCGAGCCGTCCGAAACCGGCAACCGCGAATGCGGGCTTTTGGCGAAGGTCTCGCGGATCGTTTTGGGGTCGTCGCTGAGATCGATCACATCGACCTCTGGACGCGGCGTCATGACCGCGCCGACAAGGCGGTCGCCGAGCCGCATCACGCCGGCGATCATCTCTTTCTCGCCGGGCTCGAGCACGCCGGCAGTCTCAGCCTCGCGCACCAGATGATGGATCTCCTCCTCCGAGACCTTGTCGCCGGCATCGCCGCCACGGCCGATCAGCGAAAGGATCAGCTTGCCTGAGACATTGAGCAGGAGCACTAGCGGCAGCGAGACCTTGGATAAGATCTGCATCGCCGGCGCGACGCGCACTGCGATCGCCTCGGGGTCGCGCAACGCCAACTGCTTCGGCACCAGTTCGCCGATGATCAACGTAGCATAGGTGATGCTGGTGACGACGAGGGCGACGCCGAGGATGTCGGCGACCGACGCGGAGAGGCCGAAGCCGAGCAGCCAGGACGACAGGCGCTGCCCCAGCGTGGCGCCCGAGAATGCACCGGAGAGCACGCCGACCAAGGTGATGCCGATCTGCACCGTGGAAAGGAATTTGCCGGGGTCTGAGGCCAGCGCCAGCGCGCGGCGGGCACCCCCGACGCCTTTCTCAGCCAGCAGCGCTAGGCGCGCCGGCCGCGACGACACGATCGCCAACTCCGACATCGAGAGCAGGCCGTTGACGACAATCAGGACGACGATGATGGCAATTTCAACTGAAAGCATTCGATTATGATGGTGTGTCCCGGGATCATGGCGAGGCGGGTATCAGCCGCAGCATACAGCAACGCGCGACGCCACAGCCAGGACCGGGCTAAATTGCCGCATGGTCCACACCCAGAGAGCACGAGATACACGCAGGCGGCGGCGCCCCCCTCTCCCCGTTCTCACGTGGAGAGGACTGGGGTGAGGGGCAGACGCGCGAACGGTGCGAGTGGTTAGGCCTGTACCCCGTCACCCGGATTGCATCTTCGATGCAATCCGACCTCTCCCCGCAGGCTGGGCGAGGTTAAGAGGGAGCACGCCCGGTCAATCGAGCCCGGCTCAATTGTCTCAAAACTCCCCGTGCAGCCGTCCCGAGAAGATCGACACCGGACCGCGATCGGCGTTGTAGGCGGGATTGGTCACGAACTGGTAGTCGGCGGTCAATGTCAGCGACTTGTTGATCGCATAGGCATAGTAGGTCTCGATGATCTGCTCGCGGCGATAGTTCAGGGCGCCATCGCCGATCAGCGGACCGAGGCCGCCAGCGGCGAGGAAGTCGCGATGGTCGCGCGACAGGCCATTGCTGGCGCCGGCAATGCCGATGACGTCGTCGGGCCGGCCCCATTTGGTACCCTTGATCGAAGTGCCGAGCGAAAGGCTGGAGTCGATGTCCGTGAACGCCATGATCTCGGTCCGGCCGTCATTCCAGCTCCAGCGTCCGAACAGGCCGACATCGGAGCTCAGCGCCTGCTCGACATTGACGACGTAGCCATATTTGATCCGCCCCCGCCGGGTCTGCGCGATGTCGAGGTTGAGCGCGGGATCGTCGAGCGTCTCGCGGTAGCTACCGGAGAAGGCGCTGTTGATCCAGCCGATGGTCCGTAGCTTGCCGGGCTGCGAGAACAGATTGTACCGCGTCTCCAACTCGACGACGTATTCGCCGCGCCGGAACACGTTGGTGTCGAAGTTGTTCGAGTTCGAGACGGCATCCATCAGGAAATAGCCGCCGCGCAACGCCCAATCCTTCTGGTTCAGTTCGGCCGTCGCGCCATAGGTCAGCCCCAGCTTGTCGGCGGCATAGTCGAATGCGCCCGGCGCCCAGATCGACCAGTTCATGAAATCCTTGCGGGTGTCCTTGGCGTAGGAGTTGCCGTCGAACACGTCGAGCACGCCGAATTTGCCGACCTGCAGCGTGAGCCGCGAGACGTCGGCCTTGCCGCCGAGCTGGCTGCCGCTGCTGGCGAGTTCTTCCTGCTCGCCGCCGAAGCCGAATGTCTGCCGCAGGAACAGCCGCGAGGTGTTGTAATGGGGATAGGGAAAGTCGGACTTTTGCGCCTCGCCGTTCGAGAAGCCGCCTAGGCCCACCGTGTTGTCGAGGCCGAAGCCCTGCAGCAGCTCCGGATTGTAATAGACCTCGCCGCCGTCCCACAGCCGCGCGTTCAGGAACAGGCTGTTGCTCCAGGTCTCCTGAAATTGGGGCGCGGGCGTCAGGCTGTTCGGGCCAGTGTAAAGGGCGCGGAACGCCGGATAGACCTGGCCGATCACGGTGGACTGGCCGTGAATCTCCCAGCGATCGGATTCCGTGTCAGTCGGATCGGATTTCGGCTGCAGGCTGGCCGCGCCGGGCCAATCGAGCTTGCGCGTGAGGCCGAGGCGCACGGTCTGGAAGTCCAGCGACGATGTGTACTGGGCGCCATTGCCGAAGCGCACGCCGCCGGAATCGATGCGGTTATAGAGATATTCGAGCCGCGCGCTCCAATGCGGCGCGATCGCATGCTCGACGCCGACGCCGGCTACCCAGCCGAGGCGGGTGGCGAGCAGCTTTTCCTGATCGCCAGCGGCGCTGGTGTTGATGAATCGTCCACCGCTGAACGCAAGCCCTCCGGTGGCATAAGCGAGCCAGGAACCGCTGGCATAGCCCAGCCGGCCGCGCGCAGTCGCGACGTAGTCCCACAGCTCCATCACATTCGAGGTGCCCGCGGTGAGATTGGCGACCGTATGGTTGGTTGTCAGATAGTTTGGGAAGCTGAAATCGCCCTCGATGCCGAACAGCAGGCCGGACCGCGTCAGCCAGTTGTAGCCGGCATGCACGCCGCCGGTCAGGCCGCTGAACCGGCTGCCCGCCCGGATCTCAGCCGCAGGATCACTCAGCATCACGTCGGCGTGGTCGCGCGTGTAGCCGGCATGGGCTCCGACATAGAGCCCGGTCCAATCGAAGATCGCTGTCCGCACCGACGCCTTGAGCGGCAGATCAGCTGCGGCAGCGGGACAGCTCAGCGCCAGCAGGGTTAGCGCCGCGACGGCGTACTCCCGGGTGAGATTGGACATCGCGCGCACTTGGTCAACGGAGGCGTCATGGGGCGTCCTGACGTCACAGCAGATTTGCCCGCGCATTGCCATTAATCAAATCGCCGCTGCTGAACGCCGGTCGGCCGGGACCGCGACCCGACACCCGCAAGATCCGGATAAGTCACTTATCTCACTTCGTTCTTTATTGCGATTAATTCGCAATAACAACTGGCGCTGTGCGGGTTGCTCCTTGGATCCCATCTGGCTGTGACGTTCATGCAACAGCCCGCTGCACCTAATCGGCGGCAGCTCGCGCTCTTGAATGTGCCGCCGTCACTCGAACGTGCCTACATCCACACCGTGACAAATGCGCAAACGTCGTGGACTGGCGTTGCTGGTCCGGCTAATCCCCCGCAGCCGGGCCGTTGCCGAGCGTTCTCAGGTCGAATTTATTCACATCTGCGAGCAGCTCGCAGAAGG
>NZ_JBARGP010000596.1:0-13935 GCF_049798375.1 Bradyrhizobium sp.
GGCGAAGCGCCGTGGGCGCTGGCCAAGACCGATCCGTCGCGCCAGCGCACGGTGCTCTACGTCACCGCCGAGGTGATCCGGCAGGTCGCGATCCTGACCCAGGCGGTGATGCCGACGGCGTCGGCAAAGCTGCTCGACAGCCTCGGCGTTCCGGCGGACGAGCGCAGCTTCGATCGGCTCGGCGGCGCAGTGAGGATCGCGCCTGATACGAGACTGCCGACACCGCAGGCGGTATTCCCGCGCTACATCGAGCCGACTGCGTCGTGATGCTGGTCGACAGCCATTGCCATCTGGACTTTCCGGACTTCGCTGAGGATCTGGATGGCATCGTCGCGCGTGCCGCCGCGTCGGGCGTCGGCCGCCTGGTGACGATCTCGACCCGGGTCCGGCGCCTCGGCGAACTGCTCGCCATCGCCGAGCGCTATGAGAATGTCTACTGCTCGGTCGGCACCCACCCGCACCACGCGGACGAGGAGGACGGCATCTCCGCCGACGAGCTGATCGCGCTGACAACGCATCCGAAGGTCGTCGCGTTGGGCGAGGCCGGGCTCGACAATTTCTACGACAATGGCTCGCCGGACGCGCAGGAGCGCGGCTTCCGCGCCCACATCGCGGCGGCGCGCGCGACGGGTCTGCCGCTGGTGATCCACACCCGCGAGGCCGATGCGCGCTGTGGCGAGATCCTGGAGGAGGAGATCGCGAAAGGACCTTTTCGCGCCGTGCTGCATTGCTACACCGGCGGACGGGAGCTTGCGATGAAAGCGATCGACCTTGGACTGCATATCTCGTTCACGGGCATCCTGACCTTCAAGAAGTCGCAAGCCTTGCGCGATCTCGCGGCCGAACTGCCGGCCGACCGCATCATGGTCGAGACCGACGCACCGTATCTCGCGCCGGGCAAGTTCCGCGGCAAGCGCAACGAGCCGGCTTACGTCGTCGAGACCGCCAAGGTGTTGGCAGAGACGCGCGGCGTCTCGCTGGAGGAGCTCGCGTGGCAGACCACGGAGACGTTCTTCAAGCTGTTCGCCAAGGTGCCACGCCCGACGGAGACCGCATGACGCTGACGCTCACGATCCTTGGCTGCGGCTCCTCGGCCGGCGTGCCGCGTCCGGCGCTGGGGTGGGGCGCCTGCGATCCCAACAATCCCAGGAATCGTCGCCGCCGCTGCTCGCTGATGGCGGAGCGGACCTCGGCGCACGGCACGACGCGGGTCGTGATCGACACTGCGCCCGACCTGCGCGAGCAGCTCATCGACGCCAATGTCGATCACATCGATGCGGTCTTCCTCACGCACGAACATGCCGACCAGACCCATGGCATCGACGATCTGCGCTCCGTGGTGCTGCATCAGCGCCGGCGTATTCCGGTCTACCTGAGCCAGTCGACCGCCAAGGACATCATGCACCGCTTCTCCTATTGCTTCGTCTCGCCGACGGGGAGCGACTATCCGCCGATCCTGACGCAGCATGCGATCGAGGCGGGCGGAAGCCAGGCGGTCGAAGGCAAGGGCGGCGAGCTCAAGCTCACGGCATTCCTGGTTCAGCACGGCAACATCCCCGCGCTCGGCTATCGCATCGGCAAGGCCGCCTACACGCCGGACCTCAACGACGTCCCCGAAGAGAGCTGGGGCGCGCTGGAAGACCTCGATCTCTGGATCGTCGACGGGCTTCGCTACACCGGACATCCCAGCCATTTCTCGGTCAACGACGCCTTGGCCTGGATCGAACGCTTCAGGCCGAAGCGGGCTGTCATCACCAACATGCATTCCGACCTCGACTACGAGGTGCTGCGCCGGAGTCTGCCGGCCAACGTCATTCCGGCCTATGATGGCATGCGGCTGGAGATCGGATAGTATTCAGTGAGTAGGGTGGGCAAAGGCGCGTAGCGCCGTGCCCACCATTCAAATTTCGCGCTGCATCGGTGGGCACGCTTCGCTTTGCCCACCCTACGCTTCAGTGTCACGTCATTGCGAGCGAAGCGAAGCAATCCAGCGTGGCAAAGTAAGGCTGGATTGCATCGTCGCTGACGCTGCTCGCAATGACGACACTTACGAACGGAGCCATGACATGCTGTCCCTGTTCTTCGAAGTCGAGATCAAGCCCGGCCGTATCGACCAATATCTCAATCTCGCGGCGTCGCTGAAGCCCGAGCTCGAGGCGATGGGCGGCTGCCTGTTCATCGACCGCTTCAAGAGCCTCAAGCGCGACAATCTGATCCTGTCCTACCAGATCTGGCAGGACGAGGGCTCCATGACGGCCTGGCGCGTCCAGGCCCATCATCACGAGGTGCAGACGCTCGGTCGCGACAGGGTGTTCTCGGACTATCGCATCCGCGTGGCGCAGGTCGTGTACCAGGCCAAGCGTGGACAGGGAGTATGGCAGGCTGAAACGCGTACGCTCTACAATGACCCGAAGCGGCGGCCGCCGACCTATGTGCTGGTGACGGAATCGAACAGCGCCAAGCTCCCGGTGGCGTGCGACTGGCCAAGCGAGGCCTTCGCCAGCGTCTACCGCGAGGGGCAGTATGCCCATCTGGTCGAACTGCCAGACGAACAACCAGGCACCGCCTTCGCGCCGCGCCTGTTCGACGAGCCCTCCACCGACTATGTCCGGATCGTCGAGGTCACCAGGGACTACGGCATGTATGCTCGCACTGAGGCGCCGCAATTCTATCCGCCGAAGAGCAGGGAAGATTAGCCGCGGCTCTCAACGTCGTCATTGCGAGCGCAGCGAAGCAATCCAGAGTACCTCGCCGGCGACAGTCTGGATTGCTTCGTCGCTAACGCTCCTCGCAATGACATTGAGATAGCAGCGTTGAACTACGCTGAAATAGCCTTCGCCGACTGCACCTGGTTGCGCAGCAGGAATTTCTGGATCTTGCCGGTGGACGTCTTCGGGATCGGGCCAAACAGCACGGCCTTCGGCGTCTTGAAGCCGGACATGTGGCCGCGGCAATAGGCGATGATCTCGGCCTCGGTGGCCTCTGCGCCGTCCTTCAACTCGATGAACGCGCAGGGCACCTCGCCCCATTTCGGGTCGGGCTTGGCGACCACGGCGGCGAACAGCACCGCCGGGTGCTTGTAGAGGATGTCCTCGACCTCGACCGAGGAGATGTTCTCGCCGCCGGAGATGATGATGTCCTTGGAGCGGTCCTTGATGGTGACGTAGCCGTGCGCGTCGAGCACGCCGAGATCGCCGGTGTGAAACCAGCCGCCGGCAAAGGCCTCCTGCGTCGCCTTCTCGTTCTTCAAATAGCCCTTCATGACGATGTTGCCGCGGAACATGACCTCGCCGATGGTCTGGCCGTCGCGCGGCACCTCGCGCATCGTCTCGGGATCGATCACGGTGACGGCTTCCTCGAGCGGGTAGGGCACCCCCTGCCGGCGCTTGAACTGCGCGCGCTCGGCCGCTGGCAACTCATCCCATCCCGGCTGCTCGGCACAGACGGAGGCGGGGCCGTAGACTTCGGTCAGACCGTAGACGTGGGTGAGCTTGATGCCGATCCGCTCGGCGCCCTCGAGCACCGCGACCGGCGGCGCGGCGCCGGCGATCAGACCGATGACAGATTTGGCGCCCGCTTTCGGCGCATCGGGCGCGTTGATCAGCGTGTTGTAGACGATCGGCGCGCCGCACATGTGAGTGACGCGGTGCTCTTTGATCAACGCAAAGATCCTGCTGGGCTCGACCTTGCGCAGGCAGACATTGACGCCGGCCGCCGCGGCCATCGTCCATGGAAAGCACCAGCCGTTGCAGTGAAACATCGGCAGGGTCCAGAGATAGACCGGATGCTGGCCGAGATTGCCGGCGAGGATGTTGCTGACAGCGTTGAGATACGCACCGCGGTGGTGGGTGACGACGCCCTTCGGATTGCCTGTGGTGCCCGACGTGTAGCTCAGCGCGATCGCATTCCATTCGTCTGCCGGCCGCCGCGGCGTGAAGTCAAGATCGCCTTGCGAGAGCGCGTCCTCATATTCGATCTCGCCGATCCGGCTGCCGCCCTGATAGGACGCATCGGCCGCGTCGATCAGGAACGGCCGCGGGCCGGTCATCAGCGTCAGCGCCTCGGCGATCACCTTGGCAAATTCCGGATCGACCACGATGACCTTGGCACCGCCATGGTCGAGTTGGAATGCGATCGAGGGCGCGTCAAGCCGGATGTTGAGCGCGTTCAGTACGGCACCGGCCATCGGCACTGCGAAATGCAGCTCGTTCATAACAGGCACATTCGGCAGCATTGCCGCGACCGTATCGCCTTCCCCAATGCCGCGGCCGGCGAGATAGGACGCAAAGCGTCGGCAGCGCGCGTAGGTCTCGCTCCAGGTGAAGCTGCGGCCCTCATAGACCGTGCTGACATGGTCGGGATACACGGCGGCGCTGCGGGCGAGAAAGCTCAACGGCGTCAGCGGGACATAATTGGCCGGAGTCTTGTCCAGGCCAATGTCATACTGGTTCTGTTGTGAGCCCATTTTAGCCTCCTGTGCTTACGTGAGGATTCTACAGGAAGCCGATCGAAATCCAGGGGAAAATCGCCACGATGGCGAGGCCGATCAGCAGCGCCACCAGATACCCCCAGATCGGCCGCATGCCTTCCGCCGGATCGACCCGGCCGATGGCACAGGCGGCGTAATAGCCAACGCCAAACGGCGGCGAGAACAGTCCGACGCCCATCGCCAGGATGATGACCATAGCATAGTGCACCTCGTGCACGCCGACCGCCTTGGCGATCGGAAACAGCAGCGGCCCGAACAGCACGATTGCGGGAATTCCTTCCAGCACGCTGCCGAGAATGACGAAGGCTACGATCGACACGGCAATGAAGGACGCGCTGCCGCCGGGCAGCCCGGTCATGGCAGCCGCCAGCGAACGCGAAAAGCCTGATTGCGTCAGGCCCCAGGCCATCCCCGTGGCCGCGCCGATGATCAGCAGGATCGCGCCTGACAGTGCCGCCGTCTCCACCAGCATCGACGGCAGCCGCCGCCAATTGAACTGGCGATAGATCAAAAGCCCGATGATGAAGCCGTAGACGATGCCGATGGTCGAGACTTCGGTGGCGGTCGCGATGCCCTCGACCACGGCGTAGCGGATCACAAAGGGCAGGGCGATGGCGGGCAGGGCGACAACGAACGCCTTCACGATCTCGCCGCCGCGCGCCCTCTTCACATGGCTCAGATCCTCGCCGCGATAACGCCACCACACCAGCACGCACAGCGTGATGGCGAGCACCACGCCAGGCAAAAGGCCGCCGGTGAACAGCGCCGAGATCGAGACGCCTGTGACCGAGCCGATCGTGATCAGCACCAGGCTCGGCGGAATGGTCTCGGTCTGGGCGCCGGTAGCAGCAAGCAACGCGACGAGGTCGCCGGGCTTGGCGCCGCGCTGCTTCATCTCCGGAAACAGCACCGGCGCCACCGCGGCCATGTCGGCCGCCTTGGAGCCGGAGATGCCGGAGACCAGATACATGGCGCCGACCAGCACGTAATGCAGCCCGCCGCGGACGTGGCCGAGCAGGCTCGCCAGGAACGCCACCATGGCGCGCGCCATGCCGGTCATCTCGATCAGGAGCCCGAGAAACACGAACAGCGGCACCGACAGCAGGATGATATGGCTCATGCCTTCATCCATGCGGCCAACCAGCACCATCAGCGGTGTGTGCGTCGTCAGCGCCAGATAGCCCAAGGTGGCAAGCCCGAAGCCGAACGCGATCGGCACGCCGGCAAACACACAGAAGCCGGCGACACCGACGAAGAAGATGATCAAGTTGAGATTGCCGAGCGGCCGCAGCAACGGCTGTGCCAGCCAAAGCAGCGCGACGATGCCGGCGACCGACAGCAGCGCCGCCAGCAGGATCCTGGGATTGCCGTCGCGCGCCAGCCGCAGCAGCGCGAATGCGGCCATCAGGCAGATGCCGATGGGCAACGCGGCCGCGCGCCAGGTGTTGGAAATCTGCAGCGCCGGCGTGGTGATGAAGCTTTCTTCGTAGGCGTATTCGTAGGACGGTTGAACGATCAGGATCAGGAACGCCAACGCCGCGCAGGTCGCGACCGCGTCGAGATAGAACCGCACCGCGGGCGGCGCGCTGCCGATCACGGCGGTCATCCGCATGTGCTCGGCGCGCCGGAATGCCACCGCGGCCCCCAGCATCGCCAGCCACAGGAACAGCATCGAGGCCAGCTCGTCCGACCAGATCAGCGGCTGGTGCAGCACGTAGCGGGCGATCACGCCCGCAAACAGGATGACGACCTCGGCGACGACCAGGATCGCCGCCGGGATCTCGACCAGCAGGCCGAGCAGGGACTCGACCCGCCGGAGCAGGGAGTGGCGAGGGGGCCCGACCGTCGTTTCAATGACCGTTTGAGAGACAGAGAATTCGGTGATTTCGACGTGAGCCATGGCCGGGTGAGCCCCCCTACGCGTTACGAGAGCTTGCCGACCGCCTTTTCGAGCAGCGCCCAGGCTTCCTCGCCATACTTGCCTTTCCACTCGGCATAGAAGCCGGCGGAGCGCAGCTTGTCGCGGAATGGCGCGACGTCGGGCTGGTTGAACACCAGGCCCTTGCCGGCGAGTTCAGCCTTCACCGACTCGTTCAGCTTCTCGGTATCCTCGCGCTCCTTCACGGCGGCGGCGTTGACGTGCTTGGTGACGACGGTGCGGATGTCCTCCGGCAGGGCCTGCCAGGCGCGACGGTTCATCAGGAACCAGAAGCCATCCCACATGTGGTTGGTCATCGAGCAGTACTTCTGCACCTCGTACAGCTTCGCCGCCGAAATCAGCGCCAGCGGATTCTCCTGGCCCTCGACGATCTTGGTCTGCAGCGCCGAATAGACCTCGCTGAAATTGATCGAGGCGGGCGATGCATCGAAGGCCTTGAACATCGAGGTCCACAGCGGCGACACCGGCACTCGGATCTTGAAGCCTTTATAATCGTCCGGCCCGTTGATCGGCTTGGTCGAGGACGTGGTCTGGCGGAAGCCGTTGTCCCAGATCTTGTCCATGACCTCGAGGCCGGCCTTGTTGATCTGGCCGCGCACATAGGCGCCGAGATCGCCGTCCATGGCCTTCCAGACCGTGGGATAGTCCGGGAATGCGAACCCGATGCCGTTGATCGAGGCCGCCGGCACCAGCGTGGCCAGGATCAAGCCCGAAAGCGTGAAGAACTCGACGCCGCCGGACCGGAGCTGGCTCAAGGTGTCCGTATCCGAGCCGAGCTGGCTGTTCGGGAACACCTGCATATCGAACCGGCCCTTGGTGTCGGCCTTGATGGCCGCCGCCATCTCGCGGGCCCGGGCCACAAACGGATGCGATTCCGGGAGGTTATTGGCAAATTTGTAGGTGAATTCGGCGGCTTGCGCGCGTGCCACATGCGGTGCGGCAATGCCGCCCAGAACCGCCGATGCTGCGGATGCCTTCAATAGCGTGCGCCGTGACAGGCTCATTCCCATTTCTCCCAAATGCTTCTTGTCGTTGTGAGACGCATGAGTCCCATCGGGACAATCCTATACGGATCGAAGCCCGTCAGGTCATCTGCGTTCTCGTTCGTCGCCGCGCTTAATGCGGCCTCCGAGGACGGCAATATCGGCGGGAAAGCGAACCGTCAACGCGGCGGCCCGGGGTGCACGATGAGGATGCGGACTGGGCGAGGTTTCAGGGAGGAATTTCACGCAGATATCGAGCAATCGGATGCAAGCCATTGATTTCTTTAAAGACAAATATATTCCATAATATACCTTATGCGAACTATATGGCGGAGCGACGGCCCCGGCCTTCCAACCATGCATTCTTATTTCAGCGTCCCTCACTCCGCAGCCTTGGGCCGATGAGATGAAGCCGAGCGAGTGAACTCCGCGGATTTGGCATCGAAACGCCCGTAGCGCAGCGCCAGCGTCGGGAGCAGGATGAGGTTCAACGCCATCGACGTTACAAGGCCACCTAGAATGACGATCGCCATCGGTCCCTGAATTTCACGTCCGGGTTCGTCCATCCCGATCGCGAGCGGCAAGATGCCGAGCCCTGTCACGATCGAGGTCATGAGGATCGGCGTGAGCCGATCGGCGGCGCCCGCGATGGCGGCCTCCAATCCCCATGACCAGCCTTCAATTTCGACAAGATGCTCGTAATGCGCGATCATTAGAATCGAATTGCGAAGGCTGATGCCGAACAAGGTAATGAACCCGACCATGCCGCCCAGGGTCAGGACCCCGCCGGTCGCTAATACCGCCAACACGCCACCCACCACAGCGAACGGCATGTTTGCCAGCACCAGCATCAGATTGCGCCAATTCCGGGTGACCACCGCCAGCAGCAGGATGATGCCGATGGCGGCGATCAGCGAATTGACGCCGAGGTCGCGCTGCGACCGCGCTTGGGCCTCCGCTGCGCCGGCGAACTGCAGGTAAACTCCGGCGGGGAGATGTATCTTCGACGCGATCTTGGCCTTTGCTGCGCGAACAAGCGAAACCACATCGGCGCCCGCAACGTTGGCAGTCACCGTCTGCACGCGGCGCGCTCCTTCGTGAAGAACTTGGTAGCGCCCGGAGCTCTGGTAAATGTCGGCGATCTGCCTAAGCGTGACGTAAACGCCACTTGGACTGCGCAACGGCAGGTCGCCGACCTTGCTGATGTTGTCCCGGCTCGCTTCGTCCAGGATCGTCATGACGTTGAAGACCTGATTGCCTTCGTAGGTCTGGCCCACGACATCGCCCTGATAGGCCGTGCGGATCAATTCGAGCACCTCGACCGCATCGAAACCCCAACGCTCGAGGTCGGGGTTGCGCAGGCGGATGGTGAGTTGCGGCAGACCAGGCGGAGACTGCACCTGAACATCGGTCGCGCCAGGAACCTCATTGAGGACCTGGGCAATTTCCTGCGCTTTCTGATCGAGCAGTTCCAGATCGTTGCCGAAGACGTTGACCACGACGGCCGCCGTATATCCCGAGAGCGTTTCCTCAATCCGCTCGGTCAGAAACGTCATGACGGAGGCGCTTACGCCGACGAAGCCCGCAAGCGTCCGACGAATCTCCGCTTCAGCCTTTTCGGCGTCGTCGCCCGACAACCCCGGCTTCAAGTCGATTTCAATCTCGCTGTAGTGCGGTCCCCAGGTGTCCTCGGACTCTTCCGCCCGCCCTGCCCGCTGCGCAACCGACCGCACCTCAGGCAGTTTCAGCAACGCATCGGCGATACGTGCTCCGACATGCAGCGACTCCTCGATGGACGTGCCCGGCACCGCAGCCATGTGGACGACGAAGTGCCCTTCCTTCAACTCGGGAATGAGGCCGCGGCCCAAAAACGGCAGCGCAACGCAGCCCGCAACCGTCAGCACGGCTGCAGCCGCGATCAGCGTGCGAGGCCATTCTGCAAGCTTTCGTAGCAGGCGTTGGTAGCCGGCGCGCATCCAGCGGATCACGGGTGGATCGCCGGCAGGAATCCGTCCCGGCAGGAGTGCCATCGACAGCGCGGGCGTTACGGTCAATGCGACGACCAGCGAAGCCATGACGGCGACGGCATAGGCGAGGCCCAGCGGCGCAAACAGGCGCCCCACCGTGCCGGATAATGTCATCACCGGCAAAACCACCAAAATGACGGCGAAGGTCGCGTAGACGACGGCTCCGCGCACCTCGAGCGTTGCGTTAAGCACCACCTCGGCGAATGGCCGTGGCTCAGGTAGCCTCCTGTTCTCACGCAGGCGCCGCACGATGTTCTCGACGTCGATCACCGCATCGTCCACGACGACGCCGATCGCGATGGCAAGGCCGCCAAGCGTCATCGTGTTGAGCGAGACGTCCATCCGCTCCAGAACCAGCGTCGCGGCTAGCAGCGAAAGCGGGATCGCGGCACAGGAAATCGCGGCTGTTCGCAGATCGAACAGAAAAAGGAACAGGACGACGACCACCAGAATGCCGCCGAGGAGTAGCGAATCCCGGACGTTGCCCGTTGCCACGTTGATGAAATTGGCCGGCCTGAAGAGATCGGCACGGATCGTGATGCCGTCCGCCGCCAGACCGGGCCGCAACTCTTCCAAAGCAGATTCCACGTCTTGCGTGACCTTGAGCGTGTCGGCGGCATATTGTTCTGCCAGATTGAGAATGACGCCCGGCTGCCCCTCAACCGCGGCGCCTCCGATCGGCGGCTCGGGCGCGTCAACGACATCGGCGACGTTCCCCAATGTGACGCTTGCGGCCCCGCGGCTCAGCAGCACAGTTCGCGCAATGGCGTCCGGCTTGAGCGACTGTCCCTCGGTTTGGAAGACGATCCGCTGGTTTCTCGTGTCGATGAAGCCGGAGCCGCGCACGCCGGTCGACCGGCGCGCGGCGGCCAGCACGTCATTGAGCGTCAGGCCGTATCGGATCAATTCGTCAGGATGGACCTGGATCTGGATGGAGCGCTTGTCGCCCCCGAACACCGTGACACTGGCGACCCCCGGAACGGCGAGCAGGCGCAAGCGAACCGTCCAGTCCGCGATGGTGCGCAACTCCATCAATGAGTGGGTCTGAGACGTCAAACCAACCACCAGCATTCGGCTGGTCGAAGACGTGAGCGGCGTCATGACCGGCGGCTGCACCCCTTGGGGAAGCTGCTGCGCCGCGGCCGCCAAGCGCTCCGCGACAACCTGCCGATCGCGATAAATGTCGCTCGAGGAATCGAAAAAGACCGTCACGACCGATAGCCCCTGGATCGACGTGGAGCGCAGGGTTCGCACGCCGGGCACGCCGCTGATGGCGGTCTCGACGGGACGGGTGACGAGGACTTCGACCTGCTCGGGCGTCAGCCCGACGGCTTCGGTCTGGATGCTGACCTGGGGCGGCGCAAACTCGGGGAACACGTCGTATTTGGCGCGCCCGAGCGCATAGATTCCATAGGCAACCAGAAGGCAGGCGAGCACAGCGACAATGCCGCGGAATCGGATCGCCCATGCGAGGATCGCAGCCTGTGGGCCGGAAGGTGAAACGACGCCCACCCCTAGTCCTCGCCGACCTGGATCTGAGCCCGGAACTCCTCGGACAGCAGCAATTGTGCTCCCTGCGTGACGACCTCCGCCTCTTTCGCCACATTGTTCGCGATGTAACCACCATCCGCTGCCGGCAGGTCGGTCGCGATGGCCATGCGTGTGAAACTCGACGCGCCGGTGCGCCGATAGATCCAGGCTCTCCCTTGCCACCACACGACAGCGGAGGCCGGCACTGCGACCCCCTCAAGCGATTTTCCGGAAGGCAGGAAGGCGAGCACGTTCATCCCGGGCAGAACGCCACTTGCGGCGGCCACAGTGTAGAAGAAGCTGACGCCCTGAATCCGAGGGTCGATGCGGGTTGCTGGCGACACGAAGGTGATCGGCTGCCTGTTATCGCCGACCTTTATCGAAGCCGTGGCAGGCGGCGCTGAGAGCACCACACCGGGCGGCAGGGTGATCTGCAGCAGAAAGGTCTGTCGCTCGATCAGCGATTTGATCATGGGCGACTCGTCGATCAGCGATTTACCGAGAATCGCACCCCACTCCTGGTACGCGGTCGCGGCAAACGTGCGTACCTGCGCTTCCGCCGCAACCAGGCTCGCCTGGTCCGTTCCGAAAGCCGCCTCGGCCGCCTGCACCTGGGCCTGCGAGACGACATGAGTGTCGTTGAAGAGCTTTTGCGCGCGATCATATGCCGGCTTCGACATCGCAAGTTTCGCCTGTGCGGTTTGCACCTGCGCCCTCGCATTGGCGTAGCTGTTGCTGAGTTCGGTCAGGCGCGCAACATCGAGAACCATGCCGTAGGCGCGCAGTTGCTCCGGATGCGGGGTCGAAGACAGGACACCTGTCTCGATGCCGCTTCGCTGTTGCGTCTCAGCGTCGAGCCTGATCACCGGCTCGCCGTTCTTGGCTGAGACTCGAACTGGAACCTTGATGGCCCCTTCCTGCGGCCCTTCGACTGCAGCCTTCCCTCGGGTCTCAAAGAGTGCCCAGCCCAAAAGGGTACCGCATGCGACGACGAGCACCGCAAGCAGCAGCCTCACCGACCACGACCCTGCCGATCCCTTTCCGCTCATGTAGCACCCCCGACCAAGCTCGTCCTGGATGCCTGGACAGCTCTCAACCGTTCAGCAGGTTTGCATGTCGAGGCCATTATAGCCAACAAGTCCGCTCTTTTTGGTAGCATTCCAATCGATTTGTAGCAGTCGTAACATTACGCTCCTCAGCCCGAGCGCCTATTTGCCAAGAAGCAGGGTAATCCCGCGGAGATCAAACTGGTCTGGCGGCACTTGCGGAAGTGATCAAGGCCGCGGGTTACGATCATCGCGAATTGTGCCCTGCGATGCTGCACCGCGCTCCTATCGGATTCATCGCGCGGAAGCGAGCTTGGCTGGGGCCATAGAGGTCGGCGGTTACGGAAAGATCTCAGCAATTGGTTCATCAACTTCTGGAAAATGCAACGGCCCCAAAGCAGAAAAGTGAACTGTGAGTCTGGCCTGTCGCCCTGGGCCTTGGTGGCCAACCGGGCCAGCGAAGCTGCGACGTGGTTCTACGCTTCGAAGAAGCTCGGATTCTTGGCCACGAAGGCATGCAGCTCGCGCGCGACGCGGTCGAGATGGCTGGCCATCTCGTGCTGGGCCTTGCTCGGATCGCGCGCTGCGATCGCGCCGTAGATCGCGTCGTGCTCGCGGTACGTCCCTTCCGGGCGGCCGGGCTCAGGCAGCAGCGTGCGGCGAACGCGCTCCAGGTGGGTTCGGATCGGATCGAGCACTTCACCGACGCGCGCGAGGTTCAAGCCCTCGGTCATCTGGTGATGAAACCGGGTATCGAGTGCATGGAAGCCTTCGAGGTCTCCGCTCGCGATCGCAGCCTTTTGGTAGGCCAGGTTTTGCCCGAGCGCCTCGATCGCCGCGTCGGACATGCTGGCCGCGCAAACGCCGACGATCTCCACTTCCAGCGCGCGCCGCATCAGCATCCACTGCCGGACATCTTCGAGGTGGATCCTGGCCACATAGGAACCGCGTTGCGGCTCGACCACCACAAGTCCCTCGAAGGCGAGCCGATTGATTGCCGTCGTGATCGAGAGCTTCGAGACGTCAAAGCGGGCGCACCATTCGTTCTTGTCTATCGACGTTTCGGGCGCGAGCGCGCCGGAGACGATCGCGCGCTTGAGGGCGAGATAGGCCTGATCGACTTTCGACCCTCCTGCCCCGCGCCCGCGCGCTGGTCTCGTGCCGCCGCTGAATCCGCCGAGCGAATGCATCCTCTGTTCCTTGGACCATCTGCCGTGACGCCAGTCGTGCAGCCAAACCGCTTGACGAGCCTGAGCTGATATAACTAGCATGTCAGTCAACAAGCAACGATCACCTGCGGCTCGATGTCTCTCAAGGACCGGGCACGTCGGGAGGAAAGTCCAATGGGGACACGCTTCGACGCGCTCGGAGCAGAGGATGCGCGCGGCGCTTCTCGCGCCTCTCCGGCGGCTGTGCTTGGCAGCCGCGCCGGCGCGCCGGGCAGAGAGATCGTGCTCTGCGCCGAGCAGATCTCCAAATCCTTTGCCGGCGTGAAGGCGCTCCACAACGTCGACTTCGATCTGCGCCATGGCGAAGTCCATGCGCTGATGGGCGAGAACGGTGCCGGCAAGAGCACCTTGATGAAGATCCTCGCCGGCGTGCATACGCGCTACGAGGGCAACATCCTGGTCGAGGGCCACGCGGCATCCTTCAGCGGCGTACGCCACGCCGAAGAGGCGGGCGTTGCCATCATCCACCAGGAGCTCAATCTCGTTCCCGAATTGAGCGTGGCCGACAACATCTTTCTCGGCCGCGAGCCGCTGATCGGCGGCGTGCTGATCGACCGGCACCGCATGGTCAGCGCGGCCAAGCGACTGCTCGCACGCCTCGGCGTGACCATCGCCCCCGAGACCAGGGTTGCCGGGTTGCGCGTCGGCGAGCAGCAGCTCGTCGAAATCGCGAAGGCGCTGTCGCTCAACGC
>NZ_JBARGP010000597.1:0-5387 GCF_049798375.1 Bradyrhizobium sp.
CTGTTTCTCATCGAGCACGGCTTCGCCGATTTCCGAACGTGCCTATGCGGGCGCCGAGCGGGCGCGCGAGCAGCTGATGCATGCCGCGATCGGGCTCGGCCTCGACGAGGCGCTCGACCGGCGCACCGAGGAGATGCGGCACGAGCTGAGAGCGCATCTGCAACTGCCCGCCGATGTCGAGATCGTGTTCTCGCCGTCGGGCACGGATTCGCAGCTTCACGCGCTGGCGCTGACGCGCGCGCTACTCGGCGAGCGGCTGACGACCATCGTGGTGGCTTCCGACCAGACCGGAAGCGGCACGCCGGCGACCGCGCGCGGCTATCATTTCAATACGCGGACGGCATCCGGCATCACCGTGCGCAAGGACACGTCGATCGCCGGCCTCGCCGGGGAGAGCATCGCGCTGCCGCTGCGCGACGGCACCGGGATTGCGCCGCGCGCCGACCATGCGGAGGCCGTGCTCGGCGCCGTCAAGACAGTAATCGCGCGCGGCCATGCCGCGATGCTGCAGATCATGGATTCGTCCAAGCTCGGCTGGCGCACGCCCGATCAGGATTGCCTCGATAGCATTGCGCGCTACTGGCCCGGGCAGGTCCAGCTCGTCGTCGATGCCTGCCAGATGCGGCTCGGGCGACGCCGTTTGCGCAGCTATCTCGATCGTGGCGCCATGGTGCTGATCACGGGCTCGAAGTTCTACGGCGGACCCGCCTTCAGCGGCGCGCTGCTGGTGCCGGGCATGCTCGCACGCGCGCTGCAGCGGCGTGGTGCCGTTGCGGACGGGCTGTTCGATTATGTCGGCCGCAACGACTGGCCGATGGGCTGGACGGCGCAACGCGCGCGGTCCGTGCCGCGGCCGAATCTCGGTCAGTGGCTGCGCTGGGAAGCCGCGCTTCAGGAGATCGCATCCTATTACCAAGTGCCGGACGGGTTCCGTGCGTTTGCGTTGCGCGAGCTCGGCCAAGCGATCGAATCTCGGCTGATCCGATCGCCGGTGCTGCGTCCGGTGATGACAGAGCGCGGCGACGCCGACGACGATGAGTTCGCGTTGCCGACGCTGTTTCCGTTCGCACTTCAGCGCGAGGGGCAGCTGTTGGCCGCCGAGGATTGCCAGCAGGTCTATCGCGCGCTGCGTCGGGACCTGGGCGGCGTCGGCAGCAACGCTTCGGAGCGCGTGATTGCAGAGCGCCGATGCCTGATCGGGCAGCCGGTCCGGATCGAGCGCACCGGAGCTGCGCCGACGGCTGTGCTGCGGCTGTGTATCGGTGCGCGCCAGGCGACGGAGACATGGAATACGGATGCGGCGGTCGCGCGCGCCAATCTCGATCGCGAGATCGGCCGGCTCGCGGACGTCGTAGCAAAAACAGAGCTCCTTGTGTCGCATGTGAGCAGCCTCGATTTGGGGAAGGTGTGATGCAGTCTGAAATGCTGGCGCTCACGGTCGAGGCGCGCGCGCAATGTGCAGATCGTATCGGCATGGCGAAGCTTGCGAAGGCATCGTTCGACGGTCGTGATCTCAAGCCGCTCTGGGCAGAGCTGATTGCCAAGCTGCTCGACGGCACGGCGAGCGCGGGCGAGGGGCTCGACGTTGCGCTGCTCGCGCAACTGCTCGGCGACAAGATAGCCGGCTTGGCGATCCAGGACGAGGTCCTGAAATCGCACCAGTTGTTCCGTTCGCCATGCAAATCGGAGACGCCGCGGTTGCGCGTGCTGGCGCTGGCCGCGGCCACCGACATGGGCAGCAACACGCCGATCGAGTTCCTGCTCGAGAACACCGGGATCGAACTGATGATGCTGCACGTGATTCCGGATGCGGAATTGCCGTCGCCATTGCCTGATCACGACGTTGCCATCGTCATCGCCTCCGACTCCGAGGATTGCCAGCACACGCTGCGCAAGATCGACGAGGTCGCGGCGCGCTGGCCGCGGCCGCTGCTCAACCCGCCGCAGCTGATCTGCAATCTGGATCGCGACAAGCTGTACCGGCTGCTCGCCGACATCGACGGTCTCGTCATGCCCGCAACCGTCCCGGCGGAGCGCGCGCCACTGGTCGAGGTGGCCGAGGAGCGGGAGTGGTTGGCGACGATCGCGCCCGACCTTGCATTTCCGATCATCATCCGGCCGCGCGGTTCGCACGCCGGCGTCGGTCTTGAGAAGATCGGCGAGCCTATCGAGCTTTCGCTTTATCTCGACGAGCGCGATGAGCAGGAGTTCTTCATGGCGCCATTCATCGACTACGCCAGCGAGGACGGCTTGTTCCGTAAATATCGCGTCGCCTTCGTCGATGGCCAGCCTTATGCCTGCCACATGGCGATCGCGAGTCGCTGGGACATCTGGTACCTCAACGCCGGCATGGGCGCCAGCGAGGAGAAGCGGCGCGAGGAAGCGACCTTCATGCAGACGTTCGACATCGGCTTCGGCCGGCGTCACGGCACCGCGCTGGCCGCGATCGCCGCGCGCGTCGGGCTCGACTATTTCATCATCGATTGCGCCGAGACCAAGGACGGCGCGCTGCTGGTGTTCGAGGCCGACAACACCGCCGTGGTCCACGACATGGATCACGCCGACATCTTCCCCTACAAATCACCGCAGATGCAGAAGGTGTTCTCGGCTTTCGCGGCGATGCTGGAGCGGCATGCCGTGCAGGCAGCGGAGCAGGTGGCATGAGCATCGTTGCGTCGGATCTGGAGACCGCCACGC
The DNA here is from genome assembly GCF_049798375.1 of Bradyrhizobium sp. Lineage (GTDB taxonomy): Bacteria > Pseudomonadota > Alphaproteobacteria > Rhizobiales > Xanthobacteraceae > Bradyrhizobium. The sequence goes on from NZ_JBARGP010000597.1 coordinate 2,698, forward strand.
AAGCGAAGCAGACACTCGATCCGCAGGACTGGGAGGCGATCCGCGCGCAGGGTCATCGCATGCTCGATGACATGATCGACTACATCGCGGAGATTCGCACCCGTCCGGTCTGGCAGCCGATTCCGCCAGAGGTTCGCGAGCAGTTTCGCGCGCCGCTGCCGCACGCGCCGAGCGAGCTGGCCGAGGTCTATCGCGAGTTCTCCGATTTCGTCGTGCCCTACGCGACCGGCAACGTCCATCCCGGCTTCATGGGATGGGTGCATGGCGGCGGCTCGGCCGTGGGAATGCTGGCCGAGATGCTGGCCGCCGGCCTGAATGCCAATCTCGGCGGACGCGATCACATGCCGATCGAAGTCGAGCGGCAGGTGGTCGAATGGACGCGCCAGATGTTCGGCTTTCCCGCCGGCGCCAGCGGCATCTTCGTCACCGGCACCTCGATGGCCAATCTGATGGCGGTGCTGGTGGCGCGCCGCTCCGCGCTCGGCGTCGCGGTCCGGGAGCAGGGCGTCGGCGGTGATGGCGAGCTGCTGCGGGCCTACACGTCCAGGGCCGCGCATGGCTGCATCAGCAAGGCGATGGACATCGTCGGCCTTGGAAGCCGCTCGCTCCGCAGCATCGCGGTCGACCAGATGCATCGCATCGAGGTCGCGGCTTTGCGCGAGGCGGTCGCGCGCGATCGCGCAGATGGCTTGACGCCGTTTCTGGTGGTGGCCTCGGCCGGCACGGTCGAGATCGGTGCGATCGATGATCTTCGCGAGGTCGCAGCATTCTGTCGTGACGAGAAGCTCTGGTTCCACGTCGATGGTGCGTTCGGTGCGCTCGCGATCCTCTCGCCCGAGCTTGCACCGCGACTTGCGGGAATCGAGCAGGCGGATTCGATTGCGCTCGATTTCCACAAATGGGGGCAGGTGCCCTATGATGCCGGCTTCCTCATGGTGCGCGACGGTGAGCGCCATCGTGATGCCTTTGCGCAGCCTGCCGCATATCTGCGCCGGGAGACGCGCGGGCTCGCGGCCGGAAAGCAATGGCCGTGCGATCTCGGACCCGATCTGTCACGCGGCTTTCGCGCGTTGAAGACCTGGTTCACGCTGAAGACGTTCGGCACCGACAGGCTCGGCGCCGTGATCGCGCAGACCTGCGAGCTCGCGAAATATCTGGAAGCGCGCATCCTGGCCGAGCCGCGACTCGAGCTGTTGGCGCCCGTCAATCTCAACATCGTCTGCTTCCGTTACCGCGCGGAGGACGCCAACGCCGTCAATGGCGAAATCGTCGCCGATCTCCACGAAGCCGGCGTTGCCGCGCCTTCGAGCACGATGCTGGATGGACGGCTCGCGATCCGGGCGGCGATCGTCAACCACCGGACCGCGAGATGCGACATCGATGCGCTGCTTGCAGCGGTGCTGTCGTTCGGAGCGCAGCGGACGATCGCAGGCGCAGTACCCTTGATCGAGGTCGAGGCGCCGCCGCTCGCGCCGTGAGCCGCGAAGAACGAAGGAAGGGTCGAGCGAAGCGATACCGAACGCGGTTCGGTCGATAAGAATGATGAGCTTCGCAAGGGCTCAACCCATCTACAAGATCCACCAGATCGATCAGATCAGCCGGCCGGCGAACGGGATCGAACCGGGCGGGGGGGCCGGCTCTGCGTCGCGCAGAGCCGGATGCGACTTCACGCTGCGGTGACGGCCTGGGTCTGCTCGGCGCCGGTCTTTTCGGCTTCGGCCTGCTCCAGCAGCTTCTTTTCGTAAGCGACGAGCTTCTTGGCTTCCTTCAGCGCCTGATAGAGATCACCGTTGAGGATATGGCCGTTGATCGCTTCGATCAGCGGCCACGAGCTCGGCACCGTGGTGATGATGTCGCGCAGCAGGTTGAAGTAGGTGCCGTGGCTGGCGTCGCCGTTTGGCGAGATATACATCAGCTGGACCGCCAGATAGACGAGCTTGGCCGGCGTGTCGGCGGTCTCCGGCGTCAAGATGTCTTTCTCACGCAGAATCGGGACGTTGTCGCCGTCGATCAGCAGACGTGCGCGCTGATCAGTATTGGTGATCACGCAGGAGCCGATGATGATGCGTTCATGCGGCTTGAGTTCGACTTTCAAAGCCATCCATGTTCTCCGCTGCCGCTTGATGAGGGGCCGGCGACAAGGCTACCGCGACGCTCACGGCAGGCGCTGACCGGTCATGCCGGGGCGGTCGACGCGAGGGCAATCCTTTCCGAACAAGGTTAACAGTTGGTAAATGTCGCCCGCCATTTGGTAAATGCGCTGAGTTATCAAGGCCCTCCCGGAGTGCCCTAGGCGGTAACCCGCGGCGCAAATCGACGCGGACGCGCGGCAGGCCGGTTCAGCCGCTCTGCCGCTTCAGGCTTTGTTAGCCAGTCTCGTTCACCTTAACCGTGTCACCTGATCGCGAAGTCGTTCACGGCGGCACCCGATCCTGAAGGATCGGTTCGACTATGTTTCACACCAGAAAGGTATGAATATGACTGGTATTGTTCTCTCGGCTTCCGTGCGTCAGAACCTGCTCTCGCTGCAATCCACCGCTCAGTTGCTTGCCACGACGCAGAACGACCTTTCCACCGGTAAGAAGGTCAACTCGGCTCTCGACAACCCGACCAACTTCTTCACCGCCCAGGGCCTCGACAACCGCGCTTCCGACATCTCCAACCTGCTCGATGGTATCGGCAACGGCGTG
>NZ_JBARGP010000598.1:0-2203 GCF_049798375.1 Bradyrhizobium sp.
TCGCATTCGAACGCGGCGCCATTGATTGCGCCCGCTGTGGCGCGGGCCGCCGCACCATCGAGATCGGCCACCACCACCTTGGCGGCACCGGCGCGGGCGAATGCCTCGCACAGCGCCTTGCCGATGCCGCGGGCACCGCCGGTGACTACCACGTTTCTGCCGGTCACCTGCATGCGTCCTCCTGCGGAATGCTCTTACGTCAAGACCAGGTCGAGCACCGCAGTATAGTGAAATCCGGCGCCGAGCAGGACGAAACAATGCCAGATCACGTTCTGGAAGCGCAAGCTCCGCCAGGAATGAAAGATCACCCCGAGACTGTAGAGAATGCCGCCCGCGACTACGCAAGCGAGCGCGGTCTTCGGCAGCACGCCGAAGATCTGGTCGAACATCATGGCGCCGCTCCAGCCGAGCGCCAGATAAAGCCCGATCGAGAGCGCGTCGAACCGGCCGGGCCAACGCAGCTTCAGCACGATGCCGAACACCGCCACCCCCCAGACTCCGAGCAGCATCGCGGCGGCCAGCCAATGGTTCTGCAGCGCAGCGATGAACGGCGTGTAGGTCGCGGCAATCAGCACATAGATTGCCGAATGGTCGAACCGGCGCAGCAGCCATTTGGTCGGCGACACCGGCCACAGATTATAGGTCGCCGACAGCACCAGCATCGACAGCAGGCCGGCCACATAGACCGAGACCACGACGATGTCGAGCGCGCTGGCATAGATCGCGGTCAGCACCACGAGCACGGTCGCGGCGACGAGGCCTGCGCTGACGCCGACCGCATGAACAATGCCATCGGCGATCAGCTCGATCTTGTCGTAATTCCAGCGCACCGCGCCGGCGGCGGCGTGGACGGAGTCCGAAGCGAATTGTTTCAGTCTGAACATGGTCATGCGGAACCCGGCGCATTATTGTTGCGGACGACGATGATCTCGAACGTTCAACGAACCGTTCCGATCCCTCTTATCCGAAAACGCGCCGGAAATGTGTGCTTGAAATCGCACTTCCGATCGCCACTTTTCACAAGTCGTTCACGCCGATTTTAACCGCCGGTTTACACTCCCGTATGACGCCCAGTTTCTCCGAAATCGTCGAAGAGGCCCGCCTCTCGGCCCGCGCCCTGATCGACTATGGCGAGAACTTCTTCAATCCGACGGTGCGGCTCGGCGTTACCGGCCTCTCGCGGGCGGGAAAAACCGTCTTCATCACCGCGCTGGTGCACGGGCTGATCCGCGGCGGCCGCTTCCCGGTGTTCGAGGCGTTCTCATCCGGGCGGATCGCACGGGCGCATCTGGCGCCGCAGCCCGATGACGGGGTACCGCGCTTCGCCTATGAAGGTCACCTGCGCGCGCTGGTCGGGGAGCGGCGCTGGCCGGCCTCGACGGTCGACATCTCTGAGCTGCGCCTCACCATCGACTATCAGCGCCCGAATGGCGCGGAGCGTACGCTGACACTGGATATCGTCGACTATCCCGGCGAATGGCTGCTCGACCTGCCACTGCTCGACAAGAGCTACGGGCAATGGGCGCGCGAGAGCCTGGCGCTGTCGCGGGAGGGCCCGCGTGCCGATCTCGCAGGCGCGTGGCATGCGCATCTGGCGACATTGTCGGCCGAGGGGCCTGCGGACGAGCAGGCTACGCTGGAGGCGGCGCGGCTGTTCACCGATTATTTGCGGTCCTGCCGCGACGAACGTTTCGCGATGAGCCTGCTGCCGCCCGGGCGCTTCCTGATGCCGGGCAGCCTCGCCGGCTCGCCGGCGCTGACTTTTGCGCCACTCGATGTGCCAACCGAGGGCACCGCGCCTGAAGGTTCGTTGTGGGCGATGATGGCGCGCCGCTACGAGGCCTACAAGGACATCGTGGTGCGGCCGTTCTTCCGCGATCACTTCGCCCGGCTCGATCGCCAGATCGTGCTGGTCGACGCGCTCGCCGCGTTCAACGCGGGGCCTGCGGCGCTGCACGATCTGGAAGCGGCGCTGGCCGGTATTCTCGATTGCTTCCGCGTTGGCCGTAGCACTATCCTGTCGACCCTATTCCGGCCGCGCATCGATCGCATCCTGTTTGCGGCCACCAAGGCCGACCATTTGCATCACTTGAGCCATGACCGGCTCGAGGCAGTGCTGCGGCGTGCGGCCAACCAGGCCGCGACGCGGGCCGAAAGCACGGGTGCCGCGATTGACGTGGTCGCGCTCGCCGCGGTGCGCGCC
>NZ_JBARGP010000599.1:0-1838 GCF_049798375.1 Bradyrhizobium sp.
CCGGTGCTGATGCCGAGCCGCAACGCGCTTCGCGCGTTGTCGCAACACGGGGACAAGAGAGCCGGTCCCCGAGGAGAGCGCGTATAAGCCGTCAAACCATTGCGCAGGGAGGCCGCGGTGGATTCAATCGATCGTCGCAACACTCCAGAATTTGGAGATTGCGATGGGCATTCGAAGGAAGCGATCGACGCGTGCGCGGCTGGGCTCTGAGGGACGTCCGCCGGTTGCCGGTCGGGATGAACAGGAACGATTTTGGCGGGCGATTGCGAGAGGGCTGAGCAGCGAAGATGCTGCGCTCGAAGCCGGAGTGCCCCCTGACGCCGGATACAGATTATTCCGGAAGGCAGGCGGTATGCCCCCATCGATTTTCAGACCCTCGGCCAAGCCGCTTTCGGGGAGATACCTTTCGTTTGCGGAACGCGAGGAGATCGCGCTTCTCAATACGCAGGGCCATTCGATGCAGGAGATCGGGCGCCGGCTGGGGCGGGCCGCCTCGACCATTTCCCGCGAGCTCGATCGCAATGCGGCCACCCACGGCGGCAAGATGGCCTATCGGGCGACGACCGCTCAGTGGCATGCCGATCGCTCAGCCCGTCGCCCCAAACCGGCGAAGCTTGCGTCTAACGCCGCCTTGCGGACTTATGTGGAAGAACGGCTTTCCGGTATGGTCGCGCTGCCAGACGAAGCGCGTGGCCGTGCTAATCGGAAGGGCCATCGGTCATCAGAGACGTGCAAGGTTCGGCGATGGAAGAAGGCCTGGAGCCCCGAGCAAATTGCCCGACGCCTGCCGATCGACTTTCCGGATGACGAGACGATGCGCATCAGCCCCGAGGCTATTTATCAAGCCCTTTTCGTTCAAGGCCGTGGAGCTCTCCGCCGTGAACTGACGAGTTGCTTGCGAACGGGACGTGCGCGACGGGTCCCCAGGGCACGCACGGGCAAGCGGGGCAAAAGCTTTGTCACGCCGGAGATCATGATCAGCGAGCGCCCTGCCGAGGTGGCAGACCGGGCGGTGCCGGGGCATTGGGAAGGAGACCTGATGATAGGTGGCGAGAGCTCGGCGATCGGCACGCTGGTCGAACGCACGACACGCTTTACGATGCTGCTGCACCTTCCTCGATTGGCGGGGCACGGCGACGGTCCTCGTGCCAAGGGCGGGCCGGCGCTCTCGGGACACGGAGCCGAGGCGGTGCGCGATGCAATCGCGCGCACCATCATTACCCTGCCTGAAGAATTGCGCCGTTCGCTGACCTGGGATCGGGGAGCCGAAATGGCTCAGCACGATCGTCTCAAGATCGATACGGGCATCCAGATCTATTTTTGCGACCCGCACAGCCCGTGGCAGCGCGGCACGAACGAGAACACCAACGGACTGCTGCGGCAATACTTCCCGAAAGGCGAAGACCTGAGCGTCTATAGCGCCGATGAGATAGCCGCGGTGGCCGAAGCTCTCAACGGCCGACCGAGAAAGACCCTGGGCTGGAAAACGCCAGCCGAGGCGCTTGACGAGTTGCTGTCATCAGTGAAAACAAAACGAACCAGTGTTGCGACGACCGGTTGAGCCCAAGGATGATCCGGCTGAACCTGTGGTACCTGCCGCCTGCATTTTTTTCTGCAGGCGGGCCATGGGTGAGGCCTTCACCCGGCATTCCCTGCGCCCTCTCACTGATTCGAGGGCATGTCGATCGCACGCCTCGGGCGCAATGCGCCGCGGGACTGCGAGGTCATGTCCGATGCGAGACCGAGCGAGCTTCAAATGACATCGCCCTGCTCTCCGCCGCGTCCCTCACAATCTCGGAATGTCCGGAAACGCCAACCTGCCGCCATGAACATGCATG
>NZ_JBARGP010000600.1:0-7205 GCF_049798375.1 Bradyrhizobium sp.
CACGCCGTTGCCGATACCATCGAGCAGGTTGGAGATGTCGGAAGCGCGGTTGTCGAGGCCCTGGGCGGTGAAGAAGTTGGTCGGGTTGTCGAGAGCCGAGTTGACCTTCTTACCGGTGGAAAGGTCGCTCTGCGTCGCGGCAAGCAACTGAGCGGTGGACTGCAGCGAGAGCAGGTTCTGGCGCACGGACGCCGAGAGGACGATACCAGACATTGTCATTCCCTTCTGGATGAACAGTGTGATGTCGCCGCAATTCTGTCGGCGACACGTCCAGAGTGGTCCGCGGCACCCTACCCATTCGTTAAATCATGCCGCTCGGCCCATGCGAGCGCGGCGCCCTCCGCCGTTAAGTTTAACCGAGACCTAATCGACTCGATTAACGTCTAATGAAAAGGCGCCGGCCCGGCTCCCGGTGACGAGCAAGATCATCGATTCTGCAGGAAGAGAGCGCAAGGGCAGCCGCCCGCAGTTAGCGCCCCGCTAATTATGCGAGCAGCGCTTCACCGCGCGGCAGCAGGATTTCCACCTCGAAGTCTGCCCCGCAGGGCTCACCGATCATGAGGCGACCGTTCGAACGGCCGACGAAGTCCTCGACCATGCGCATATCGGAACGCGAATGATCGGGCCTTCCAATGGCTCCGCCATTGGCATGCGCCTTCAGCACGAGTTGGACGCCGTCTTCTGCGATCTGGTCCGCACCGGCCGCGGATGCGCGGACCGATCTCGCCTCGAATTCGATCCGGCCGCCACCCGCCATGACGTTGCGGGCCATGATCGCGAGGCAGAGCAATGCCGCCATCAACTGACCGGGATCGGCGAATGCCGTCGGCGTCCCGGGCACGACGCGTGCCGTGATCTCGATCTCGGTGCCCAGCGTCGGGCGCAGCAGCCGACCGACGTCGGCCAGCAATTCGTCGATATCGAGATCGCAGGGCTGCGGCGAACGGCCGCGCGCAAAAGCCAGCAATTGCGAGGTCAGTCGAGCCCCCCGTGTCGCGGCTTCATCGATCAGCCGCGCAACGGCCGCGAGATCCGGCCGATCGACGACGGCCTGGGCCAGGATATCGATCGTCCCCGTGATCACCGTGAGAATGTTGTTGAAGTCATGCAGGATGCCGCCGGCGACCTGGCCTACGATCGCCATGCCCTGGCTTTCGCTCTCATTGCCTTGGCCGTTGGTTCTCACAAGGTCTTGAGACGATGATGGCTCAGGCTTCTGCTTAATTGTTGCTGTCATTTTTTCTCAGCTACCCATCCGCGCCAGTCGGCGACCGACTTGCGAAGGCGGCACCGGATCAGTGCGCCGCTTGAGCTGGCGCCATGCCCGCACATCGACCGACCATCGCTCGCGCATCACGAGGCGACCGTAACAAGCGTGGCCTCACAACGATCGAACTCGCGTTACCATCTTGCAGTACCAATCACGACGAGAACAACGATGTCGCCCCGGCGCGACGGCGCTCCGGTTGCAAAATCAGTTCGACGAATCGATCCGCCCTCACTCTCGGCTGCGCCGCATGAGGATGTCAATTCGGAGGCCTGGGAACAGGCCGGCACTCACGCCGTTGGCACCAGCGAAGCGGTCGCGCGTGACTCTCCTCAAGCGGTCACGAAACGTATTGCAATGCTGGATGATCGAACGCCAGATGGCATCTGTGACGCAACTGTTGCACCATCACGCAACGCAAGACAGACCCGCTTTAGCTGTGAGTTTGTCGCACTATGATACCGGTTCTCGCATCTGCACATTAGCGAGCATATGGGTGAGAGCGGTGAACATCTCTGTTCGTCGGCGTCAGCGCTGATTCTTCTTGTCAGGAAAATGCCGGGAATTCATTCTGTCCACGATCAGCATGCATTTGGGTTCGCCAGTGGGAGACTAGCAGTCAAACAGGGCAGGAGATGGCTTTGGAAACGACCTCGCGTTCTCCGAATGGCTTTTTGTCGGCCCTGGCCGAAGACGATTTCGAGTTGATCCGGCCGCACCTGCGGACAGTCGATCTGGTTCAGGACTTCGTCCTGGCAGAGGTCGGCGAAAAGTTGCCCCGCGCTTATTTCCCTCATCGGGGCGTGATCTCGCTGGTGGTCAATCTGGCGCGGGGCGAACGCGTTCAGGTCGCCATGATCGGGCGCGACAGCGTGCTCGGCTGCTTGTCAGCACTCGGCGGCGATTCGACCGTGCTGAACAGCGCCATCGTGCTGGTGCCCGGCGTCGCATCGGTTCTCGACGTCGAGCGGCTTCGTGCAGCAGCGGAGCAGAGCGCGACCTTGCGGTCACTGCTGTTCAAGCATGCACTTGCCGTCTATGTGCAGAGCCAGCAGACGGCCGGATGCAATGCAGCCCATACGGTGGAGTCGCGCCTCGCGCGCTGCCTGCTGCAGACGCACGATCTGTCCGGCGGCAGCAAGCTCTATCTGACTCAGGAGTCGCTCGCGCAGATGATCGGCGCCCGCCGCAACAGCGTCTCGCTGGTTGCCAGCACACTGCAGCAGGCCAACTTCATCCACTACAGCCGTGGCCATATCGAGATCACCGACCTCGGCGGCCTGAAGAAAACCGCATGCGAGTGCTATGGGGCGGTCAAGGTTCAATATGACCGGCTCGTGCGGTGAATTGACGCTCCTGCCTGATCTCACGCAGGTCCAGCATATTCCAACCGGATCGCATGACGAACGGATCGCGCGACGCATCCGTGCAACTACGGGCTCCGCCTCACCCGTCGCATTTGTCCGCCGCAGAATTAACGCGCTGTTCAACGGCTGATGATAATTATCATCCTGCTGACGAGCGCGGGTCCAAGAAGCGTCGAATAATCTTCGTGCTGAGATATCTCGCCCGTGTTCGGCTTTTGACCAAACGCGCGGAGTAATGACATGGCTTTTGATCTGTCGATGCCGATCCTGGTGGTCGATGACTATTCCACTATGATCCGGATCATCCGCAACCTGCTCAAGCAGCTCGGGTTCGAAAACGTCGATGACGCCAACGATGGATCGGCCGCGCTCTCCAAAATGCAGGCCAAGAAATACGGCTTGGTGATTTCCGACTGGAACATGGAACCCATGACCGGTTACGACCTGCTGCGCGAAGTCCGCGCCAGCCCGGAGCTTTCGAAGACGCCGTTCATCATGATCACGGCCGAGTCCAAGACCGAGAACGTCATCGCCGCAAAGAAGGCCGGCGTGAGCAATTACATCGTCAAGCCGTTCAACGCGGCGACGCTGAAAACCAAGATGGAAGCCGTCTTCGGCCCCGCCGAGTAACGCTGTCACCTTCGCTGCCGTGTCAAACCGGCGGTTGAGCCCGCGCGCTCAGCCGCCGCTTTTTGTTTCCCAGCGTTAATGCTTTCTGAACAGAGCGCGAACCGCCGCGATGCAGGCCGTGACTCCGTATTTGCACGGGAAGCAAAATTTACGAGAGGGTCAGAGGCGCTCTTTAAACACGTGGGTGGTTGCCGACCAACGCGCCGGGCCCGGACGGGAATAGAGCAATGCGCAGCGAGCTTCTCGCGATCGAAGATGCCGGGATGCCCCCGCCGATGCTACGCGAAATTGCCGCACAGGTGGCGCTCAACAGGACGGGCAGCGCGCCGACCGCGCCCCCAGGCATCCGGTAACGCGCCATGCGTGCTCACAAACGGTTTCTGAGTGCCCCAACCGCCGTCGCGCTGGCCTTGATCTCCATCATCGCAGGCAGCAATCTGTTCTTTCTCACCAATCTGCGCGAAGCCACGCTGCAGCAGGCCGGCGAGGCTCTCGCCCGCCATAGCCTGACGCTCGCCGAGAATGCCGACCGTTCGTTCAAATCGGCCGATCTCGTGCTCTCGAGCGTCGGCGAATATCTCATGCGCCGGGGAGCCAACGATGGTGCGAGCTACGAGCTCGTCGCCTCCGACCGTGCGACCCATCAGTTGCTCAGCGAGAAGATCGCCGGTCTGCCGCAGCTCGATGCGGTCACCTTGATCGACGCCCGGGGCAAGCTGATCAACTTCTCGCGCTACTGGCCGATCCCCGACGTCAATATCGCCGACCGCGACTACTTCAAGGCCTTGCAAGCCGATACGACGCTGCAGAGCGTCGTCTCCATGCCCGTACAGAATCGCGGCGACGGTGCCTGGAACATCTATATCGCGCGGCGCCTGAGCGACAGCAAGGGCGAGTTCATGGGCCTGATGCTCGGCGCGATATCGGTGCAATATCTCGAGAACTTCTTCGGCTCGACCGCGCTCGGGCTGGACGGCAAGATCTCGCTGGTTCGCGAGGACGGCACGCTGCTGGCCCATTTCCCACCGACCAGCGAACTCGGCCGGACCATGGGAGAATTCGGACAGCGCGCACTGGCGAATGGCGGCGTCATCCGCGAGACCGGCGGCAAGGACAACCAGATGCGGTTGCGCGCAGCCAAGATGCTGCCCGGCTATCCGGCGATGGTTGTCGTCACGCAGCGCGAGGGGGATGCGCTCAAGAACTGGCACACCATGGCGATGCTGCTGATCACGACGTCGCTGGTCTGCACGGCCGCCGTGCTGCTCGCGGCTCTCATGATCGCGCGCTGGTGGGATCGGCAGGAGCACCTGATGCAGGCGGCCGAGACCGCCAATGCCGCCAAGTCTACCTTCGTCGCGATGATGAGTCACGAGATCCGCACGCCGATGAACGCCGTGCTCGGGCTCGCCACCACGCTACTCGAAACCCAGCTCGACCCCGAGCAACGGCAATCGGTGGTCGCGATCCACAATGCGGGCGACAGCCTGCTGGAGATTCTCAACGACATCCTGGACTTCTCCAAGCTCGAATCCGGCCAGCTCTCGCTCGAGGATATCGCATTCTCGGCCGAGGCCCTCGTGCACAACACGCTGAGCATCATCGGTCCGCGGGCCGCCGCCAAGGATCTGACTATCCGCAGCGCCAGCGATCCTGATCTGCCTCCCGCCCTGGTCGGCGACGCCGGCCGCATTCGCCAGATCCTGCTCAATCTGGTGTCCAACGCAGTCAAGTTCACCTCATCAGGCGAAGTCATCATCACGACCCGCTGCATTGCGCGCGAGGAGCAGCAGGCGACCGTCGAATGGAGCGTCAGCGACACCGGCATCGGCATCGCGCCGGACAAGGTCGGACTCCTGTTCAGCAACTTCGTGCAGGCTGACAACTCGATCAGTCGACGGTTCGGCGGCTCGGGCCTCGGGCTTGCGATCTGCAAGCGCCTGACCGAGCAGATGGGCGGCGAAATCATGGTGTCGTCGACCCAAGGCCAGGGCTCCACCTTCACCATCCGTTTCACGCTGCCGATCGCGGAGCATGCAGCGGCGCCCGAGTATAATGACGAGAGCGTCTACACCGCCCTGCAGGATCGCATTGCCGCGTTTGGCCGGCCGCTGCGGGTGCTCGTGGTCGACGACAATCCGAGCAACCGTCTGGTCGCGGCCAAGATGCTGAAGGATTTCGACATCCAGACCGACACCGCTTGCGATGGCGCCGAGGCCGTCACCGCAGCCAATCGCTTCAATTACGACCTGATCCTGATGGACGTCCGCATGCCGGAGATGGACGGCTTTCAGGCGACACGTGCCATCCGGGCGCGCGGTGAACGGCGCTCGGCCGTGCCGATCATTGCTTTCACCGCGAACGCTTTCATGGAAGACATCAGGGAGTGCCGCGAGGCCGGCATGAACGACTTCGTGGTCAAGCCGGCGCGCAAGAAGGCGCTGGTCGAAGCGATCCTGCGCGTGCTGCCCGCGCGCGACGTGCCGGCCATTGCAGACGCGCCATCGCTTGCGCCCGCTGAAATGGTCGAAGCAACGAACACAGCTGCGTTCGATGCCATCGCGCCGGAAGCCGTGCTCGACCGGGAGGCCTATGCCGATCTGGTCGGCGAGATCGGTGAGCAGGCGACGGAGGAAATTCGCGAGGTTTTCATCAGCGAGACCGATGCCAGACTGAAGCTTTTGCGTACGCTCCCGCTCGAGCGCGAACGCATCAAGATCGGCAGAGAAGCGCATTCCCTGAAGAGCGCGGCAGGTACCTTCGGCTACCGTCGGCTCGCCGGCCTGGCGCTGCAGTTGGAACAGAGTGCGCTACGGATCTCGATCGGCGACTATACCGGGCTGCTCGACAAGATCGAGCAGGCCTATGCGGCGGCCCGCAAGCTGGACCTGCAGCGATGAGCTGAACTGCGGCGGTTGCAGACCTCAGACTTGCTAGCAAACGAGACAAGGACTGAGGCCGCGAGCGACCGTGCTTGCGCGCCGTACTTATACCGTTCGCAATGTTCACAAACGAATAATCATGACTTGAGACACTCTCCTCAGCATAGGAGATGCCCATGTTTACGTTTGAAACGGCCGACCAGAAGGAAGTCCGGCGTTTTCGAATTGCCCAGTTCAACGGCCGGCCTGCGACGGTGAAGTCCGGCAGCGCCACCATTACGGGCATCGTGCGCTCGGTGATGGAGAAGGAAGCAAGTGTTCCGCCGCGTTGGACCATCACGATCGTTCCGATGCCGCAGAAGGCACAGCCAGCGCTGCGTCCGGCTTCCCGCGTGCGCCCGTTCGCCGAGGACTATCTGTAAGCCGTATGGTCGAGAAACGCGATCCGCGCCGGGAGCACCCGCCGCCCGAGTTTACGGATCGCAAGGCAATGTCGTTGGTTGGCCGGCTCAGGGCGCGGTCGCTGCGCACGGGTGGCTTGACGGCAGGCGACGTTGCGCCGGTTAACTCTACGGACTATCGCATTGCGGTTGAATTGAACCGCCAAAGATCCCGACGCGGCACTCTCCATGGTTGCAAATCGCGACGCCTATCGGCCTCTCGATTGCAATCTTGCCGGCCGGCAGCTTCCCTAACACCGTGTTTATGCGCAGTTGTTCCGGCGTTTTAAGTTACCGCGAACTGTTTCATGCTTTGATCGGCACGAGGCGAGCCCCCTGCCCGCCTTGCACGAAACAGAACAACACATGCTTCAGCTCGACCGGGTCTGGGAGTTCCTGCAGCGGCTGTCGCCGCTGACGCGGAGCTGTCTGCTCAGCGAGCTTGAACGGCTCGAAAAGAACGGCGTTGAGATACCGGGCTCGTCCGACATCCAGGCCCGGCTTCGCGCCGAATTCCGCCAGGACGGCACGACGCAGAATCGAACGGCGAATCCGTCCCGCTTCTTCTTCACGCCGGTCGAGCAACTCTTGGTCGACGGCTCACCGGATCATGCCAATC
>NZ_JBARGP010000601.1:0-21911 GCF_049798375.1 Bradyrhizobium sp.
GGCCAACAGGCTTGCCGGGGGTGGCGCCGCCCGGGCCGGCGATGCCGGTGATCGATACCGCGAGATCGACATCGGCCCGCTCCAGCGCTCCGACGGCCATCTGGATTGCGGTTTCCTTACTCACGGCGCCGAAGGTCTGCAGGGTCGAGGCGTCGACGCCGAGCATCTCCCGCTTGGCCTCGTTGGAATAGGTGACGAAGCCGCGGTCGATGACATCTGACGAGCCGGGGATGTCGGTCAGCGCGCCCGCGACCAGGCCGCCGGTACAGGATTCGGCGGTCGCGATCGTCAGCTTGCGCGACTTGCAGAGATCGAGCAGCGCGCGGGCGAGGGCGCTGGTCGAGACGGTCTGACGTTCGCTAGCCATCTGCCGTGTTTTCCTCGTGCGAACGTCAATCGGACTAGGGTGCGTCGCTGCCGTGCATGGGGGGTTACGCGCTCCGACCTTCAACAGACCAGGGCAAACGAATGGTGGCGCTCGCGGTGGCCGCGATGCCTTCCTCGCGGCCGGTGAAGCCGAGCCGTTCGCTGGTAGTCGCCTTCACCGCGATCCGGGAGATGTCGACGCCGGAGATTTCGGCGATGCGCGCGCGCATCGGGTCGCGCAGCGGACCGATTTTGGGCCGCTCGCAGATCATGGTGACCTCGAGATTGGCGATGCGGCCGCCGCGCGCGATGACGCGCTCGATGGCGTATTTGAGGAACTGGTCGGAGGAGGCGCCCTTCCACTTCATGTCGGACGGAGGAAAATGCGAGCCGATATCGCCGTCGGCCAGGGCGCCTAAAATTGCGTCAACCAGAGCGTGCAAGCCGACATCGCCGTCGGAATGGGCAAGGAAGCCCTTGGTGTGCGGCACGCGCAAGCCGCACAGCCAGACATGGTCGCCGTCGCCGAACGCATGCACATCATAGCCGGTGCCGGTCCTGATGTCGCCGAGCGCAGCCGCCAGCCGCGCCTCCTCGCGCACGAAATCTTCCGGTGTGGTGAGCTTCATGTTGGCAACATCGCCCTCAAAGGTCGTCACGGTCAATCCCGCCCATTCGGCGATCGCCGCATCATCTGTGAAATCCGAACGCTCGCGCGCGGCGCGGCGGTGCGCGTCAAGGATGACGTCGAACTTGAACGTCTGCGGCGTCTGCGCGATCCGCAGGGCGGCGCGGTCCGGCGTCGCCGTGATGTCGCCGCTGGCCGTGACCTGCTTGATGGTGTCGGTGACCGGAACCACGGGAATCGCGGCGCCGGTCTTGTTGGCGGATTGAATCGCGCGCGAGATCACCTCTGCCGAGACGAAGGGGCGCGCCGCATCGTGGATCAGCACGATGTCGGGCTGGTGCGGCACCAACGCTTCCAAGCCTGCCAGCACCGATCCCTGCCGCGTCGCGCCGCCGTTCACCGGGAGTGCGTAGCGCTGGTCGCTGACCGCCGCATTGAATGCGGCGATGTCATCGGGGTTCACCACGGGCTGCACGATGGCGACCTCGGGATGCTCCGCAAACGCCGCCAGCGCGCGATGGATGACGGTGCGGCCACCGATCGTGCGATATTGCTTCGGACCGCCGGCGCCGGCGCGCAGGCCGCGACCGGCCGCGACGAGAATGGCTGCAGTCCGCTGAGTGTTCGTCATGTGATCAGGTTACTTCTGAGAGGCGCTGAGAGGTGACGCTTCTAACATCCGCCTGACGGCGCATGCGAGGGCGATCAGCGGCGAAAAACCAAGCGTGCGTTCGCAGCCATGCAGAAACCTGCGCGCTGCCGGATTTACCATGACCTTCTGACGCGCATATTTTGCTGCAGTGCACTTGCAAGCCAGACGGTTTTGTCTAAACTGTAGGCATGACGCATGACTGCACAAGAAATGTGCTAACTATATCGGACAGTCGCAATGAGGCGTCTCCAGAAAGCTGATGAGTCGATGCTGACCGGTCCGGCCAATGATACCGACAAGCCTTTGAAAATCGGCAAGGTTCCGCTGGCGAACCGCGCCTTCCTGGCGCCGATGACCGGGATCACCGACGCGCCGTTCCGGCGGCTCACGGCCGAGCTCGGGGCAGGGCTCGTGGTCTCCGAGATGACAGCGAGTGACGATCTGGTGCGCGGACGGTGGATGTCCCGGTTGCGCTGCGAAGCCAGCGGCATCGGGCCGCATGTGGTGCAACTCGCCGGCTGCGAGCCGCATTGGATGGCTGAGGGCGCCCGCGTGGCGGAGGCGTCGGGCGCCGATATCATCGACATCAACATGGGCTGCCCGGCCCGTCACGTTACCGGCGGGCAGTCCGGCTCCGCCCTGATGCGCGATCTCGATCATGCGCTCGGCCTGATCGAGGCGACGATCTCGGCCGTCAAGGTGCCGGTGACCTTGAAGATGCGGCTCGGCTGGGATGACCAGAGCAGGAACGCGCCGGAATTGGCGCGCCGCGCGGAAGCCGCCGGCGTGCAGCTTATCACCGTGCACGGCCGCACCCGCTGTCAGTTCTACAAGGGCGAAGCCGATTGGAGCGCGGTGCGGGAGGTCCGCCAGGCGACCGCGCTGCCGCTGGTCGTCAATGGTGACATCAGCTCTTATGACGATGCGCGCGAGGCGCTCGATGCCTCCGGCGCCGATGCCGTGATGATCGGCCGCGGCGCGCAAGGCGCCCCGTGGCTGCCGGGGCAGATCGGACGCCGGCTCGACGGCGGTGTGATCGAAGCCGCGCCGGCGCTGACGCAGCAGCTCGACTACCTCCACACGCTCTATGACGAGATCTGCGCGCTCTACGGCGAGCGCGTCGGCCTGCGCCACGCCCGCAAGCACCTCGGCTGGGGGCTCGATGTTGCCGCGCAAAGCGTCGGCGCACCGGCCGAGACGCTGAAGGCCTGGCGAGCCCGCATTCTCACCTCCGAAGCGCCGGCCGTCGTGCGGCAGTCGCTCAGCGATGCTTTCGACGATTTTGCCTGGAGTGCAGCCGCATGATGAACTCAGCCGCGGAACCGCGCAAGCAACAGACGTCGGATGGCGATGCCATCCTCAACGCGCTGCCGAACCCGGTGCTGCTGGTCGGGCCGGACGGCAAAATCATCGACGCCAACATGGCGGCGGAATCCTTCTTCGATTCCTCGACGCAATTCCTGCAGCGGCAGTCGCTGAAAAATCTGGTGCCGTTCGGCAGCCCGCTGCTGGCCCTGATCGACCAGGTGCGCACCAGCAGCGCCGCGGTCAACGAGTACAAGGTCGATTTGGGCACGCCGCGCACCGGCGCCGACCGGCTGGTCGATCTTCACGTCGCCCCGTTGTCGGAGCGGCCCGGCCACATCGTGGTGATGCTGCAGGAACGCACCATCGCCGACAAGATGGACCGTCAGCTCACCCATCGCAGCGCTGCGCGTTCGGTGATCGCGCTCGCCGCCATGCTGGCGCATGAGATCAAGAACCCGCTGTCCGGCATCCGTGGCGCGGCGCAGCTGCTGGAGCAGCAGGCCTCATCGGAGGACCGCATGTTGACGCGGCTGATCTGCGACGAGGCCGACCGCATCGTCACGCTGGTCGACCGCATGGAGGTGTTCGGCGACGACCGCCCCGTGGCGCGCGGGCCGGTCAACATCCATTCGGTGCTCGACCATGTGAAGCGGCTGGCGCAGTCGGGCTTTGCCCGCAACATCCGCTTCATCGAGGATTACGATCCGTCGCTGCCACCGGTGCTCGCCAATCAGGATCAGCTGATCCAGGTGTTTTTGAACTTGGTGAAGAACGCGGCCGAAGCCGTGATCGATCTCGGCACCGACGCCGAGATCCAGCTGACGACGGCGTTCCGTCCGGGCGTGCGGCTGTCGGTGCCCGGCAAGAAATCGCGCGTGTCGCTGCCACTCGAGTTCTGCGTCAGGGATAACGGTCCCGGCGTGCCGGAAGATCTGATGCCGAATCTATTCGATCCCTTCGTCACCACCAAGCCGACCGGCAGCGGCCTCGGACTTGCACTGGTCGCGAAGATCGTCGGCGACCATGGCGGAATCATCGAGTGCGAGTCACAGCCGCGCAAGACCACGTTCCGGGTGCTGATGCCGGTGTACAGCGCGACCAACCAACCAGACCACAGCCCAGACCAGAAAAGCCATGGCAATGACGTTTCCGGGACGTCGTTGCATGCCTCACAGGGATCAAGATGAGGACTGACCATGCCTGCAGGTAGCATTCTTGTCGCCGACGACGATACCGCCATCCGGACCGTCTTGAACCAGGCGCTGTCGCGCGCCGGTTACGAGGTGCGGCTGACCGGCAACGCCGCCACGCTGTGGCGCTGGGTCAGCCAAGGGGAGGGCGATCTCGTCATCACCGACGTGGTGATGCCGGACGAGAACGCGTTCGACCTGCTGCCGCGGATCAAAAAGATGCGGCCCAGCCTGCCTGTCATCGTGATGAGCGCGCAGAACACCTTCATGACCGCGATCCGTGCCTCCGAGCGCGGCGCGTATGAGTACCTGCCGAAGCCGTTCGACCTGAAGGAGCTGATCGCGATCGTTGGCCGCGCGCTGGCCGAACCGAAGGAGCGTTCGGCTGCGCCGGCCGATGACGACGAGTTCGAGTCGATCCCGCTGGTCGGCCGCTCGCCGGCGATGCAGGAGATCTACCGCGTGCTGGCGCGTCTGATGCAGACCGATCTCACCGTGATGATCTCGGGCGAGTCCGGCACCGGCAAGGAGCTGGTGGCGCGGGCGCTGCACGATTACGGCAAGCGCCGCAACGGCCCGTTCGTCGCGGTCAATATGGCGGCGATCCCGCGCGACCTGATCGAATCGGAGTTGTTCGGCCATGAGCGCGGCGCCTTCACCGGCGCCAACACCCGCGCCTCCGGCCGCTTCGAGCAGGCCGAGGGCGGCACGCTGTTTTTGGACGAGATCGGCGACATGCCGATGGAGGCGCAGACGCGATTGCTGCGCGTGCTGCAGCAGGGCGAGTACACCACCGTCGGCGGCCGCACCCCGATCAAGACCGACGTGCGCATCGTCGCCGCGTCGAACAAGGACCTGCGTATCCTGATCCAGCAGGGCCTGTTCCGCGAGGACCTGTTCTTCCGCCTTAACGTGGTGCCGCTGCGGTTGCCGCCGCTCCGCGAGCGCATCGAGGACCTGCCGGACCTGTTGCGGCATTTCTTCGCCTTGGCCGAGAAGGATGGGCTGCCGCCGAAGAAGCTCGATGCCGCAGGGCTAGAACGGCTGAAACAGCACCGCTGGCCGGGCAACGTCCGTGAGCTGGAGAACCTCGCGCGCCGGCTTGCGGCGCTCTACCCGCAGGACGTCATCACGGCCTCCGTGATCGACGGCGAGCTGGCACCGCCAGCAGTGGCCCCGGGATCGAATACGCCGAACTCAGTCGACAATCTCGGCGGCGCGGTCGAGGCCTACCTGTCCTCGCACTTCCAGGGCTTTCCGAATGGCGTGCCGCCGCCGGGCCTCTATCACCGCATCCTCAAGGAAATCGAGATCCCGCTGCTGACCGCTGCGCTGGCCGCGACGCGGGGGAATCAGATTCGCGCCGCCGACCTGCTGGGGCTGAATCGGAATACGCTGCGGAAGAAGATTCGCGATCTCGACATCCAAGTCTATCGCAGCGGGGTCTAGCAATACGGAGTTCAGGCGCCGAATACGGATCCCGGCGGCCGTAGAAGCCCGGCGTTTTAACATGTTTGAATCCGCGAGCGCAGACGCGCCGCGGATTTGTCGCAATTCGGCAACATTGTGGTATGAATGCATCAGTCCAAGCATCGAATCTTTGATGCGCCAGGCAGCCTTCACCACAGCCATTGCCGGAATGACGAGCACAGACACCTCGGCCAAACCTTTCGAGCCATCGCCTGACGAGAGCCGCCGCTGGCGGCTTCGGCGCTGGGTGGCGCTGATTGCCGTCTGCCTGGCGATGGGAGCGGCCATCCTGACCTTTATGGTGCTCACCGGCCTGACCGGGATCGAGCCTACGCCGAAGGTCGTCAATGCATTCTACCTGGTGGACGCCGGCACCATCCTGGTCCTGGTCGGAATCATCCTCCGCGAAGTCTGGCAGCTGGTGCAGGCGCGACGGCGGGGACGGGCGGCAGCGCGACTCCATGTCCAGATCGTTGGATTGTTTTCGATCATCGCGGTGCTGCCGGCGGTCCTGGTCGCCGTGGTCGCCAACGTCACCATCGACCGCGGCCTCGACCGGCTGTTTTCGGGGCCGGCAAAGGTCGCAATCCAGAATTCGCTGACCATCGCGCGCGCCTACACCAACGAGCATGCGCAGCTCATCGGCGGCGACATCCTGGCGATGGCTGCCGAAATTTCGCGCGCGCGGCCGCTGTATGATCAGGATCGAGCGAGTTTCGTCGACTTGCTCTCCGCCAACGCCGACGCCCGCAACCTGCCGGGCGCGATGATCACGGACAAGGACGGCAACGTGCTGGTGCGGACCGGTTTCACGCGGCAGCCTTTGCAGACGCCGCCGCCCGATCTGCTGAAGGACATCACGGAGACCGAGCCCTATATCGCCGTGCTGCCCGAGCAGAACTACGTCGCCGCCGCGATTCGCCTGCGCGGTTTCGACGACATGTACCTCTTCGTCGCCCGCGCGCTCGATCCCCACATCGTGGAACAGCTCAAGCAGACCGAGCTGTCCGTCGCCGAATACGCCCAGGTCGAATCACGCCGGCTCGGCATCCAGGTGGCGCTGGCGCTGATGTTCGCGGTGATCGCGCTCACCATCCTGATGGCATCCGTGCTGCTCGGCCTCAACTTCGCCAATGGCCTGGTGGCGCCGATCCGCCAGCTCATGAACGCGGCGCACAGGGTTTCGACCGGCGATCTCAACGTCCAGGTCCCCGTGCACAAATCGGAAGGCGATCTTGCTCAGCTCGGTGAGACCTTCAACAAGATGACGCAGGAATTGCGTACCCAGCGCGACGAACTCGTCAATGCGAGCGATCTGATCGACAGCCGCCGCCGCTTCATCGAGGCCGTGTTGTCATCGGCCTCCGCCGGCATCATCGGCGTCGATGCCTCGGGCTCGATCGGCATCCTCAACCGTTCCGCCGAGAAGCTGATCGGCCATGCCGAATCCGAGACGCTCGATCATCCACTCTCCGAGGTGCTGCCCGAGCTCGACGAGATGATGAAGACGGCGCGCGAAGGCACGCAGAAGCTGGTGCAGGGCCAGGTCACGATCCAGCGCGACGGCAACGAACGTAACCTGTCGGTGCGCGTCAGCGCCGAGCAGACCAATCAGTCGCAGGACAGCTACATCATCACGCTCGACGACATCACCGAGCTGGTGTCGGCGCAGCGCACCTCGGCCTGGGGCGACGTGGCGCGCCGCATTGCCCACGAGATCAAGAATCCGCTGACGCCGATTCAGCTCTCGGCGGAACGGATTCGCCGCAAATTCGGCAAGGTCATCACCGAGGACAAGACGATATTCGAGCAATGTACCGATACCATCGTGCGTCAGGTCGACGACATCAGGCGCATGGTCGACGAGTTCTCGCGTTTCGCGCGGATGCCGAAGCCGGTCATGGAAGGTGAGGATGTCGCCGACACGGTCAGGCAGGCGGTGTTCCTGATGAAGGTCGCCCATCCCGAGATTGATATCGAAACCGAGATCAAGACCGATCCGCTGCGCGCGCAGTTCGATCGGCGGCTGATTTCGCAGGCGCTGACCAACATCATCAAGAACGCCACCGAGGCGATCGAGGTGGTGCCGCCGGAAGAACTCGGCAAGGGACGCATCGACGTGGTCGCGGCACAAGAG
Organism: Bradyrhizobium sp.; assembly: GCF_049798375.1. GTDB lineage: Bacteria > Pseudomonadota > Alphaproteobacteria > Rhizobiales > Xanthobacteraceae > Bradyrhizobium. The sequence continues at coordinate 7,752 of NZ_JBARGP010000601.1, forward strand.
GGCACGGACGTGCTGATCGATGTGATCGACAACGGCATCGGCCTGCCCAAGGTGGCGCGCCAGCGGCTGCTCGAGCCTTACGTCACGACGCGTGCCAAGGGCACCGGGCTGGGATTGGCGATCGTCGGCCGCGTGCTCGAGGACCATGGCGGGCGGCTGGAGTTGAAGGACGCGTCCGATTTCCGCTCCGGACAGCGCGGAGCCTGGATGCGGCTGCGATTCGCGGTCTCGGGCCAGGCGGTCGCGGAGACGAAAGAACAGGGGGCCGGACAGGCCGCGATAACACCAGCAAATACGCCGGCGGGGGAAACCGCCGATCCGGCGGGAACGACCAATAATGACACAAAAATCCAAGCCGCAACCGGCACCTGACAAGACGGGCGTGATCCATGGCAAGTGACATTCTGATCGTCGATGACGAGGCCGATATTCGGGATCTTGTCGCGGGCATCCTGGACGACGAAGGCTTCAGCACGCGCACGGCGCGCGACAGCGATTCGGCGCTGGCCGAGATTGCGAGCCGGCGGCCGAACCTGGTGTTTCTCGACATCTGGCTGCAGGGCTCCAAGCTCGACGGCTTGCAGCTGCTCGAGCAGGTCAAGAAGGATCATCCGGACCTGCCGGTGGTGATGATCTCCGGTCACGGCAACATCGAGACCGCGGTCGCCGCGATCAAGCGTGGCGCCTATGACTTCATCGAGAAGCCATTCAAGGCCGACCGCCTGATCCTGGTGGCGACGCGCGCCCTCGAGAACTCACGGCTGAAGCGCGAGGTGCGCGAGCTGAAACAGCTGGCGCCGACCGCCAGCGTGATGACCGGCCGCTCGCCGTCGATGAACCAGTTGCGCCAGACCATCGAGCGCGCCGCCAAGGCCAACAGCCGCATCCTGATCGTCGGACCGCCGGGCTCCGGCAAGGAGCTTGCAGCGCGCACGCTGCATGTGGCCTCGCCGCGCTCGGAAGGTCCGTTCGTCGTCATCAACGCCGCCGCGATCACGCCGGAGCGGATGGAGGAGGAGCTGTTCGGCATCGAACAGTCGAACGGCGAACACCCGCGCAAGACCGGCGCGCTGGAGGAGGCGCATGGCGGCACGCTATTCGTCGACGAGATCGCCGACATGCCGCGCGAGACCCAGAACAAGATCCTGCGCGTGCTGGTCGATCAGACCTTCCAGCGCTCGGGCGGCACCACCAAGGTGCATGTCGATGTCCGCATCATCTCGTCGACCGCGCGGAATCTGGAGGAGGAGATCGCGTCCGGCCGCTTCCGCGAGGATCTCTATCATCGCCTCTCGGTGGTGCCGATCCGCGTGCCGCCGCTGTCCGAGCGGCGCGAGGACATCCCGGAGCTGATCGACTATTTCATGGACCAGATCTCGGCCACCACAGGCCTGCCGAAGCGGCAGATCGGCCAGGATGCGATGGCGGTGCTGCAGTCGCATGTCTGGCCCGGCAACGTCCGGCAGCTCCGCAACAATGTCGAGCGGGTGATGATCCTGGCCGCAGGCGGTCCGGAGGTCATCATCACCGCGGACATGCTGCCGCCGGATGTCGGCTCGATGGTGCCGGCGATGCCGACCAGCAACAATGGCGAGCACATCATGGGTCTGCCGTTGCGCGAGGCGCGCGAGGTGTTCGAGCGCGATTACCTGATCGCGCAGATCAGCCGCTTCTCAGGCAACATCTCGCGCACCGCCGAGTTTGTCGGCATGGAGCGTTCGGCGCTGCATCGCAAGCTGAAGGCGCTGGGAGTAGGATAGCGGCACGGCGCATAGCGCAGCTGGGCTGACCTGGGGCGGCAAAGTCGGCCGCACCGCCATTTGCTTGGAAAAATTCGCCGTTTTCCGGAATTTTATGGACAAATACCGGTGTTCTGCAACCGGCGTTCCCGTAACCGGCTTGCCTATTAACCCCGCCTGCCTTCTAATCGTACCGGCTGTGTTCCTGGAGGGGGATCTCGGGGAGCGCAGGCAACCGGAAGGCGATAAAAAATAATGTTGCAACCGGTCATGACAAGACTGTTCAATAAGAAAAACACGAGACGGCGAGATAAGAAAAATGGCGGCAGACCGCGCACAAAACCTTCAAGACACCTTCCTCAACCACGTTCGCAAAACCAAGACGCCACTCACGATCTTCCTGGTCAACGGGGTCAAGCTGCAGGGAATCGTCACCTGGTTCGACAATTTCTGCTTGCTGCTCCGGCGCGACGGTCACTCGCAGCTTGTCTACAAGCATGCGATCTCGACCATCATGCCGGGTGCTCCGATCCAGTTGTTCGAAGGTGGCGAGGACGCGCCGGCTTGAAAGTGATCTGATTGGAACCCCGCGATCGTGAAGGGGACGCCGACCATCCGAGGCCGGCCGACAACAAGAACAGCGGGCGGGTGATCGTCATCGGCCCGTACTTGCGGACGCGCCGTGGCGATGACGGCGCGCAGCCGGGGTCGTCCGATGCGCGCGATTTCGAGGCTCGCCTGGATGAGGCTGCAGGGCTCGCGCGCGCCATCGACCTGGTGGTGACCGAAACGGTGCTCGCACCGATCGGCCAGATTCGGCCGGCCACTTATCTTGGCAAAGGCAAGGTCGACGAGATCCTGGGCCTGATCGCCGGTCACGACATCGAGCTCGTGGTGATGGATTGCGCGCTCGGACCGATCCAGCAGCGCAATCTCGAGAAGGCCTGGAGCACCAAGGTGCTCGACCGCACCGGCCTGATCCTGGAAATCTTCGGCCGCAGAGCCAAGACCAAGGAAGGCGCGCTGCAGGTCGAGCTCGCGCATCTGAACTATCAGCGCAGCCGGCTGGTGCGGTCATGGACCCATCTCGAGCGCCAGCGTGGCGGCTTTGGCTTCATGGGCGGTCCTGGCGAGACCCAGATCGAAGCGGATCGCCGGCTGATCGGCGATCGCATCGCCCGGCTCGAGAATGAACTCAAGAAGGTGCAGGCGACGCGGCGGCTGCACCGGGCAGGGCGGCAGCGCGTGCCCTATCGCGTCGTGGCGCTGGTCGGCTACACCAATGCCGGCAAGTCGACGCTGTTCAATCGGCTGACGCGGGCGGATGTGCAGGCCGCCGACATGCTGTTCGCGACCCTTGATCCCACCTTGCGCGCGATCGCTCTGCCACACGGCGGCAAGGCGATGCTGTCGGACACGGTCGGTTTCATTTCCAATCTGCCGACGCAGCTCGTCGCAGCCTTCCGCGCCACCCTGGAGGAGGTGCTGGAGGCTGACGTCATCCTGCACGTCCGCGATATCTCGCATGAAGATGCCGAGGCGCAGCAGCACGACGTCGAGGCCGTGCTTGGCCAGCTCGGCATTGATCCCGAGGCGAGCGACAACCTCATCGAGGTCTGGAACAAGATCGACCGGCTTGACGAGGTCGCGCGCGAAAACCTCGTCAACGTCGCCGCGCGCCGGCCGCCGGAGCGGCCATGTTTGCTGGTTTCGGCCGAGACCGGGGAGGGCATCGAGACGCTCCTGCAGGTGATCGAGGATCGGCTGGCCGCGGCGCGGATCACGCTCGATCTGTCGATCGATGCCGCTGATGGTGCCGGCATCTCATGGCTGCATCGCAATGCGGAGGTGCTGGCCAAGGAACTACACGACGGTCACTATGATATGACCGTGCGCGTCGATCCCAGCAAGCGCGACGTGGTGGTCGACCGGTTCCACGCAGTTCCGCGGGTCGCGTGACGATCCACTGTTTGCTGCCGGTTGTAGCGCGCGGAACTACAACACGCGCTTTTAATTAGAGGACTTCCAGATTAGGTTTCCGCCGCGCGCGGAGATGAATATGGCCAAGACATTGTCGGAAGTGCTTTCCGAGATCGCCAAGCGGGCGGCTTCATTCAACGAAACGGTACTTGCATACTTGTGTGAAATGGCGGCCATGGAAGCGCAAGGTATGGAAGCCAAAGGCAAGGCTGTTCCGGCGCCGCGTGTCGAAGGCAACGCCGTCGGAATCTGGGATTGGGACGTCAGCAGCGATCGCAATCATCTCGATCCAGGCTGCGCCGAACTATTCGGAGTGAACGCAAAGACGGCACAGGCCGGTATGCCGATCGACGCATATCTCAGGGCGGTTCATCCCGACGACATTCAGCTAGTCAGGAATGCCATTCTTGCCACGGTGAAGGATGGCGGCGTGTTTGAGGCGCAATATCGGGTCATCAGCAGTGGTCGCATACGGCGGGTGTTCGCAAAGGGATTTTGTACACTCGACTCGTCACGCCGCGCCGAACGCTTTCCCGGTGCGATCATCGAGCTTCCCGACCTGATGAACTGATTGGGTTCTGCAGCCGGCCTGCGCCCAATCCAAGGCTAAAAGGCAAGGCTAAGCAACCTGACGCAGCCCCATCATCACGAGGTCGACCAGAGGCTCGCTGCCGCCACGATCTATTTAGTGGGCTTCGCGGCTGTCAGCGTCATCGGGACATGCGGCGACGTGCTTATCACGCGCGGCGATCCATCGGGGTGGCTTTGAGCTCTGATCAGAGCCTCGATCATCAGCATGAATTTTTCCGCGAGCATCGATCGAACTCCATTGTCCGCCATCGCCTAGAGCATGATCCGGAAAAGTGGAAACCGGTTTTCCGAAAAGGATCATGCTCAAACAAAGAGATGAGATCGCGATGCGATTCTGTGTAATCGCATCGTGATCTAAGACGCTGCGCCTGTTCTGTTTCAGGTTCGTTTCGTGCGGATCGAGAAACGATTTCATTGCCGCGGCGAACATGGCTCGTCATCCCGGCTGCTGAGCTGCTGTCCGGCGAGGTCAACGAAGCGGTGCAGCATCATCGAGCGAGGTCTGGGATCGCTTTGCCCTCAGCGGGACCCGCGGCCACCTGCAAGCGCTTGGCTCGCCGATGGCCGCGCGGCATTATGGTCCGTATTGCGGGGCCGGCATCTGGTTGAAGTCGGGCTCGTCGGGGACGCAGGTGAAGTTGGCCGCGGAATTGGTGTCGCCGCGGCCATTGTACCGCGCGACCTTGGGGTAGACGCATAGCGGCCGCGTCATTTGCACGCCGGAAGCCGGCGTGTCGTTGACGAACTTCGTCGCCGTGATCGTCTCCGGCGCGACATCCTTCTCAACCCAGTTCACGAGCGGGGTTAGCGCGTCGAAGGTGTTCGGTCCAGGGCCGCCTGAGCAGTGCCACATGCCGGGGACCATGAACAGGCGGGCGTAGGTCTGGGTGTGCCTCAACGCGGGATCGCCGTCGTCGAAGCGGACCGGCATCGGGAAGCCATGACCATTGTGCACCAGGGCGTTGAAGTAGTTGATGCTGCTTTGCGACGGAAGCAGCGGATCGGCCCAGCCGTGGTACATCAGAAGCTTGCCGCCGTGTCCGCGGAATTCGCTGAGATCCGTGCTGGTCGCGTTCAAGACGGCTTCGAGCTGATCGTCGACCGGCTTGATGTCGTGATGGAAGTCGAAGTTGGCGAAGTTGACGGGGCTGCTCTGAATCCCGAATCCGGCACCGAACACCCAATAGAACAGGCCGTCGAAGGCCGGCTCGGGAAGCTGCTCTGCGAACACGAGCCCTAGCGCGAGCACGTTGTCGGTCTCACTGCCAGGCGCGGGACCGGGATTGATGACGTCGCCGTTCACCGGATCGATTGCGCCGAGATAATACTTCCGCATCGTCGTCACTTGGTCCGGGGTCAGGCAGGCGGGCGGCACGGCGCCACCCTGGCATTGCAGAACCTTGGGATCGAAGCGGCAGTCGCGCGGATCAGTCAGGAACTGGTCGGTCTTGACGCCACCATCCCGGCCGACGCATTGCGCAATCACAGCCTTGTTGATGACAGGCATTTGCGCCGGCAGAATGAAGCGCGTGGCACTCGCATGGGTGTCCTGCCACAGCGTCAGCGCCCCCATATGGAGATGCGTGCGGTTGAACGCTGCAGCGCCTGCCAAGATGCCATCGTAATCATGCGGGAAACGCTGCGCCTCCATAAGAGCATTCTGGCCGCCGGTCGAGCACCCTGCGAAATAGGACGTCTTCGCGTGCTGAGAATAAAACGCCTTGACGATCTCCTTGCCACGGAGCGTCATCTGATGGATGGCGCGGTAGCCGAAATCCTTGATCTTCTCGGGATGTCCAAACAGTCCGGTAGACGGGTTCGGCCCCTCTCCAAACGCGATGGCAAGCGGGTTGCCCTTGTTGCCGTCGTCGCCGCAGAACAGCGGACTGCAGCCGGAGGTGCCGGTGCCGAGATCGCTATTCGCCGCGGCGAAGCCAGCATTGATGCCGTTGGCGAGCTCGGAATAGGTAAAGGTGCCCTGATAGCCGCCGCCGCCGGTGCCGAGGAAGCGGCCGTTCCAGTTGGTTTCCGGCAACCAGGCCTCGATCCGGATTTGTGAATCGGCGGTGGGCGTCAGTGTCGCGGTGACGCGACAAAACGGCGGCAGCCCGGTAATCGGGGCTGAACCTGGCGGCGTGAAGGTGCCGCCGGTAACGTCGGTGGCTCCCGTGATGGTGGTGTGCTCGAGGGCGAGCGTCGCCAGATTGGTGCACGGCGACGCCAACGCGGGCGTGCCACCGATCGCGACCGAGGCCAACAGGCCCCATGCCGCGCCGACGAGAGTGGATCGATGCATGGTCGTCCTCCCAGATGATTATGATTGTGGACGGGATGCTAACGACACCAGCAGAGTCTGACAATCTCAGGTTGATGTAAAAATGTACGTCGGTGTCGATGACAATGTCACTTGGTGGAGAGGATGGCTGCCCAAGAAGCCGATGCGCGCGGCTGAGTCTGGCGGTCCATAAGATGGTAACGTACTATGGTTGGCGGGCAGGATTGCGCCATCAGCGCGCTGCACCAGCAGCGCCAGCGGGACCATAGCCATGAAAACAGCAGCCAATCTGGCCGAAAAGCTTGCGACCTTCTCTGATCGCTTCTCGCCGCGGACGGTTGCGATCTATAACGGCAACGACATCATGGTTGCGAAGCTCGAGGGGCCGTACCACTGGCACAAGCATGACGACACGGACGATTTCTTCCTGGTCCTGAAGGGCACGCTCGACATCGAGCTGCGCGATCGCACCGTCACTCTCAGTCCAGGCGAGGTGTTCGTGGTGCCAAAGGGCGTCGAGCACCGGCCGGTCGCGCGCGGCGAGGTCCACATCCTGCTGATCGAGCCGACCGGGACGCCGAATTCGGGTGACAAGGCAACCGCGGCGCCGCGCATTCTGGCGTGATCAGACGTGCCAACATACTCCACCGTCGTCCCGGTCAGGCGCGCAATTGCGCCTGACCGGGATGTCGTGAGCGACGCTAATAGCCGCTATTCCACGCGTCCTGCTACTTCTCCTGCGCCTTGGCCTCGTTCCACAGCGCGTCCATCTGCTCGAGCGTGGCCTCTTGCAGCGTGCGTCCCTGGGCAGTGAGCGCGCGCTCTATATAGGAGAAGCGGCGCTCGAACTTGGCGTTGGTGCCACGCAGCGCCATCTCCGGATCGACCTTGGCGTGGCGCGCGAGATTGACCAGTGCGAACAAGAGATCGCCGGTCTCGTCCGCGAGTTCGTCGGCATCGTGTTTGTCCAGCGCACGCTCGATCTCGTCGGCTTCCTCGCGGATCTTGTGCAGCACCGCGCGCGGATCGTTCCAGTCGAAGCCGACGGTCGCGGCCTTCTTCTGCAGTTCCATCGCGCGCACCAGCGCCGGCTGGCCGGCCTTGATACCCGACAACAGCGAGGTGTGGTTCACCTCGTCGGCCGGCCGCCGCGCCGCGCGCTCGGCCTTTTCCTCGGCCTTGATCCGATCCCAGGTGCCCCGGGTGGGCTTGGTGACGTTGCCGTCCTTGTCGGGGAAGACGTGCGGATGCCGCCGGATCATCTTGGCGGTGATCGCCTCGACCACGTCGCCAAAGGCGAACGCGCCTTGCTCCTCGGCGACCCGCGCATGGTAGATCACCTGCAGCAAGAGATCGCCGAGTTCCTCGCGGAGGTCGTCGAGATCGTTGCGCGCGATCGCCTCGGCAACCTCATAGGCTTCCTCGATCGTGTAGGGTGCGATGGTCGCAAAGGTCTGCTCGATGTCCCAAGGACATCCCGTGACCGGCGTGCGCAGTGCAGCCATGATCTCGATCAGGCGGGAGATGTCGCGGGACGGGGTCATTGCAGGTCCTGGAGCGGTGACGAGGAAGGCCTGTATGCCTCAAGACCGGCACCTCTCCCAGCCAAAAGCGGCAAGGCAGGGAGCGTTCCGCGGCGGTTGGCGTGATCCTGCGACAGTGCTAATCCGCCGCGATGACCGAACCGAATGCGACTGCGCTCGTGCTGTTCTCAGGCGGGCAGGATTCCACCACGTGCCTGGCCTGGGCGCTGGACCGCTTTGCAGGGGTCGAGACCATCGGCTTCGCCTATGGGCAGCGCCACGCCATCGAGCTCGACTGCCGCGCGCGACTGCTCGACGGCATCAAAGCGCTGCGGCCGGATTGGGCCGGCAAGCTCGGCGAGAGCCACACGCTGGATATCCCGACCTTGGCCGCGATCTCGGAGACGGCGCTGACCCGCGACGTCGCGATCGAGATCGGCGCCGACGGTCTGCCGAACACCTTCGTGCCCGGCCGTAACCTCGTGTTCCTGACCTTCGCTGCGGCGCTGGCCTATCGACGCGGCAATACTCACATCGTCGGCGGCATGTGCGAGACCGACTACTCCGGCTACCCGGACTGTCGCGACGACACCATCAAGGCGCTCAACACGGCGCTCAGTCTCGGCATGGCCAGGCCATTCGAGCTGCACACGCCGCTGATGTGGTTGTCGAAGGCCGCGACCTGGCAACTGGCGCATGATCTTGGTGGGGCAGGGCTGGTCGATCTCATCCGCGAACAGTCGCACACCTGCTATCTCGGCGAACGCGGCGCGCAGCACGACTGGGGCTATGGCTGCGGCACGTGCCCAGCCTGCGAACTGCGCGCCAAAGGCTGGCGGGAATATCGCAGCGCCTGAGACCGAGGGCACCGCTGCTCTTTGTGGTCGATGGCGGTCGCCGCCCTTACGCCGCGGCCTCGTCGCTGTCCTCGTCGAACATTTTCGGCTGCGGCGGAATTGCCGGCACGGGCTCCGCGATGCCGTCGGCGTGCTCGGCATGAGCGAGCTCAGCGGCCGCTTTCGCGACGTCGCGATAGGCGATTTCGAGCAGGTCCTCGTCCTCGGCTGCCAGCTGTGCCTCAGGATGGGATGCTTCGACAGGAACGATGTCGTCTCCAAGCGGCTCGGAGTCGAGATCGATCGGCGTCACCGTCGACGGTGCGTGGATTGGACTGTCAGCCGCCGCTTGCGCGGGGACTTCGACCTCCACGTGTGCCGCCTCCGCGGCCGCTGCGTCCTCCGCGGCTCTCACGGCCGCCTCGGGCTTCGCTGCGACGGGCGCTGCGCTTTCGCTCAGAGGTGCCGGGGCAACATCGAACGCGGCCTCCGGCAGTTTCGCCGCGCTCTCGGAGACCGGCTTGGTCACGCCGAGATCGATCGAGACTTCCTTGATCAGCCTGTCGATCGCAAGCAGCGTGCGATATTCCGGAACACTGCTGAGGTGCTGCTCGAACCGGCTGCGCGCAAACTGCAGCGAGTCGATCACCTCGGCCGCGATCGATGCCGCCGATCCGGCCGACCCATGCAGCGCGCCGGCTGCCTTGTCAGTCGAGCTTTGGACCAGCAGATAGGCCTCGTATTGCGGGACTGATTTGAGCTGCTCGTGATAGTTTTGGCGCAGGGTGAGCAGCGAATTCACGATGTTACCGAAAGATGCGACTTCAGCCATTGTGGGTCCTGTGAATCACCATGCGTTATGCGCGGACGCTATTGGAGAACCCGCCGACGTTCAATTTGGAACACGGCTTCGACGGGCGACAAACGCGTTGCTCACCGATCAGTCAGTAGTGCGCACGTGCCGGTTCCAACACTTTGGGAGCCAGCATCGGAACCGAGCCGATGCAACATCAGCCGGTTCAGTCCAGAAAGTCCTCAGGCCGCAGCTCGATCGGCGCACCGTGCGGCGTGCGATCGGCGGCGTGGTCCCAGGCGTCACGGTAGCGCAAAAGGATCGCGTTCGAAGTGACGCCCTTCTCGGCGACCAGGCGTTCCAGGGTGGCGAGCCAATGCTGATAATAGGTCTCGCCGGTGTCGGGATCGCCGGCCGCCTGGGCGCGCTTGATCTGGTCGGCCAGTGTCGCCGCCCATTCCGGCCAGGTGAACAGGCCGCGTTCATGCAGGCTCAGCGCCATCGCGAAGGCCTGGGCCTCCCAGGGCGCGCGGAACACCGGGCCGTCATCATCGCGGGGAATGCCCGGCACAGCGCTGGTTGCGCGCGCGGCCGCATCCATCACGCGAGCTCCAGATAGGGCTCGAAGGCGTCGATCGATACCTTCAACGTGGGATCGGTGTCCGCGCCCCAAAGTTCGGTGCCCTCGAACACGACCGTATAGAGCCATTGCGGATTCTCGCCGGCGCCCTCGGCGGACGTGTCGGGAAACACGTGGCAGCCATGGTCGCGCTCGACGATGCCGAGATGACCGCGTACGTAGCGCGGCAGCCGCGTGTGAGTCACAGGGTGCATGTTCCTGGCGCGGACACGATCGCCGGCCTTGAACTTCGCTGGCGCCGGCGCCGCCCGTCCGAACTTGCCGCGCACCATGATCCGCTCGACGTCGGCGACGCCGAACTTGCCGTGCTTCAGCGCTTTTGCCGGCTGCACCGCATGGCCCGCCGCGACGTCCTCCCTGGCGATGACGCCCTTGTCGAGCAGCATGTCCTCGAGCCCGAGAAACCATTTCTTGTAGTAGGAGCTGGCGAGATAGACGTCCGGGCGCAGGGCTTCGCGATAGAAGCGCGAGGTGTCGATGTTGAAGGCGCCGGCCGCGCCCATCGCGCGCACCATCGCCAGCACCCGCGCTTCCCATTCGGTGTGAAATACCGGTTCGTTCGGCTCGGCCTCGACCTTGCCGAAGCCGTCCATGCCGCCCATGTCGTGGACGCCGTTCATGACGGCGCTCCCGGCTTGGTCGCAAATCCGGTGCCGATCATGGAATCGCGGGTGACGAGCTCGGCGAGCTGCGCTTCGCTCCAGCCTTCGGTGCCTTCGGGGCGCATCGGCAGCACCAGGAAGCGGGTCTCGGCGGTGGAATCCCAGACGCGAATCTCGGTCTCTTTCGGCAAGGTCACGCCGAAATCCGCCAGCACGCCGCGCGGGTCCTTGACGGCACGGGAGCGGTAAGGCGCGGCCTTGTACCAGACCGGCGGCAGGCCGAGCATTTCCCAGGGGTAGCAGGAGCACAGCGTGCACACGACCATGTTGTGCCGCTGCGGCGTGTTCTCGACCGCGACCAGATGGTCGCCGACCCGGCTGACATGGCCGAGCGTGCCGACTGCCTTGCTCGCGTCCTCGAGCAGCGCCTGCTTGAACGCCGGATCGGTCCAGGCCTTGGCGACGACGCGCGCGCCGTTATGCGGGCCGATCCGGGTCTCATAGGCCTGGATGATGGCATCGAGCGCGGCGGGCTCGATATAGCCCTTCTCGGTCAGGATGGTCTCGAGCGCGCGCACACGCAGCTCGGTCTCGGACAAGTCTGAATGGTCGTGCGGGTGGTCGTGATCATGATGCTCGGTCATGGGCCAAGGATAGGCGCAAAATTCTGTCTATGTCGAGACATCACGCTCCGGTATCGTCGGAGCGCAGATGCGTGGCAAGGGAACGATTTGCGTTGAACGATCCGAGTGGAAGGAACGAACGCGCGCGGCGGACGGTCTCGCGCCGTGACGCCATGACATTGGCTGCAGCGGGAGCGCTGTCGCTGGCGACAGGATCGGCCCGCGCCGCGGAGCCGGCTGAGGGCAGGGCGGGCAGCGCGGCTGAAGGCACCGGCCGCTTTCCGGAGGGTTTCGTCTGGGGCACCGCGACGTCGTCCTACCAGATCGAGGGCGCAGTCAACGAAGACGGGCGCGGCCCCTCGATCTGGGACACGTTCACAAAAAAGCCCGGCACGATCGAGGACGGCAGCAGCGGCGACGTCGCCTGCGACCACTACCACCGCTACAAGGCGGATGTGCGGTTGATCGCGGAGCTCGGCTGCAAGGCCTATCGTTTTTCGATCGCCTGGCCGCGCGTGTTTCCCGATGGCGACGGCGCGCCCAATCCGAAGGGCCTCGATTTCTACCATCGCCTGGTGGATGAGCTGCTCGCCAACGGCATCGAACCCTATGCGACGCTGTATCACTGGGACCTGCCGCAGGCGCTGCAGGACCGCTTTGGCGGCTGGCGTTCGGCCGACACCGCGAAGGCGTTCGCGAATTATGCCGGTCATGTCGCCGAGCAGCTCGGCGATCGCGTCAAGACCATCTTCACGATCAATGAATGCGGGCGTTTCGTGCCGTTCGGCTACGGGCTCGGGATCGACGCGCCGGGCCTCAAGCTGCCGCAGGCCGAGGTGAACCAGGCGCGGCACCACGTGGCGCTGGCGCATGGCCTTGCGGTGCAGGCGATCCGCGCCAAGGGGCCGGCAGGCGTGCGGGTCGGCATGGCCGAGAACATCACCGCCTGCGTGCCGGCGATCGACACGCCCGAGAACATCCGTGCCGCCGAGATTGCGACGCGCGAATTGAATGCCGGCTTCCTCAACGTGATCCTGACGGGCCAGTACACCGAGCCGTTCCTCGCCTGGGCCGGCAAGGACGCACCGAAATTCACCGCCGACGAACTCGCCATCATCGCGGCGCCGGTCGATTTCGTCGGGCTCAACATCTACGCGCCGCAGGCCTATGTGGTGGCCTCCGATCATCCGCCCGGCTTCACCTCGCTGCCGTTCCCGACCTCGTTCCCGCATATGAGCTCGCCCTGGCTGCGGATGGGGCCGGAAATCGCCTATTGGGTGCCGCGGCTGGCGGCCAAGGTGTGGAATCTCAAGAATATCTACATCACCGAGAACGGCACATCCTCCGATGACAGGATCTCGCCTGATGGCAGGATTCACGACCTCGATCGCGTGATGTACCTGCGCAACTATCTCAGCCAGCTGCAGCGCGCGGCCGCCGAGGGCGTTCCCGTCAAGGGCTATTTCCTGTGGAGCCTGATGGACAATTTCGAATGGGTGTTCGGCTACAAGCAGCGCTTCGGGGTCTACCACGTCGACTTCAAGACCCAGGTGCGCACGGCCAAGCTCAGCGCGTCGTTCTACCGCGACGTCATCGCGAAAAACGCAATCGGCGCCTGAGCGGCCGCGAAACGGTTGTCATCGTCGTGCGGCAGGATAGGGTGGTATGACCCGGGGAGGTTCTCGCATGCGCATCCTGCTGGCTACCCTCGCATGTCTCGTTGGTCTGCTCATCGCGAGCGATAGTCCAGCCCTCGCCTGGGGCTATCAGGGCCACGAGGTGGTCGGCGCGATCGCCGACCAGCTGATCGCGGACAATCCCGATGCGACCAAGCAGGTCCATGACATCCTCAACAGCCCGTTGCCGTCTGCTGACGAGATCAGGGACCAGCAGGACCTGCTGCCCGGCAAACGCGATCTGACGCTGCAACAGGCCGGGCCATGGGCCGACTGCGTCAAGGCGGTGGTCCATCACGACGGCGGGCGCTTCAGATACGAGCTCGATCCCACCCATCCCGAATATGAGACGCCGTGCATTCCCTTCAACTCTGGCCTGGAGCGGGCGCGGATGGAGGATTACGTAAAGCACAATTGGAGCACGCCGGACTGCAGCTATCAGCCGGCAGGCTTCGAGCAGGGTTGCCACAACACCTACCATTTCGACGATGTCGCGATCCAGCGCGGCGGCTATGACCGAAGCGAAGTCGGCACCAGCTCGCACGATGTGGTCTCAGCGATCAACGCCGCGATCGCGGTCTTGACCGACAAAACACCGCGACCGCCGTTCAAGATCCGCGACAAGAAGGAGGCGCTGCTGCTGCTGACGCATTTCGTTGGCGATCTGCATCAGCCGCTGCATGTCGCTGCGGTTTATCTCGATCCACAGGGCGGCCTCGTCGACCCCGATGCGGACGCGACGCGTCCGGTCAATGCGGCCACCGAGACCGCCGGCGGCAATGCGATCAAGGATGAGGGCGTGGTTCTGCATGCCGAATGGGACGACATTCCGTTCGATCTCGGCCTCAAGGGGACCAAGGAATTGCTGCAGAGCGCCCGTGA
>NZ_JBARGP010000602.1:0-12789 GCF_049798375.1 Bradyrhizobium sp.
ACGCCTGCATGCTTTCTCCACCCGGCGGAACGCCGGAGCCGCGATGCGCATTCCAATGCCGCCAAGCCGGGTCATGCTCCAGCTCGTCGAAGCGGCGCCCCGTCCAGTCACCGACATCTATTTCATCAACCTCTGGCGCCACGTCGACCTTGAGGCGAAAGTGATCCGCGAGGATATCAGCCGATTGGAGCGCGCGCGGCTGGGGGCTTGATTGGATGAGCGAAGGCGGCGGCGCGATCTTCTCGGCACAGGCGGCCATTGCCGCGCGACCTTGTTCGTCGAGATTGACGCCCGGCATACGGCCGCACAGGATGCGGCCGAGCAGCGCGTGGTGGCCGTGACGGACGAGATGAATAGTGGTCGGCATCGCCGCTCCTTCAATTCTTGACGTCCAATCCTCGACGTCAATTCTTGGCGTCGATGAATTCGCGCGTTCTCCGACGAGCTTCGTCGTCGGTGAATTGCTGTGGCGGTGATTTCATGAAATAGCTCGAAGGCCCGGTGAGAGCGCCGGAGATACCGCGGTCCATCGCCAGCTTGGCGCAACGCACGGCATCGATGACGACGCCGGCTGAATTTGGTGAATCCCAGACCTCCAGCTTGACCTCAGCGCTCAATGGCACGCCGCCAAAGGTCGTTCCTTCGAGCCGGATGAACGCGAGCTTGCGGTCAGTCAGCCAGGGCACGTGATCGCTTGGACCGACATGGATGTTGTCGGCGTCCAGCGGTACGTCGAACTGGCTGGTGACGGCCTGAGTCTTCGAGATCTTCTTCGAGCTCAGCCGCTCGCGCTCCAACATGTTCTTGAAGTCGCTGTTGCCGCCTACATTTAGCTGATAGGTGCGGTCGAGCCGTACGCCGCGTTCCCTGAACAGATTTGCGAGCATCCGGTGCAGGATGGTCGCGCCCACCTGACTCTTGATATCGTCGCCAATGATCGGAAGGCCTGCGTCGAAAAAACGCTGGCGCCAGGCCGGATCGGAGGCAATGAATACCGGAATGCAGTTGACGAAGCCGCATCCGGCTTCGATGGCCCGCGAGGCGTACCATTCTGTCGCCTTCTGCGAGCCGACCGGCAGATAGGATACCAGCACGTCGGTGCGCGATTTCATCAGCACGTCGGCAACGTCGGTCTCAGGTTCAGGTGAGATCGGCACGTCATCCCGCAGATACTGCCCGATGCCATCGAGCACCGGGCCGCGCTGAACCGTCACGCCGGTGCGTTCGACCGACGCAAAGCGGTGCGTGTTGTTCGGCTCTGCCCAGATCGCCTCGGCGACATCGCGCCCGACCTTGCCGGCATTGACGTCGAAGGCCGAAGAAATTTCGACATCGCCGATATGATAGCCGCCGAGGTCCACATTCATCAGGCCGGGGACAGGCTCGTTGGCCTTGGCGTCGCGATAATGTGTAAGTCCTTGAACCAAGGAGCTGGCGCAGTTGCCGACTCCGACGATGCCGACGCGAACACGGCGCCTGTCCTGAAGGCGAGAATGCATGGATGGCCGTCCTCCGCATCGAGACGTACATTGGCAAGGTAAGTACGTTGGCGAACGTGCCTCTGTGGTGATCGTTCCTACAAACATTCTTCGTGAAGTGGCACCAGGAACGAGATTTCGGCAAAACCTGAAGAAAATTTAACCTGGGTTAGATTCGGCCGACCCACGCGACAGGCACGTTGTTCGAAAGGTAACTTCTTTGAAGATGATGCAGCTTCTTTGATGAAGAAGATGAAGCTGTGTTTCAATTCGTTGAGCATGCGTGAGGCTAAGAACAAAAGAGATCGTTTCGCGTTCACCTGCCGACTGGTGCCCGTCGTCGGCATCAGTACGGAACTGCAAATCACCTGCAATGAGGCTTGGAATGAGCCCTGGAGTGAGCCATGAGTGACAGCGAAACCACCACCGATCATGACACGATCCGGAAATGGGCTGATCAGCGCGGTGGCCGGCCGGCGACCGTCAAGGCGACGGAGGAGGACGGACATGCCGGAATTCTTCGCATCGATTTCGGACCGAAGGAAGCTGCGCTCGATCCGATCGAATGGGACGAATTCTTCCGCAAGTTCGATGAGTCCGACCTGGCGTTCCTGTATCAGGACAAGACCAAGGACGGAAAAGTCAGTCGATTCCATAAATTCGTCCGTCGTGCGGCGTGAGCGCTAGGACGGGCTCCGAACCGAACCGCTCCGAACCGGTCGAAGGCGGCTGGACTGCGGCAATGCGGGCGGGCGACTTCGCTACGGCCTGGCGGATCGCCGACCGCGATCTGGCGTGTGTGTGCAGGGAAGGGCCTCCCAAGCACGAGGGACCGCGGCATCTGCAGCGGATCTGGCGTGGTGAGCCACTGGCTGACAAGTCGGTTCTGGTCCGCTGCTATCATGGCCTTGGGGACACCATTCAGTTCGCGCGCTTTCTGCCGGCGTTGGGAAGCATTGCGCGCGCGGTGACGGTGTGGTGCCAGCCGTCGCTGGTCGGGATGATCGCCCGGGTACCGGGCGTGGAACGTGTGATAGCGCTTCACGACGGAACGCCCGAAGCTGCTTTTGACGTCGACATCGAGATCATGGAATTGCCGCATGCCTTACGCGCGGGACGCGATCTCGTGCAGATGCGAACGCCCTATCTCACGCCGGCGCCCCCCGGTGCAGGATCGTTCGGAGAGACATGCTCGATTGGCCTGGTCTGGAAAGTCGGCGCCTGGGACAAGCGACGGGAAGTGCCAGCCGCCGCGCTTCGTTCTCTGTCGCTGCCGGGCGTTCAGCTGCTCTCATTGCAGCGCGATGTATCTGCCTCGGAGGTCGCCGCGACCGGTGCCGTCGACATCAGCACGCCTGATATCGAAAGCCTTGCGTCGCGGCTGCAGGATCTCGATCTCGTGATTTCGGTCGACACCATGGTCGCGCATCTCGCCGGCGCGCTGGGGCGCGAAACCTGGATCATGTTGCATGCCGATTGTGACTGGCGCTGGCCGGCGACAGGCAGCCGGACCTATTGGTATCCGCACGCGCGGCTGTTCCGGCAGCGTGACCTGGACGACTGGAGCGGCGTTATCGCCGATATTGGCTCGGCCTTGCAGGCGCGGCTCAAAGCGCTGAGGCGGGCATCTCGCCTCCCGTCATCAGCAGTTCCGAATGATGCGCTTCCTGATGCAGGTGCGGCTGGCGCAGCCGCAGATAATCGGGCGTGAATCCGGCAAGGCGGACAAGCCCCGGCCAGTTCGTGACGGTGATGGTGCGGGCCTGCCATTGCAGCAGACCCTTGCGCCGCAGGTCCTGAATGATGCGATTGGCATGGACGGGAGATATACCGCAAATGGCAGCCAGGTCCGACTGCGTGAACGGTGACGGGATGCGGTTATCGCGCGCAAGCCCGACGAGACGGAGCCGGACCGTGATCTCGCAGATCAGATGAGCCGCTCGCGTCAGGGATTCGCAGCTGCCGAGAATGACGAGCCAATTGCGCAGGCTGGCGAACTCGGCCAACGCCAACAACGACAACGCGTGAGCCAGGCGTTCGGACATCGCGCTGATATCTCGGAAGAAGCGGTGCGGCACGAACGCGACGACGGCCGGCCCCAGCGCGCATAAACGCGCGTCGACCCGCGGCGACAATGTTGTGTAGAGATCAGGAACGTCCCCGGGAACGTGAATGGACGTGATCTGACCGGCGGAATGATCATCGTCTTTCCAGCACGTGTAACCCTGCAGCAGCACGCAGCATTCACTGGCGTACTCGCCGGGACGCCTGATCTCGTCGTGTGAAGCAAAGTGCCTGATGGCGCTAGGCATGCGCGCGAGCATGTCGACGTCATCGGTCGACAGCTCCGCAACGCTCATCAGGCGGTCGGCAAACCTCGTGAACGCAAAACCCGTCTGCATGGTTCGACCTGCACCTGTGCGACCCGTTGTGATCTCGTCTGCATCTTCCACGCGAGCTCGGCTGGATAGCAAAGGCGAACCTCGAAAGAGGCTGAGAGATCAAGTGATACGAGCGAGATGACTCCCATTGGACAACTCGTGACGTTCCTGGCCGGAACGCCGATAACGAATGTGAGCCATCCGCGGCAGCTGTCGTTAACAAGGGTTATTTGGGAGACAAATACGGACGGAAGCGCGCCGAATTTGACGGGAGATGGAACTTGCACCTTGCAATGCAAGCGTCATCTCGGCGCAACGCCAGGGAACAGCAAGTGCCGGTGGCATGGCCGGCTGGCCCGTCCTCGGGCATGTCATGGTGAAGGCTATCGCTTTCCTGTGCGTTAGGAACACTTCCGAAACACACGAAGTTTTCTGTTGCTGAGCACTCGTCGAGACCGCCGGCGGACCTTGCGCTCACCGGCACGTCTCGCGAGTAGCTGCGACGGGTAAGCAACAGGAGACTGATTCATGCGTATCTCAGGCGTTCTCGCGGCGCTGTCTTTGTCGAGCGCCCTCGTGCTTGGAAGTCAGGTGCCGGCTGGTGCGGCGCCGGTCACGGCATTGTGGGGCGCAGCCAAGCCGGCTGCGCAGATTGATCCAGGAGTGGTTCAGGTTCGCTTCGGTGGCGGTGGCTTCCGTGGCGGATGGGGCGGAGGCTGGCACGGCGGAGGCTGGCACGGTGGAGGCTGGCACGGCGGCGGCTGGAGGGGAGGCGGCTGGGGCTGGGGTGTGGGGGGCCTGGCAGCCGGTGCCCTGATCGGCGCAGCCATCGCGGCGCCCTATGCCTGGGACGATCCGTACTACGCGTATGGCGGATACCCGGTGGCCTATCCGGCTCCGTATTATGGCCCCTATGGCTACGGCCCTGGCCCCTATTGGCGACGTCCCGTCGTTTGGGGTCCCGGCTGGTGGTGAGCTGATCTGACGCGAGCCGCGGCGCATCGCTGCGGCTCGATCTGGTGCAAGCGCGCGCCGCAGGCGACGCGCGCTTGCGACCACTCGTGCCCGCGGATCAGTTCGCTCGATCGCAGATCAACGATCGGCGCTTGCATCTGCCTCGGCTGCGCGAGCCAGACGCCGTAAACAGGAACCGCGGCGGTTTGAGCGCATTGCACTCGGACTCTCGAGCGCAAAAGCAAAAGTAAAAGGCTTCGATCTCGGCCGCGATCCCGAGCGCGCGCCGCTGCGCTGGGACGACAGCCCGCATGGCGGCTTCAGCAGCGGCGAGCCCTGGCTGCCGATGGGCAAGCCCGACATCAACGTGCCCGACGACCCCGGCTCATTGCTCCATCTCCATCGCGAGCTGATCGCTACGGCATGCGACGCCGTGCCTGATGCGAGGCGCCTACCAGCCGATCCGCGCGCGCAATGACGCTCTGGCTAATCGGCACAGCCTGGACACGGAAGGAATCCTCGTTCTGCTCAATATCGCCGGCGATCGCGTCGCTGGCACTGCGATGCGCCCGGTGACTGCCTGCTGTCGAGATATCCGGCGCGACGGCGTGGTCCGCTCGGCCGAACGGTTCAACTGCTGCCCAATGAAGGCTTGATCATCGCCGTGCGGTGAGCAGCCGGCGGACCAAGCGACGACGCGGACTCCAATCATTTGTCGATTTCCGCCGCGACCTGCCCGTAATTCAAGATGGCAACCAGCGTGGTGCCGCCGACCACATTGCCAAGCAGGGTCGGCGCGAAGAACACGAAAGCGTAATCGGACAGCGACGCCTTTCCGGTCTGCATCAGGAAGGCGCAGTCGACCGAGCCGGCGACGATATGGGAGAACTCGCCGAGCGCGATCACATAGGTCATGATGAGGATGACGTGGACGCGGGTGCCTTCCGCCGCCGGCAACAGCCACATCATCAGCGCGATCAGCCAGCCGGCGAATACAGCTCGGGCGAATGTCGCCCAGAAGCTTCCCTCCACAGTGTGATGCGCGATCTCGACGAACGCGTCACGGATGCGCGGCTCGAACACGTCGGTATGAGCGAGCACGGCCGCGACCGCCCATGTGCCGGCTATGTTGGCGACAAGCACAAGGATCCAGAGTTTGACAACGTTCAGGAACGTGCCGCGGTCGCGATGGTGAAGCAGCGGCAGGATCGGTGTGAGGGTGTTTTCGGTGAACAGCTGCTGCCGCCCCAGGACGACGACGAGGAAGCCGACCGTATAGCCAAGCGGCGCGACCAATCTGCGGGTGGACTCGTCTGAAATGAAGGCATGAAGCTCGCCCTGGACCACGAGCGACAGCCCGATCGACAGGCCGGCGGCCAGCCCGGACAGCACAATCGCCCACCAGCGTCGCTCGAGTTCGCTCTCTCCTTCGGCGCGGATGGTTTCATGGATTAGCGCGGCATTGGGTCGGCTTTGTCCCTTGATCTCTTCGGCTTGCTCTTCAGACAGGCCCTCCACGTTGGCCGCTGGATTGAACGTGGTCCGTTCGGGCATCCGCTCACCTGTCGCTGCCGGCGAAAAATTCAAAGAGATGCAAGCGGTGCTCGGTCGATCGGTTCCAATTTTCTGGGCGACGACAGTCCCTCTAGGAACGCGTGCGGCGGAGGCCAGTTGATTTCGCGCCGACAGCAGAAGGATTGATCCATGTCGAAAATGCCTCCCGTGCCTCCGGAGCAGCGGAGCGACAAAGGACCTGGCTCGGACCCGAAGATCGAGGCCGACGAGAAGAGCCGCGGCCGTGAGAACTTCGAGACCCAGGGCCGCCCGGGCAACGTCAAGCAGAACACCACCAACCAAGGCTATCAGCAGGATCGATGAATGCCGCACAAGAATCCAGATACCGAGCGCTTCGGCGGTCCCGGCTCGTCACGGCAGGATCGCGATCATCCGGAAAAAGGCGGGCGTGAGCAGGAGCGTCCGACGCGGGGCTCGGCGACCAGCGGACGAACATCCAAGGTCTCGGGCGGCGGCGGGGAGCGGGATGCGCATCACAGCCATGACGACAGATCAAGGAACTGAAGCTTACGCCGCAGCAAGACAATGAAACAGCCGGACGGGCAACGCGAGAGCGAGCAAGCAAGATCCGAATGGCGCCGCAAGTGAACGCCAAAAGCTGCCAAATCCGGCCGGGCCCCATGCCAGGCCGGACTTAACGGACAAGGACAAGACACCCGGGTCCGGCGTGCTTCCCGAGCCGGGTGACGCCGAGGGACCGACGACCGGCTGACCGGTGCCGGCGTTCCAAAGAGGAAGGGACGACCGGCTCGTTATCACAGTCTGTTGCTCTCACTGGGATCGGTTGCTGTGAGCCGAGCCGATTTACCTATGTTGATGCGCGGCGTTCATCGGAATGTAAGTTCGCAGCAGGTTGAAACGCATTCCGGTATAGTTGCATGGATGTTGAAGTTCAAAAGAAACAGCGCCGCCGCTTCAAGCAGACCCTGCCGCTGGCTGAGCGTCTCTTGAGATCGGCGCGAGAGGCACGCGCTGCGGCCGAGCGGCTGCCGCCAGGCGCGGATCAGACGAGGCTGTTGAAGCGTGCGCGCGAAGCGGAGGCGATCGTGCAGCTCGACGAGTTCCTCAGGGCACCGACGCGCTCGCCGTCAAGTGGATCGTGAGCCGATCCGGAAATGCTGGCGTCGGCCGATTCACATAGGCTAACGTCGCATCGCGGGTGGGTCAGCTAAGTTGCGGATGGGGCGTGATCGGAGCGCGCAATGCTCGGGAAGCTCGACTGGTCTGCCGTTCCATTCGGTCAACCGATTCCTCTCGCCGCGGCGGGCGTCGTTCTCGTCGTGATCATCGGCGTCCTGCTTTGGGTGCTCATCAAGGGCTACATGCCCTATCTCTGGCGTGAATGGATCACCAGCGTCGATCATAAGCGGATCGGCGTCATGTACGTGCTGCTGGCTTTCGTGATGCTGCTGCGCGGCGGTACGGACGCCATCATGATGCGGACCCAGCAGGCGGTCGCCTTCCACTCGAACGGCTATCTGCCGCCGGAGCACTACAACCAGATATTTTCCGCGCACGGCACCATCATGATCTTCTTCGTCGCGATGCCGTTCGTGATCGGATTGATGAACCTGATCGTGCCGCTGCAGCTCGGGGTGCGCGATGTCGCCTTTCCCACGCTGAATTCGGTCGGCTTCTGGCTGACCGCGACCGGCGCGCTGCTGGTGAACATGTCGCTAGTGGTCGGCGAGTTCGCCCGCACCGGCTGGCTGCCGTATCCGCCACTCTCGGAGCTGAGATATTCGCCCGGTGTCGGCGTCGACTATTATCTATGGGCGCTGCAGATCTCGGGCATTGGCACGCTGGTCTCGGGCGTCAACCTGACGACGACGGTGCTGAAGCTGCGCACCAAGGGCATGACGCTGCTGCGCATGCCAATCTTTTGCTGGACCGCGCTCGCCTCCAACCTGCTTATCATTGCCGCCTTCCCGATCCTCACCGCTACGCTCGCGATGCTGATTCTCGACCGTTATCTCGGCTTTCACTTCTTCACCAATACCGGCGGCGGCAACGTCATGATGTTCATGAACCTGATCTGGGCATGGGGTCATCCGGAGGTCTACATCCTGGTGCTGCCGGCGTTCGGCATCTACTCCGAGGTGGTGCCGACATTCTCCAGCAAGCCGCTGTTCGGCTATCGCTCCATGGTGCTCGCCACCATGGCGATCTGTATCATCTCCTTCATGGTGTGGCTGCATCACTTCTTCACCATGGGGGCTGGACCCAATGTCAACGCGGTGTTCGGCATTGCCAGCATGATCATCGCGGTGCCGACAGGTGTGAAGATCTATAATTGGCTTTTCACGATGTATGGCGGCCGCGTCCGCTTCACGACGCCGATGCTGTGGTCGATCGGCTTCATGGTGACCTTCATCATCGGCGGTCTCACCGGCGTCTTGGTGGCGGTGCCGCCGGCCGACTTCCTGCTGCACAACAGCATGTTCCTGATCGCCCATTTCCATAACGTGATCATCGGCGGCGTGCTGTTCGCGGCGTTTGCCGCCGTGACCTACTGGTTTCCAAAGGCGTTCGGCTTTCGTCTCTATGAGAGCTGGGGCAAGGCGGCGTTCTGGTTCACACTGGTCGGTTTCTATGTCACCTTCATGCCGCTTTATGCCGTTGGCTTCCTCGGCATGACGCGGCGCATGCAGCATTACGATGTCGCCGAATGGCGGCCCTGGCTGGCGGCCGCGACGTTCGGAACCGCGCTGCTCACGATTGGCGTTATCCTGCAGGTGCTGCAGCTCGTCTTTAGCATCCGCGATCGCGAGCTGCTGCGCGATACCACCGGCGATCCCTGGGACGGGCGCTCGCTGGAATGGGCCACGTCGTCGCCGCCGCCCGTCTTCAATTTTGCCATCATGCCGAACGTCACCGGCGAGGACGCCTATTGGACGATCAAGGAGGAAGCCAAGCGACAGCAGCTGCGCGACAAGCAGCCGCCGGACTACGAGGATATCGAACTGCCGCGCAACTCGCCGACCGGGTTCGTCTGTGCGTTCTTTGCCACCGTGACGGGTTTTGCCCTGATCTGGCACATCTGGTGGATGGTGGCGCTCGGTTGTGTCGGCGCGTTCGCGACCTTCGTCGTCTTCGCCTGGCGCGATCACGACGAATATGTGGTTCCGGCTGCGGAGGTGGCACGGATCGATCGCGCCATCATTGAATCCCGACGCGAGCCGGTGACGCCTGCCGTGCCGGCGGAATAGGACGATCGCGCCAAGCTGCGCGTCGGCTCGCCGCTCCGACCCGCAGAAGGCGACTTCCTTTGACGCCGCGCGGATCGGTCCGAGCGCCGCGCGAGTGAACCAAGCTGCAAGGCGGACGTTGCCGACCAGCGCGCCAAGCGCTCCTGCTTCACGAGGACCATCGACATTGCCGGACAAGTTGAACGTGCTCGTTTTCGGGGGCGGCCTTGGGCTCGGCGCCTATCATGCTGGCGTCTATGAGGCGTTTCCGTTGCCGCTGCACTGGTGCTGCGGATCATCGGTCGGCGCCATCACTTGCGCGCTGATCGCGGGCAGTCCGCCTGAGGCGCGGGTCAGCGCCTTGCGCGCCTATTGGGAGCAGCGGGCCGCGGTGCCCGTCCACTCCAGCGCAGGTCCGTCGCGCCATGCCTTCGCCTGGATGGCCGCGCTCGGCACCCGGCTGCTGGGCAGCGAGGGGCACTTTCATCCCAGGCTGCCGACCGCACCGTTGCGCTTCCGCAGCCTCTACGATCTGGGGCCGACGCGCGAGCGCCTGGCGCGGCTGGTCGATTTCGGGCGGCTCAATGGCGGCGAGACACGCACGACCATCGCGACGACCGACCTGAAAAGCGGCGACGTGGTCCTGTTCGATTCGACCCGCGATCGCATCACGCTCGATCATATCCTCGCAAGCTGCGGGTTCTTGCCGGAATTCGCGCCGCTCGAGATCGATGGGCGTTGGCTCGCGGACGGCGGCCTGTCGATCAATGCGCCGTTCGACCCGGTGCTCACCGAACCGGCTTCTCTGCGTCTCTATGTCATCGATGTCTTCGCCAGGGATGGCGAAGTGCCCGCAAGTTTGGAAGCCGCATCGGAACGCAAGAGCGACCTGATGATGGGCAACCAGACCTATCAGCGGCTCCGGCTCGGACTGTCCGCACGCCGGCTCAGGTGGCAGCTCGAACAGCACGAGATGCCGGACGATACGATCTATCTCCTGAGCTATCGGCCCGGCGCGGAGGAGGCCGGTCCGGAAAAATCGTTCGATTTTTCCCGGTCCGCGATCGCGCAGCGCTGGCGCGCCGGTGGTCTCGACATGCAGCAGGCGGACCGCGCATTCCGCGAGTCCGACGGAATAAGGCAGGTCCGTCGCGGCGCGTGAGCGGCGCGCTGTCAGATTGCTCTGCAGCGAACGGAGCGCCGTGACGCCCGTTTGCGAGGATGACTTTCGAACTCTCAGAAATCCTCAAGGCAATCGGACCTACGGTGCGCGGATCGTCGGCAAGGAGCCTGGAAGAGTTTTGCAAGCGATAGTACGTGCGGGGCGCTCAATGCATCGTTGCGGCGCAGTTTACCTATGTTGATGTGCAAGGCGAGCGATGGCCTAAGCTACGCGACAGTGTGTCGAAGGGGCGTCCAGCAGACATTTCCGTCGCGCACGACCCGTGGAAGGTAAGCCGATGGACGAGACCTATGAGGGCTTTCGCAACTTCACCATCAATTTCGGCCCGCAGCATCCGGCGGCGCATGGCGTGTTGCGGCTTGTTTTGGAACTCGATGGTGAGGTGGTGCGAAGGGTCGACCCGCATATCGGGCTCCTGCATCGGGGCACCGAGAAGCTGATCGAGGCCAAGACCTATCTGCAGGCGATTCCTTATTTCGACCGGCTCGACTACGTGGCGCCGCTTACGCAGGAGCATGCGTTCTGCCTCGCCATCGAGCGGCTGCTCGGCATCGAGGTGCCCCGGCGCGGGCAATTGATCCGGGTGCTCTATCACGAGCTCAGCCGGATCCTCTCGCATCTCCTGAACGTGACCACGCAGGCCATGGATGTCGGCGCGCTGACGCCGCCGCTCTGGGGGTTCGAGGAGCGCGAGAAGCTGATGGTGTTCTACGAGCGTGCCTCGGGCAGCCGGATGCACGCCAATTACTATCGGCCTGGAGGCGTGCACCAAGACTTGCCTCCGAAGCTGATCGACGATATCGAAGCCTGGTGCAACCCGTTCCTTGGGGTGGTCGACGATCTCGATCGGCTGCTCACGGCGAACCGCATCTTCAAGCAGCGCAATGTTGATATCGGCGTGGTCCCGCTCGATCGGGCCTGGGCCTGGGGCTTTTCGGGCGTGATGGTCCGCGGCTCCGGCGCCGCCTGGGATCTGCGCAAGGCGCAACCTTACGACTGCTATGCCGAGATGGACTTCGATATCCCGATTGGCAGGAACGGCGACTGTTACGATCGTTACTTGATCCGGATGGAAGAGATGCGGCAGTCCGTCCGCATCATGCAGCAGTGCATCACCAAGCTGCGCGCGCCGGACGGGCAGGGCCCGGTGATGATTCAGGACAACAAGGTTGCGCCGCCCAGGCGAGGCGAGATGAAGCGGTCGATGGAAGCGCTGATCCATCATTTCAAGCTCTACACCGAGGGCTTTCACGTTCCGGCCGGCGAGATCTATGTCGCCGTCGAGGCTCCCAAAGGAGAGTTCGGCGTGTTCCTCGTCTCCGACGGCAGCAACAAGGCCTACAAGTGCAAGATCCGCTCGCCAGGCTTCGCGCATCTTCAGGCAATGGACGACCTGTGCAAGGGGCACTTGCTCGCCGATGTCTCTGCAATCCTTGGATCGCTTGATATCGTGTTCGGTGAAGTCGATCGCTGAGCGATCGACTTAGCACGCTGCTGCTATGTTCGATGCCATCGCGAGGCAATCAGTACCACAGACGTGCCGTCTACATCACGATGCGATTACACAGAATCGTATCGTGATCTCATCTCTTGTTTGAGCATGATCTTTTCGGAAAACCGGTTTCCACTTTTCCGGATCATGCCCTAACATGGATAAGCTCCGAGCAACTTTAGAGTGCAGCAAGGAGGCAACCGAATTCAGCTACATGTTCATGGGTACCGAACGAAACGGAGCGGCGGTTTCCGCCTGGCCGCTATTCGGAAGCGCCCTCGCTCGATGGACAAGGTACGTTCTCGTCCAGCGAACGCTTCGAGCCGCGCGGTGAAGCGCCTCACCTCGGACCCGCGCGCCCGGACAGCGCCGCGCAGCGTGAGCAGATGGACAGCGATCCCAGCACCATGTCGCTGACCTGACGTGAGGCGAAACGGCGCGCACAGCCAAGCGTGTCCGCATGGAGCGATCAAATGGCCGCGCGTGTCCCGGCCATTTGCGTTTGCTCGATCGTGAAATGATTGAAACCATGCCGATG
>NZ_JBARGP010000603.1:0-2686 GCF_049798375.1 Bradyrhizobium sp.
CAGGCGTGGTGCCGGCCTGCCGCACGCTCGACTGCGTCTCGATCTTCGCGCTCACGGTCGACGATGCAACGGCCGCGCTCGGCGTGATGGCGGCGCCTGATCCGCTCGATCCGTTCTCGCAGGACCGCCCGCTTGCCCCGCTCACGCCATTTCCGAAGGGCTTGCAGCTCGGTGTGCCCCATCCGAGTCAACTGATCTTTTTCGGCGATAAGGACGCGGAAGCCGCCTACGACGAGGCAGTCCTGCGTTTCGACGAACTCGGCGCGCAGCTCGTCGAATTCGATCTCGAGCCATTCTACGAGGCCGCACGGCTTCTGTACGAAGGTCCGTGGGTGGCTGAACGCTATCTCGTGATCCGTGATCTCTTGGCGTCAGATCCGGACGCGATTCATCCAGTAACGCGCGAGATCACCATTGCCGGCGCGCGGCCCTCGGCGGCGGATACCTTTGCCGCGCTCTACCGGCTGCAAGCTATGCGCAAGCTCGCGGCGCGTACTTTCGCCGGGATCGACGCGATGCTGCTGCCGACCGCGCCGACCGCCTACACCACCGCGGAGGTGCTCGCCGATCCGATTCGGCTCAACAGCCGGCTTGGCACCTACACCAATTTCGTCAACCTGCTCGACATGTGCGCCCTGGCGCTGCCGTCGGCGATGCGCGACGACGGCATTCCGTTCGGCGTCACCTTGCTGGCGCCGGCAGGGCGCGATGCCGCGCTCGCCAGCATCGGCCGGGTGTTTCACGCCGACACCGAACTTGGCGTCGGCGCCAAGGGCGTGGCGCAGCCGCCGCTCGCGCCGCTGACAACGACGCTAAGAGACGGCGAGATCGCGATCGCCGCGGTCGGCGCGCATCTGTCCGGCATGGCGCTGAACCATGAATTGACCTCGCTCGGCGCGCGTCTGCTGGAGACAGCGACGACGGCGCCGGACTACCAGCTCTATGCGCTGGAGACGACGCCGCCCAAGCCCGGCATGCTCCGCATCGCGCCGGGGGCCGGCACCTCGATCACACTCGAGCTGTGGGCGCTGTCGGAGGCGGCCTTCGGCCAATTCGTCGCCGCCGTGCCGCCGCCGTTGTCGATCGGAACGATCAATCTGTCCGATGGCCGTGAGGTGAAGGGCTTTATCGTCGAGCCTGCCGCGCTCGATCGCGCGCGGGACATTTCGTCGTTCGGCGGCTGGCGGGCGTATGTGGCGCAGACGGCGGCGTAGCTAACAGTCGCCGTCATTGCGAGCGAAGCGAAGCAATCCAGGATCCCGGAAAGATTCTGGATTGCTTCGTCGCTTCGCTCTTCGCAATGAAGAACGTTGACGGCGCCTCGGCTACACCGACACCGCGTAGATTTCATACTCGCCGCGCACCAGTTCGATATGCGCGCGCATCGCGCTCGCCGCGCCAAGCTTGTCGCCGCGCAGGATCGCGACCACGACGCGATCGTGCTCGGCGTGAGATTTCGCCAGACGGCCAAGGTTGCGAAACTGGGCGCGGCGGAACGGCTGCACCCGCACCCGCGTCGCCAGCGTGATCTCTGCGATATAAGCGTTGTGCCCGCCGGCATAGATCGCGTTGTGGAAGCGCTCGTTGACCTCGTGGAATCGCTCCGGATTGCCGGCATGGCTGAGGTGGCGCAGCTCCTCATGAATGGCCTCCAGCCGCTGCCGCTCCACCGGCGCCATGCGTTGCGCGGCAAGGCCTGCGCACAACGCCTCCAACTCGGCCATCGCCTCGAACATGCCGCTCAGGCGATCGAGCGAGGGACGCGCCACCACCGCGCCACGATGGGCGCGCGCCTCGACCAGGCCTGACGCCACCAATTGGCGCAACGCCTCGCGCACCGGCGTGCGCGACACGCTGAAACGCCTGGCGATCTCGGTTTCGTCGAGCGCCGCGCCCGGCGCCAGAATGCCGCGCACGATCTCGTCGGCAAGCTGCAGGCGCAGCTCCTCGGCGCGCGTGATCTTGGCGATGACCTGCGGCGCACGATTGATACGCGGCATCTCCGGCGCCTGCTGCTGCGCGCGGGCTGTCGGATTGTCGCGCTGTGCGCGACTTGGGAGATCGTCGAGACTCATGCCGGCGGCCCCTGCGGTTCGTCGATGACGCTGACATGGGCGGCAACGATGCGCCAACCTTCGGGGAAGCGCACCCAGGTCTGCATCTGGCGACCGACGCGCCCCGGCGCGCTGTCGCGATAGAACAAGGTCGAGGCGACAGCCGTGTCGCGGCCATAGGTCGATATCACGGTGCGCGCGGTGCGCCGCATCAGCCCGGCCGGCGGACGCGCGGCACGGAACGCCGAAATCTCGCCATGGCCGTAGAGATTCTCAGAGATGCCGTAGCGCAGGGTGCGCGCATCATTGCGGAACAGTTCGCCGAGCACCGCGACGTCGTTGCTCACGAGCGCCTTTTCATAGCGCTGGAACTGGGCAGTCACTTCCGCCACGATCTCGGGCAGGTCGATGTCCATACTTACAATCCTTTTGACTGCGGCGCCGCCGCCACGCCCATCTGCTGCAAGGCATGCGCCACCCGCAGCACGATATCCTCGCGCCAGGGCGCGGCAATCAGCTGCACTCCGATCGGCATTGGTTCCAGCGGCACCGGCACGGCGACGACGGGAAGCCCGATGAAGGAGATCGGCTGGGTATGGATGCCGATATTGGGACGCACCGGCATCTCGACG
>NZ_JBARGP010000604.1:0-2570 GCF_049798375.1 Bradyrhizobium sp.
ACCCTCGCGGCCCTCGCGGCCACAACCACCCGCAATTTCGCGGAGAAATCGCTGTGTCCGACCTCGCTACGCTCGAAACCTCCATCCTCGACCAGATCAGCGCTGCCGCCGATGAAGCCGCGTTAGATGCCGTGCGCGTCGCAGCGCTGGGCAAGAAAGGCTCGATCTCGGCGCTGCTGGCGACGCTCGGCTAGATGTCGCCCGATGAGCGCAAGACGCAGGGTGCGGCAATCAACCTCGCCAAGGACAAGGTAACCGCGGCGCTGACCGCGCGCCGCGACGTGCTGAAATCGGCCGCGCTCGATGCACGGCTTGCGGCGGAGACCATCGACGTCACCCTGCCGCTGCAAGACACGCCGGCAGACGCCGGCCGCATCCATCCGCTGAGCCAGGTGATGGATGAGCTCACCACCATCTTCGCCGACATGGGCTTTGCGATCGCCGAAGGTCCGGACATCGAGACCGACGACTACAATTTCACCAAGCTGAACTTTCCGGAAGACCATCCGGCGCGCGACATGCACGACACGTTCTTCTTCAATCCGAAGCCTGACGGCTCGCGCATGCTGCTGCGGACCCACACCTCGCCGGTGCAGGTGCGCACCATGCTGACCCAGAAGCCCCCGATCCGCGTGATCTGTCCCGGCCGCACCTACCGCATCGATTCGGATGCGACGCATACGCCGCAATTCCACCAGGTCGAAGGCCTGGTCATCGACAAGGGCTCGCATCTCGGTCACCTCAAATGGATCCTGCACGAGTTCTGCAAGGCGTTCTTCGAGGTCGACCACATCAACATGCGCTTTCGGCCGTCGTTCTTCCCGTTCACCGAGCCGTCGCTCGAGGTCGACATCCAGTGCCGCCGCGGCAACGGCGAGATCCGCTTCGGCGAGGGCGAGGACTGGCTGGAGATCCTCGGCTGCGGCATGGTGCACCCGAACGTGCTGCGCGCCTGCGGCCTCGATCCCGACGAATATCAGGGCTTCGCCTGGGGCATGGGCATCGACCGCATCGCGATGCTGAAATACGGCATGAGCGATCTGCGCCAGCTGTTCGAGGGCGACGTCCGCTGGCTCTCCCACTACGGCTTCAAGCCGCTCGACCTGCCGACCCTGGCGGGAGGATTGAGTACGTGAGTGACACTCACACCAATCTTCGGCTTCGCAAGCGTCAGGGCCGCGCTCTCTCCATTCCCTCCCCCCTTGTGGGGGAGGGAATGGGAGGGGGGTAGCCCAGGATGCCGCACGCAGCCGTCAGCGAGCGTCAACGTGGCCGGGCGAAGCAGCTTCGGCAAACGATGACGCGCGCCGAGACACTGCTGTGGCGGCACATCAAAGCGAGCCGGATCGATAATCTCAGCTTTCGTCGCCAGGTCCCGTTCCAGAACTACATCGCCGACTTCGTCTGCTTTTCCGCAAAGCTTGTTATCGAGCTTGATGGAGAGTCTCACGACTTCGTCGAACGACAGAAAGCGGACGCCGACCGCGATGCCTTCTTCGCCACACAAGGTTTCCAGACCTTGCGCTTCACCAACGATCAGGCGATGTCGAATCTTGAAGGCGTCGTTGAAGCGATCCGCCAAGCGATCTCGCAGCGAATGCTCGGCTCACCCCCCTCCCCAGCCCTCCCCCACAAGGGGGGAGGGAGCGGAGAGAGCGAGCCAAGCTCCATCGACAGAACTGACACCGTACTCACCAGCAATACTCGAGGCATGCAGCCATGAAATTCACGCTGTCCTGGCTGAAGGACCATCTCGACACCGACGAGCCGGTCGAGAAGCTCGCCGAGAAGCTCACCATGATCGGGCTCGAGGTCGAGCATCTCGAGGACAAGGCAAAGCTGCTGGCGCCGTTCACGATCGCGCGCCTCGTCTCGGCCGAACAGCATCCGAATGCCGACCGGCTGCGCGTCTGCATGGTCGATACCGGCGATGGCGGCGCACCCGTGCAGGTGGTCTGCGGCGCACCGAATGCGCGCGCCGGCCTCGTCAGCGTGTTCTCACCGCCTGGCACGTTCATTCCGGGCAAGAACATCACGCTCGGGGTCGGCACCATCCGCGGCGTCGAAAGCCGCGGCATGCTGTGCTCAGCCGCCGAACTGCAGATATCGGAAGATCATGACGGCATCATCGAGCTGCCGGCCGATGCGCCGATCGGCAAGGGCTACGCCGAGTGGGCAGCTCTCGGTGATCCCCTGTTCGAGATCAATCTGACGCCGAACCGGCAGGACTGCACCGGCGTGCATGGCATCGCACGCGATCTCGCCGCGGCCGACATGGGCAAGTTGAAAGAGCCCGGCATCAAGCCGGTGAAGGGCGAATTCCCCTGCCCCGTGAAAGTCACGGTCGAGGACGAGAAGCTGTGCCCCGCCTTCGCGCTGCGGCTGGTGCGCGGCGTCAAGAACGGCCCGTCGCCGACATGGCTGCAGCAGCGGCTGACCTCGATCGGGTTGCGCCCAATCAACGCGCTGGTCGATATCACCAATTTCATGACCTATGACCGCGCGCGTCCGCTGCACGTGTTCGACGCCAGCAAGGTGACGGGCAATCTGGTCGTGCGCCGCGCCCGCGA
>NZ_JBARGP010000605.1:0-7227 GCF_049798375.1 Bradyrhizobium sp.
CTCGGCCGAGTACAAACCTGCATAGCCGGCAGTGTTGGTGCCGTCGCCGTTGCGCAACGGCGCGAGCGCCTCGAAGCGCGGCGGATCGATCGGGTCGGTGGTGATGTCGTAGATTTTCGGCAGCTTGCGGTATTGCAGGGTGAGATAGGCGGGATAGGCCAGTACTATCGCGTTAATCACGATGGCGAGCAGGATCCGGCTCATGCCGCGGCTGCCGTTGCGCCAGATCGCCACGAAGGCGGCGAACCCGACCAGGATCGACAGCACCGCGCAGCCGAGCGCGCCGAAGAAGGTCATCAGCGCCGGCTTCATCTCGAGGAAGTCGAAGCGCAGGACGATGATCGAGACCAGGACCGCGATCACCGAGAACACGGCGAGATTGCGGGCCCAGCTTGCAAGGCTGGAGACGGGCTCCGACAGATAGGGAGCGTGAAACCTGCGGGCCATCGGAAGCGGAACTACCAGGTTGGGCCGGACCCGGAGGAGGGCGGCCGGTTCTCTCCGTGTGAGACCATGGCGATGCGGTAAATTCAAGGGGCATCGAGGGGGGTGCGGAAGGTGTGCCCGTACCTGACGCCTGCTGCGCAGGTTGCTACCCGCAAAGCCCTGATGGCGCGAGGGCAGGCCGCGACGGCCCCCAAAGCAAAGGCCTCCCATCACTTGTGCGATGGGAGGCCCTCGTCAGGTCGCCGTCATGGCTCAGGCCTCACCGAAGCCCCAGCGCGTTCCAGCTCAATGGCCTTTCGCCAGCGGGCATTCCGAATCGGAGAGCTTGCCGAAGGCTTCCTCGCCCGACATGGTCTGCACCAGCTTGTAGTAGTCCCACGGATATTTGGACTCCTCGGGCTTCTTCACCTGCATGATGTACATGTCGTGCTCCATCAGGCCGTCCGCGCGGATCTTGCCGTTGTCGGTGAACATGTCGTCGATTTTCATCTTGTGAAGCTGGTCCATCACCTTGTCCGAATCGGTGGTGCCGGCCGCCTTCACAGCGTTGAGATAGGTCAGCGTGGCCGAGTAATAGGCGGCCTGGTTCATGGTGGGCTCGCGCTTGGTCTTCTCGAAATAGCGCTTGGAGAAGGCGCGGGTCTTGTCGTTGAGGTCCCAATACCAGCCGGTGGTGAGATAGAGGCCCTGCGCGGTCTTCAGTCCGAGGCTGTGGATGTCCGAGATGAAGGCGAGCAGCGCCGCCGGCTTCATGGTGTTGGCGATGCCGAACTCGTCGGCGGCCTTGATCGAGTTGGAAAAGTCATTGCCGGCGTTGGCGAGTCCGAGCACCTGCGCGCCGGAGTTCTGCGCCTGCAGCAGATAGCTGGAGAAGTCCGATGTCGACAGCGGCACGCGCACTGCGCCGACGACCTTGCCGCCATTGGCTTCGACGACCTTGGACGCGGCTTCCTGGAGCTGGGTGCCGAAGGCATAGTCGGCGGTGAGGAAGAACCAAGTCTTGCCACCCTGTTTGACCATCGTCTTGGCAGTGCCGTTGCCGAGCGAGGTGGTGTCGTAGGCATAGTGCATGGTGTAGGGCGTGCAGTCCTTGCCGGTCAGCGAGGCGCCGGCAGCGCCGATCGCAATGAACGGGACCTTCTTTTCCTTGGAGACATTATTCATGGCGAGGCTGACGCCGGTGTTGGAGCCGCCAAGGATCATGGTGACGCCGTCACGGTCGGCCCATTCGCGGAATTTCTGCGCGCCGATGTCGGGCTTGTTCTGGTGGTCGGTCTCCATGAACTCGATCTTGTTGCCAAGCACGCTGCCGCCGAAATCCTCGATCGCCATCTTTGCGGCCACGACGCCGCCTGAGCCGATCACGTCGGCATACAGGCCGGACATGTCGTCGATGTCGCCGATCACCACCTTGTTGCCGGCGGCATGCGCGGCGGTGGCCACGAGCGAGGCGCCCAGGAGCCAGGGCAGGATGCGAGTAAATTGAGTCATCTTGGACGTTTCCTTATATTTTCAAATGCGGCGGGACCTTAGGAAGCCGGCCCGGCCGTTCCAATACGCCTTTGGTCGCGGAATCCAGACACATACCGCATCAGTTAACGGACGGCCGCACGACGCTACGCGTCATGCGGCAGCGTTCGGGAAGCGGTAGCTGGAGAACTGCTCGCGCAGGGCGGTCTTGAGGATCTTGCCGGTCGCCGTGTGCGGAATACCGTCGACGAAGGCAACGTCGTCGGGCATCCACCATTTGGCGATCTTGCCTTCCATGTACTTCAGGATGTCTTCGCGCGTCGCCTCCTGGCCCTGCTTGAGTTGCACGATCAGGAGCGGCCGCTCGTCCCATTTGGGATGATGCACGCCGATCACCGCGGCCTCCGCGACCGCGGGGTGGCCGACCGCAAGGTTCTCGAGATCGATCGAGGAGATCCATTCACCGCCGGACTTGATCACGTCCTTGGAGCGGTCGGTGATGCGCATGTAGCCGTGCCGATCGAGGGTGGCGACGTCGCCGGTATCGAAAAAGCCTTCCTCATCGAGGATATTGGTGTCGACCCGGTAGTAGGCCTTCGAGACTGCGGGACCGGACACTTTGAGCCGGCCGAAGGTCTTGCCGTCCCAGGGCTGCTTCTTGCCGGCATCGTCGGTGATCTTCATCTCGACACCAAACGGCGGATAGCCCTGCGTCTGCAGCACGTCGAGCCTGGCATCGCCCGCGGTTTCGACGAAGGGCGGCTTCAAGGTCGCGAGCGTGCCGAGCGGGCTCATCTCGGTCATGCCCCAGGCGTGGCGCACGCCGATGCCCATGTCGAGGAACGCTTGGATCATCGAGCGTGGCATCGCCGAGCCGCCGCACACCACCATCTTCAGGTCCGGCAGCGTCAGCTTGTTGGCGGCCATATGCTGCAGCAGCATCAGCCACACCGTCGGCACGCCAGCAGTAGCGGTCACCTTCTCGGTGCTCAGCAGCTCATAGACCGAGGCGCCGTCGAGCTTCGGCCCCGGCATCACCAGCTTGGTGCCCATCGAGGGCGCGGAGAACGCGATGCCCCAGCTGTTGGCATGGAACAGGGGAACCACCGGCAGCATTGTATCTGCGGCGGATGTGCCGAGCGCATCCTTGGAATTGGCCATCAGGGCATGCAGCACGTTGGAGCGATGCGAATACAACACACCCTTGGGATCGCCCGTCGTACCGGAGGTGTAGCACATCGCGGCTGCGGTGTTCTCGTCGAAGGTTCCCCAGGCGAAGTCGCCGTCGCCTTGCGCGATCCAGTCTTCGTAAGCGACCGCGTTCTTCAGCGTGGTCTGCGGCATGTGCGCGGCATCGGTGAGCACGATGAAGCGTTCGACGCTCGGCAGCTTGTCGGCGATCTTCTCCAGGATCGGCACGAAGGTCAGATCGACCATCAAGATGCGGTCCTGCGCATGGTTGACGATCCAGGCGATCTGCTCCGGAAACAGGCGCGGATTGATGGTGTGGCAGATCGCACCGATCCCCATGATGCCGTACCAGACCTCGAGATGGCGCGCGGTGTTCCAGGCAATGGTGGCGACGCGGTCGCCAAGCCTGATGCCATCGCGCGTCAGCACTTGTGACACCTGCAGGGCGCGGTCGTGGATTTGCCGATAAGTGGTGCGAACAATCGGACCTTCGACCGACCGCGTCACGACTTCCTGCGCGCCGTGGATCGCTGCCGCGTGCGTGATGATCCGGTGACAAAGCAGGGGCCAGTCTTGCATCAAACCCAGCATCAGGGCGTTCCTCCAATCGGTAATCGCTTGTTGCGGCGAGACATTTTGCGGCGTTTCGCTATCTTTAGCGCGCGCCGCGCGCCACGCAAATGGGCTTGTGGCGGCCTTGATGCCGCGGGGCGGGCCATGGTTACCGCCGCGGCGATTCTCGCATTGAGCGGGATCATGGCGCCGGAGCCGCTGGCCGCCCGGCCCCGGCACCATGGCCATGTCGCGCCTCAGGTCGAAACAGCCACGCCGCGGTCCGCCGTCGCGGTGTCAGCTGTGCCGCTGCCGCAGCCACGGCCGGCCGAGGCGCCGCCGCGCAGCTCGACCGAGGTCGCCAAGGGCAAGGATGCGCCGACCACGGACGATGGCAAGGAGAACGCCAAGGACGGAAGCAAGCAGGAGGCGGCCGGACCACCGCCGCCCTCCGCCTGCCGACTGGCGCTCACGGACGAGATCGCGATCGCGCCGTCAGTTCCTGCGATCCATGGCCCTGGCGCCTGCGGCGGCGACGACCTGGTACGGCTGGAAGCGGTGGTGCTGCCGGACAAGACGCGCGTGGCGCTGACGCCGGCGGGAATCATGCGCTGCACGATGGCGACCGCGGTCGTGAACTGGATCCGCAACGATGTTGCCCCGGAAGTGGCCAAGCTTGGCAGTCAGATCAGGACGCTCGACAATTTCGATTCCTACGAATGCCGCGGCCGCAACGGCATCGCCGGCGCCCATCTCTCGGAGCATGGCCATGCCAATGCCATCGACGTTCATGGTTTCAGGCTCGCCGATGGCCGCATGGTCGAACTCACCGACCGCACCCAGCCCCGCGAGTTCCGCGAGGCCGTGCTGCATTCGGCCTGCACGCGCTTTCCAACCGTGCTCGGCCCGAATTCCGACGGGTATCACGAGGACCACATTCATCTCGATCTGATCGAGCGGCGCAGCAATTACCGGATCTGCCAGTGGGATGTGCTCGATCCCCTGCCGAAGGTGGCGCCGCTGCTGCCGGAGAAACGTCCCGAGGACGCGCCGCCACGTGAGGTCGCGCAGACGGCGGGTCCGGCGGACAAGGTGAAGGGGCAGGCGGGCGCCAAGGCCGGCGACGACAAGTCGGACAAACCTGCCAAGCAGGAAGCGGGATCTTCGACCGGTAACGCGACAACCGGTGAGCTATCTGCTCCGCCGAAGCCGGCATCATCCGCGGCTCCGGCGGTCAAGACGCCTGCCGAGACCACTGGCAGAGATAAGCCGGAGAACAGGCCTGCGACGGCGCCTAAGGCGGTCGATGCTCAACCCGCGCCCGACAAGCCATCGGCTGCGAAACCAGCCGAGCAAGCATCCACAGCCAAGACCGAGAAGCGGGCCTCGGAAAAATCACCCTCGGAAGCAGCCGCGTCCGAGAAGTCAGGTTCGGACAAGGCGGCATCCGGGAAGCTTTCGCGCCGAAAGGCCGCGGAGGACAAGCCAAGGCGACGCCGCCATCGCGCACGCGCGTGGAATCCGTTCGCGTCGTTTTTCTGAGACGCGATGCGTTCGAAGCGGCCGAACAAAAAAGCGCCGGGGTGACCGGCGCTTTGAGCGAGGATGAGTTTCTCTAAATGTTCGCTTATTGCATCGCCAAATTGCCGCCGCCCTGCAGGGCCATTTGCGGCGTGTACGGCGAATCGCCCTTGTGCGGCTCGAGCACCACGACGGGAGCGCCGACCTTCACACGGTTGTAGAGGTCGATGGCGTCCTCGTTAGTCATGCGGATGCAGCCCGAGGAGATCGAAGCGCCAATGTATTCCGGCTGGTTGGTGCCGTGAATGCGGAACAGCGTGTCCTTGCCGTTGGAATAGAGATACATCGCCCGCGAGCCCATCGGATTATCGGGGCCCGGCGGCACGTAGGTCGGCACGCCCAGGCGCTCGATCTCGCCCTTGGTCGGATGCCAAGCCGGCCATTCGGTCATGGCACCGACCTTGGCGACACCCGACCAAGCCATGGCTTCTTCGCCGACGGTAATACCGTAGCGAATCGCCTTGCCGTTATCGAGCACGTAATAGAGGTAGTGATTGTCGGAATCGACCAGGATAGAGCCAGGCGCTTCCTTGCGGTGGTAATCGACGATGGCGCGGCGGAAGGGCTCGGCGACCGGCACGTTGGTGTACCTGATCTTGGCGAGCAGCTCCTTGTCATGAGGCTTGAAGGCTTGTGCGTTGGTCGCCTCATAGTGCGCACCCTGCATGCAGCCCGACAGCATCAGGCCAGCGGCCAGGAGTCCCAATTTCACCTTTAGCGACGACATGGCACCCGATTCCAGTTGAAAGCTATGCGTTGCAGGGGCGTATCAGCACAGCCCCGGCGTGACGATTCCGTTGGGTGTCATTATCCTCGAAACCGGCCACAATTCCAGCGCTAGCACAGCAGTGACGTGCTGCGGCGCGGCGGTTGTGGCTTTTTTGTCGCAAGATTTCCGCGAGAACTTTGCGAGGTGTGACTTTCTTGCCGCCCAATGAATCGCCAGGAGCCCGTCGAAAGGGCGGGAACGTCAAAAGCTAATGGACCGGACTCGGAACCTGCGTCACAAGGCGCATGCGGACGACGAGCTAGGCTGTTCTAAGTCCGCTGAAATCCCGCAAGAGCCTCGTTCCGTCCGGAGTCCCGCATGCTGTCGGTGTTCGTTCCTACAGACTCCCAGCTCAAGAAGACGGCGCCGCCCGATCTTGCTGCGTTGCCAGACGCGGCGGTTTGGATCGACCTGTTCAATCCGACCGGACCCGAGGACCGGGCCGTCGAGCGGCTCGCAGGCATCGCGGTTCCGACCCGGGAGGACATGCAGGAGATCGAAATCTCCAGCCGGCTCTACATCGAGAACGGCGGCCGCTACATGACAGCCACGCTGATGTGCCAGTCCGATACCGATATGCCGCGGACCACGGCGGTGACCTTCATCCTGGCCGGGCACCGGCTGGTCACGGTGCGCTACGACCAGCCAAGGCCATTCGCCGCCGTCGAGACCAAGCTGGGGCGCAGTTGCGCTGCCGGCCTGACCGGCGAGATGGTGCTGATGGAACTGCTCGATGCCGTGATCGACCGTTGCGCCGACATCCTGGAGCGGGTGGGGGCCGACGTCGACCAGGTCAGCCACGAGATCTTCGAACCCGAGAGCGAGCGCCACGGTCATGCCAAGCAATATGCCCAGATCCTGATCTCGATCGGCCGCAAGGGCGATCTGACCTCGAAGGTGCGCGAAAGCCTGGTCTCGATCGGCCGGCTCGTGGCTTTCCTCCAGGCGGTGGTCGAAGGCGTCAAATGGTCCAAGGACATGCGCGAGCAGCTCAAGACCATGCAGCGCGACGTCGCCTCGCTGACCGATCACGCCTCCTATCTCGCCGGCAAGATCACCTTTGTGCTGGACGCGATGCTGGGCGTCGTCAACCTCGAGCAGAACAACATCATCAAGCTGTTCTCGGTGATGGCCGTGGTCCTGATGCCGCCGACTTTGATCGCCTCGATCTACGGCATGAACTTCAAGGTGATGCCGGAGCTCGAATGGACCCACGG
>NZ_JBARGP010000606.1:0-2239 GCF_049798375.1 Bradyrhizobium sp.
ACCCAGTACGGCTTCGAAGCCAAGTTCAAGGGCGACCAGAAAGGCTATCAGGTCGGCTATGCGCAGCATCTGCGCGATGCGCTGCCGAATGCGACGTTTGTCGCGTTTACCGGTACGCCGGTGTCCAGCGAAGACCGCGATACGCGCGCGGTGTTCGGCGACTACATCCACGTCTACGACATGCAGCAGGCGCGCGACGATGGCGCGACGGTCGCAATCTACTACGAATCACGCCTGGCGAAACTCGGGCTGAAGGCCGAGATGCTGCCGGACGTCGATGATGAGGTTGACGAGCTCGCCGAGGACGAAGAAGACAGCGACGCGTCGAAGCTGAAAAGCCGCTGGGCCGCGCTCGAAAAGATCGTCGGCGCCGACCCGCGGATCAGAAGTGTTGCCACCGATCTGGTGACTCACTTCGAGGCGCGTGATACCGCCCAGCCCGGCAAGGCGATGGTGGTCGCAATGAGTCGCGAGATCTGCGTGCACCTGTACGACGCGATCATCGCGCTGCGGCCAGACTGGCACGACGAGGATCCGGAAAAAGGCGCGATCAAGATCATCATGACCGGCTCCGCGTCGGACAAGGCGCTGCTGCGTCCGCACATCTATCCGAAACAGGTCAAGAAGCGGCTGGAGAAGCGTTTCAAGGACCCGGCCGATCCGCTGCGACTGGTGATCGTACGCGACATGTGGCTGACGGGCTTTGATGCGCCGTGTGTGCATACGCTATACATCGACAAACCGATGAAAGGCCACAACCTGATGCAGGCGATTGCCCGCGTGAACCGAGTCTTCAAGGACAAACAGGGTGGCTTGGTCGTCGACTATATCGGCATCGCCAGCGAGCTGAAACAGGCGCTGAAGGAGTACACCGCGAGCAATGGTCGCGGACGGCCGACCGTCGATGCGCACGAAGCCTATGCCCTCCTCGAGGAAAAACTTGACGTGCTGCGCGCGATGCTGCACGGCTTCGACTACAGCCATTTCCTGACCGCCGGCCACAAGCTGCTCGCCGGCGCCGCCAATTTCGTGCTCGGCGAGAAGGACGGCAAGAAACGCTTCGCCGATCATGCGCTCGCAATGAGCAAGGCGTTTTCGCTGTGCTGCACGCTCGACGAGGCGAAGGCGGTGCGCGAGGAGGTGGCGTTCTTCCAGGCGGTCCGGGTGCTGCTGACGAAGAAGGACGTGAGCCAGAAAAAGCGTTCCGATGAACAGAAGGATCTGGCAATCCGCCAGATTATCAGCTCGGCGGTCGTCTCGCAGGAGGTCGTCGATATTTTCGAGTCGGTCGGGCTAGACAAGCCCAATATCGGCATCCTCGATGACGATTTCTTGGCTGAGGTGAAGAACCTGCCGGAGCGCAACCTCGCGGTCGAGCTGCTCGAGCGGCTGCTCGAGGGCGAAATCAAGAGCCGCTTTGCCAGCAACGTGGTGCAGGAAAAGAAGTTTTCCGAGCTGCTGTCCAACGTGATCACGCGCTACCAGAACCGGTCGATCGAGACCGCGCAGGTGATGGAAGAGCTGATCGCAATGGCGAAGAAATTCCGCGAGGCGGCAAACCGTGGCGAGGATCTCGGACTGACCGAGGATGAACTGCGGTTCTACGACGCGCTCGCCAACAACGAAGCGGCGGTCCGGATGCTCGGCGACGAAACGTTGCGGAAGATCGCCCACGAGCTGACCGAGAACCTGCGCCGTAACATCAGCGTTGACTGGGCGGTCCGCGAAAGCGTGCGGGCGAGCCTGCGGCTGATGGTCAAGCGGATCCTGCGCAAGTACAAATATCCGCCCGACCAGCAGGAAGAGGCCGTGGCAACCGTATTGCAACAGGCGGAACGGTTGAGTGCGGAATGGGCCTGAGCGCCGCTCCGGGTAGGACCTAGGGGCCACATCACCCCATTGAAAATACGCTGTGCTAGACTCAGATTGCCTCGGGGGGGTAGCTCAGCTGGGAGAGCGTCGCGTTCGCAATGCGAAGGTCGAGGGTTCGATCCCCTTCCTCTCCACCACTGAATTTTCTTAAAAAACCGGCCGCTCAGGCCGGTTTTTCATTTCGAGCCGCGAGAAAAATGGTCGGCGTGAAGCTGCATGTACGAGCTAGCTAATTGGGATATCGCCGCCACGGTCGATCAAAATCAAGAAGATGTTTGACTATTCCGATGCACTCGATGTAGTGCAAAACGCGACATGATCACCATCAATGTGAAGATCAAAGCGATTGAATGTACAAAAACTTAAC
>NZ_JBARGP010000607.1:0-2043 GCF_049798375.1 Bradyrhizobium sp.
CACAGGCCCGACCAGACCACGGCGATGTGGGCCGGCAGCGAGCGGGTGTAGATCACGGTCGCGACCGCGTTGGCGGTGTCGTGGAAGCCGTTGACGAATTCAAAGCCGAGCGCGATCAAAAGCGCGATGAACAGCAGGATGTAAGGCGCCAGCGAGGTGACGCGGGTGCCGGTGGCCGAGACGTCGTCATAAATGCTGTAGGCGACGAACAGCAGCGCGGCCGCCACGACGCCCAAATAAATAACTCCGGTCAGCGGATGGAAACCGCCATCGAGGTTCGGGCCCTTCTTCAGGGCAGGCTCGATTGAACCCGGTAAAGCAACATCGGTCATTGGAACTCTCCTCTCCCACGAGCCCCAATTTTGATCGATGCATGTGACAGCCCGTTGAAATACGGGTCGAACAGGCGATGCCGTCCCCGCTGAAAGGCGAGGTATTTTTGCAACCGACGAGGGATTTCGCTGGCGGTGTGAAAAAGCGGGGAGAGCTCAGGCGACCCGCGCGGCTTTGCGGGTCGCGCCGGCGGCGAGCTTCAGGTCCGCCACGAACCGCTTGTATTCCTGCGCCCTGGCATCCGGATCCGGCAGCCGCAGCAGATAGGAAGGATGGACCGTCACCAGCGCCCTGGTGCCATCGTCGAGATCGACGACATGGCCGCGGTTCTTGTTGATGGGCGTGATCTTGCCGAACACGCTTTGCGCCGCGGTAGCGCCGAGTGCGACCACGAGGGCCGGGCGCACCGCCGCCAGTTCGCGCTCATACCATTGCCGGCAGGCCTTGATCTCGGGCGTATTTGGCTTCTGGTGCAGCCGGATCTTGCCGCGCGGCACGAATTTGAAATGCTTCACCGCGTTGGTGACGTACACTTTCCGGCGATCGATGCCGGCCTCCTCCAGCGCGCGGTCGAGCATCTGGCCGGCCGGTCCCACGAACGGCTTGCCCGCAAGGTCTTCCTTGTCGCCGGGCTGCTCGCCGACCAGCATGATCTCGGCATGTCCAGGTCCTTCGCCGAACACCGTTTGCGTGGCGTCCTTCCACAACGGACAATCGCGGCAGGCGGCGGCCTCCTCGCGCAGGGTATCGAGATCGGTCGCATCATCATGATGCTTATCATGGGCTTTGGCTTTGCGGCGCATCGCAGTCTCCAGGCGTTTCTGTGGCTTGTGCGGCTCGGTGCCGGCCTCCGCGATCATGTCGCCGGTGCGCTGGCCGGCCTCGGCGATCAGCGGCTTGATCAGCGATGCCTCCGGCAGGTTCTGCCAATATTTCTTCGGCATCTCCTTCTGCATCGCCTTCACCTTCAGCCGCGCCGGATTGAAGATGCTGGCGTAATAGCGCCGCCACAGCTCTTCGAGACGATCTTCGGAAGGCGCTTCGGACTTGGCGACGCCAGGCGTGAAGGTGATCTCGTGGCCGTCCCAATGCGCGCAGAGATCGGGGGTGAGGATCGACCAGGGCATGTCGGCGAAGCGGCGGACGAAGAACGGTGCCGCCAGCGCGACGATGTGGTGCTCGGGTTCGAACCAGGCGACGTAATGCGACTCCCGTTCGCGGCCGATCTCGCGGAAGCGGACGAAGGCATGCATCTTGTGCTCGTCGCGGCGCACCGCCTTGGCCATCGCATTGAGCTGGATGACATCGGGATCGGTCGCGATATCAAGCAGCTCGTGGTTGCTCTTCAGGCGCCAGAGCAGCCGGTAGAGCAGGGCGAAGCGGTTGGGATCACTGTGCAGGATCGCGTCCTGCGCCAAGGTGACGAATTTTGCCGGAACATTGAACGTCGCGTCAGGCGGAATCTCCGGCAAAGGCTGCGACGGCAATTCCTCGAACAGATCGGGCGCATTGCCGGCCACGCGCCAGGTGATGTCGACCGGCCGGACATCGTTCATCGCAAGCGCCCGCGCGGCGGTGCGCCAGCCATCGAAATCGGTCTCGCCATCGAGCGTAATCGAGTGCATCTCTCTCCTTTCGTCATTGCAAGGAGCGAAGCGACGAAGCAATCCAGAATCTTCACTTGGCTTCTGGATTGCTTCGGGACTTCGT
>NZ_JBARGP010000608.1:0-3047 GCF_049798375.1 Bradyrhizobium sp.
CGACGTCTGGCTGTCGTTCGGCAACCCCTGGGAATTGCAACGGCCGGACGTGGTTTATCACGTCCATTTCGGCGGCAGCGTCGCGCATGTCGACGACAAGGGCAGGGATCGCGCGGTCTGGACGCCCGGCGAGACGGTGCAGGCGGTCGCGTATGACACGCCGATCGTCGGCTGGCGCGGCGAGCACGTCAACGCACTGCGGCTGTGGTCGGCGCGCTCGCCCGATCCGTTGAATCTCGACGTCTTCAACACC
Organism: Bradyrhizobium sp.; assembly: GCF_049798375.1. Lineage (GTDB taxonomy): Bacteria > Pseudomonadota > Alphaproteobacteria > Rhizobiales > Xanthobacteraceae > Bradyrhizobium. The sequence continues at coordinate 254 of NZ_JBARGP010000608.1, forward strand.
GGCGACTATCTCGGCGCCTCCGCCGAGGAGGCGCGGGCGGAGGCGATCTGCAAGTTCCTCTATCCTAACGACGAAAGCCCGGCGGGCCGCGAGCTGCGGCTGCGGCAGGAATATTTCTTCGTCTCGGCCTCGCTGCAGGATCTGGTCAAGCGCCACCTCGGCTCGGACGGCCAGCTGCGCAGCCTGGCGCAAAACGCCGCGGTGCAGCTCAACGACACCCATCCCTCGCTCGCCGTCACCGAGCTGATGCGGATCCTGGTCGATTTGCACAACTTCCGCTGGGACGAGGCCTGGAAGATCACCGTCGCCACGCTGTCCTACACCAACCACACCTTGCTGCCCGAAGCCCTTGAGACCTGGCCGGTCGAGCTGTTCGAGCGGCTCCTGCCGCGGCACCTCGACATCATCTACCGTATCAATACCCAGCACCTCGCGCTGGCCGAAGAACGCGCGCCCGGCGACATCGACTATCGTGCCTCGGTCTCCCTGATCGACGAGCGCTCGGGCCGCCGCGTCCGTATGGGGCAGCTCGCCTTTGTCGGCTCGCATCGTATCAACGGCGTCTCCGCGATGCATTCCGACCTGATGAAGGAGACCGTGTTCCACGATCTCAACCATCTCTATCCCGGCCGCATCACCAACAAGACCAACGGCATCACCTTCCGCCGCTGGCTGATGCTGGCCAATCCGAAGCTGACCGACCTGCTGCGCGAGGCCTGCGGCGAGGCCGTGCTCGACGATCCGACCCAGCTCGCAGCGCTCGAAACCTATGTCAGCGACAGCGCGTTCCAGCAGAAATTCCGCACCGTCAAGCACTACAACAAGATCCAGCTGGCGCGCCTGATCGGCGAGCGCATGAACATCGCGCTGGATCCGTCCGCGCTGTTCGACGTGCAGATCAAGCGCATCCACGAATACAAGCGCCAGCTGCTCAACATCCTCGAAGCGATCGCGCTCTATCAGGCGATCAAGGACAATCTGCAGGCCGACTGGGTGCCGCGGGTGAAAATCTTCGCCGGCAAGGCGGCCGCGAGCTACCGCTACGCCAAGCTCATCATCAAGCTGGCCAACGACGTCGCCGCGGTCGTCAACAACGATCCCGCGATTGGCGGCCGGCTCAAGATCGTGTTCATGGCCGACTACAATGTCAGCCTTGCGGAAGCGATCATTCCCGCCGCCGATCTGTCCGAGCAAATCTCGACCGCGGGCATGGAGGCCTCCGGCACCGGCAACATGAAGCTCGCGCTCAACGGTGCGCTCACCATCGGCACGCTCGACGGCGCCAATATCGAGATTCGCGACCATGTCGGGCCTGACAACATCGCGATCTTCGGCATGGAGGCGATGGACGTGGTGGCGCGCCGCCAGCAGGGCCTCGATGCCACCGACGTGATCAGCAAGTCGCCGGCACTCGCGCGCGCCATCAACGCGATCGAATCAGGCGACTTCTCGCCCGACGACCGGGGGCGCTTCGAGCCGATCGCGCATGCGCTGCGGCATCTCGACCACTACATGGTCAGCGCCGATTTCGACGCCTATTACCAGGCGCAGCGCGGCATCGACGCCCGCTGGCAGGTGATCCCGGCATGGACGCGCGCGTCGATCCTCAACGTCGCACGCATGGCCTGGTTCTCCTCCGACCGCACCATCCGCGAATACGCCGAGGATATCTGGAACGTGCCGGTCGATCCCACCAATGCGGCTTCGAGCCAGCCGCGGCGCGGCGTCAAGGGCTAACCCTTCGCCGTCATTGCGAGGAGCAAAGCGACGAAGCAATCCCGACTTCCTTTTCAGTTCTGGATTGCTTCGCTACGCTCGCAATGACGATCTCTCATTAAGAGCAATTAATGTCATCAGACCATCTCTTCGACGAGGCCACGCGCGTCACCGCCGGCGACAGCCGCTGGCAGGGCAGGACCAGCCCGGACTATTGGGCCTTTGTCGGCCCGTTCGGCGGCGTCACTGCGGCCACCGTGTTGCGCGCGCTGATCGAGCATCCGCAGGCCGCAGGCGATCCGCTGGCGGTGACAGTGAACTACTGCGCGCCGATCGCGGAGGGGCCGTTCGATCTCGACCTCCGGCTGGCGAAGGCCAACCGCTCCTCGCAGCATTGGACGATCGAACTCAGCCAGGGCGGCGGCGATGCGGCGACCCTGGCGACCGCGGTTTTCGCCGAGCGCCGGCCGTCATGGTCGCATCAGCCGGCCACGATGCCTGCGGCGCCGCCATTCGACGAGGTGCGTCGAAACCCCGACACCAAGATGTCGTGGACGCGGCAATATGATTTCCGCTTCATCGAGGGCGGGCCGCGCACCAACGACGGCCCCGCCGGCGCGCCGTACGGCGCGTTCTCGAAACTGTGGCTCTCCGATCGCAAGCCGCGCACCATCGACATGCCGTCGCTGCTGTCGATGTCGGATGCCTTCTTCGGCCGGGTGTTTCACGCGCGCGGCGAGCTGGTGCCGTTCGGCACGGTGTCCCTGACGACCTATTTCCACGTCAGTCGCGAAGAGCTGGCAAGCGAAAACACCGCCCACGTGCTCGCGCTTGCCGACGCGAAAGTGTTCAACCGGAGCTATCAGGATCAGCACGGCGAGCTCTGGTCGCCGTCGGGCAAGCTGCTCGCGACCACGACGCAGATCGCGTATTTCAAGGCGTGAGTTTCAACGTGTGAGGCCAAGCTGGCTCTACACAATCGGCATCATCCCGGCGAGCGCCGGGATCCATAGCCACCGACCTTCAAGTTGTGAAGGCCGGTCGTGGCAAGGGTGCCACGAATAACGGCCGCGGAGTA
>NZ_JBARGP010000609.1:0-5972 GCF_049798375.1 Bradyrhizobium sp.
GCCCGGATCTGGCCGCGCAACAGGCCGGGACGATCGAGCCCGAGCCGGATCGCGCGCCAGCCCAGCGCCGGGTTCTCCTCGATCACGGTCTCCATGTAAGGCAGCGCCTTGTCGCCGCCGATGTCGAGCGTGCGGAAGGTGACCGGCCTGGCGCCGGCGGCGTCGAGCACGGTGCGATACAGCGCGAGCTGGTCGCTGGAGCGCGGCAGGCTCGGCGAGACCATGAACTGCAATTCGGTGCGGAATAGGCCGATGCCGGCGCTGCCGGTGTCCTCGATATGCGGCAGGTCGATGACCAGGCCGGCATTGATCATCAGCTCGACCTTCTGGCCGTCCTTGCTGACGCAGGGCTTGTCGCGCAGCTCGAGATATTGCGCCTGGCGGCGGGCGCGGAAGCGCACCCGCTCGGCATAGGCGGATTCGATCTCGGAGGACGGACGGACATAGATCGAGCCCGAGGTGCCGTCGACGATGATGGCGTCACCGGGATCGGCGATGCCGGGCGCATTCGGCACCTCGCCGACCGCGGGGATGCCGAGTGCGCGCGCCACGATTGCGACATGCGAGTTGGCGGTGCCTTCCTCCAGCACCAGGCCGCGCAGCCGCTTGCGGTCATAGTCGAGCAGCGCCGCAGGCCCCATTGCGCGTGCGATCAGGATGGCGTTGTCGGGCAGGTTCTCGCGCGAGGGTGCATGGTCCTGGCCGACCAGCTGGCGCAGCAGACGATAGCCGAGATCTTCGAGATCGTGCAGGCGCTCGCGCAAATACGGATCGGTCGAGCGCAGCATGCGCGCGCGAGTGTCGGACTGCACGCGCTCCACCGCGGCCTCGGCGGTGAGACCGGTCGCCACCGCTTCCTGCAGCTTGTGCGACCAGCCCTGGTCATTGGCGAACATGCGGTAGGCTTCCAGCACGTCGCGATGCTCACCGCCGTCGGCAACGTCGCCGCGCTCCAGCAGGCGGTCGAGGTCGGAACGCAGCTTCGCCAGCGCGGCATCGAGCCGCTTGATCTCCTTCGGCAGGTCCTCGGCGATGTAATTGTTCACGACCACGCGCGGCTCGTGCAGCACGACATGGCCGAGTGCGATGCCGTCGGAGAGCACGGAGCCGGTTTTGTGGATCGAGTGCCGGGCCGCAGGCTCCGCGCCAGGCTGGGCCAGCGCCGCGAGCTCGCCGGAGGCGATCATCTCGGCGAGCACCATCGCGGTGGTCTGCAGCGCCTCGACCTCTTCCTCGACATAGGTGCGCTTGGCGCGGTTCTGCACCACCAGCACACCGAGCGTGTTGCCAGCGCGCAGCACCGGCACACCGAGGAAGGAGTGGTAGATTTCTTCGCCGGTTTCCGGACGGTAGGAATATGCCGGATGGCTCTGCGCATCGCTCAGATTGAGCGGCGTTGCCTCGCTAGCGACGAGGCCGACCAGGCCCTCATGCGCGCTCAGCACGGTCCTATGGACGGCGTCGCGGTTCAGACCTTCGGTGGCATACAATTCGAGCGTATTGTCGACGCGCAGCACATAGACCGAGCAGACCTCCGCCACCATGTTGGCCGCGATCAGCACCACGATCTTGTCCAGGCGTTCCTGCGCCGAGACCTGCTCCGCCATGGTTTCGCGAAGCCGTCTGAGCAAGACGCGGGGACCTCCCGACGCGCTTCGCATGTGGCACAATTCCCCTTCCTGGGGCCAGCCCGGCCGGCAGCCGGAGTTCTGGCGCTAAGCTCCGGGCATACAACGGCTTCCTTAATTCCGCCCGTCGCACGCCCCGGATGCCGGTCTAGACCAAGACAACCTGTGCTGGGGCTCACACCGCCACAGCAATCCTTAATCGCCGTATAGCGAATTGAGGCTTGTGTTGCCAAGCAAAAGGCCTGCCAAGGCCGAGAGCGTCAACGGCTTTCGGCGCGGGCCTGAACGGGATGCGCAAACCCGGCTGAATCCGGCCTATCGGCTTGCGCAAAGGCGGAGAAAATTCGCCTAAGCTTGGTCCAATCCGTACAGCGTATGCAGCGTGCGGACCGCAAGTTCGGTATAAGCCGCGTCGATCAGCACCGAAAACTTGATCTCGGACGTGGTGATGGCGCGGATGTTAATGCTGCGCGCGGCCAGCGCCGTGAAGGCCTGGGCCGCCACCCCGGCATGGCTGCGCATGCCGGAGCCGATCACCGAGACCTTGGCGACGTCGGTCGCAGTATCGAGGCGCTGGAACCCGATCTTGGCCTTCGACGCCGTGATCGTCTCGCGGGCGCGATTGTAGTCGGCGGCCGGCACCGTGAAGGTGAGGTCGGTGGTCTTGCCGTCCTCCGAGACGTTCTGCACGATCATGTCGACATTGATGTTGGCATCCGCGAGCGGGCCGAAGATCGATGCGGCGACGCCGGGCTTGTCGGCAATCTGGCGGACCGAAATTTGCGCCTCATCCTTCGAAAAGGCGATGCCGGTGACGACGTGGCTTTCCATGATGTGTTCCTCGCTGCAGATCAGCGTGCCCGGCGGCTGGTTGGCATGGGGATCGATGTCTTCAGGCTTGTCGAATGAGGAGCGGACGAAGATCGGCATGTTGTGAACCATGCCGAGTTCCACCGAGCGCACCTGCAGTACCTTGGCGCCCTGCGAGGCCAGCTCCAGCATGTCCTCGAAGGCGATCTTGTCGAGCCGCTTGGCCTTCGGAACCACCCGCGGATCGGTGGTGTAGACGCCGTCGACGTCGGTATAGATGTCGCAGCGGTCGGCCTTGATGGCAGCCGCGATCGCCACCGCCGAGGTATCGGAGCCGCCGCGGCCGAGTGTGGTGATGCGGTTGGTCTCGGGATTGATGCCCTGGAAGCCGGCGATGACCGCGACCTCCTTGTGCTCCTTGAAGCGCTGGACCAGCTCGGAGCCGTCGATCTCGAGGATGCGTGCCGAGGCATGCGCATCGCTGGTTTTAATCGGTATCTGCCAGCCCTGCCAGGAGCGGGCCTGAATGCCCATGCCCTGCAGCACGATCGCAAGCAGGCCGGAGGTGACCTGCTCGCCCGAGGCCACCACGGCGTCGTATTCGCGCGCATCATGCAGCGGCGAGGCCTCGGTGCACCACGCCACCAGTTCGTTGGTCTTGCCGGACATGGCCGACACCACGACCGCGACTTCGTGGCCCGCATCGACCTCGCGCTTCACATGGCGCGCGACGTTGCGGATACGGTCGATGTTGGCGACGGAGGTGCCGCCGAATTTCATCACGAGGCGACCCATGACGACGCGCTCATTCCCTGAAGGAGGATAAATTGACCGGCGCGCGCGAAACCGGAGGCGCGTCAGCCGAAACGCGCGTATACATAGCGCCGCGTCCGGGGGCAAGCGGGTTCCTGGTGGTCCAGTTCTAGCGTTCGCATCCCGCCTGCGGGGGTGGGGTCAGTTTGAGGCGAGGTATGGGGCGTTACATCGACGAAATCCTGCAACCCGGCGAGAAGGTGCTGTATTCGACCAATGCGCATTGGGTGTTCTATCTGCCGGCGATCCTGGCTTGGCTCGTCGCCGCGGTCCTGCTGGTGTTGTCGCGACTGACCACGACCGACAGTGTCGTGCTGCTGTGCCTTGCAACCGCGGCCGTCGTTGCGCTCGCCGCGTTGTACTGGACGGTACGAGCCTGGTTCCACCGGCTGACCACCGAGACCGACGTCACCAACCGCCGCGTCGTGCACAAGACCGGCTTCATCAAGCGCCGGACCTTCGAGATGGCGCTCGACAAGGTCGAGAGCGTCGATGTCAATCAGAGCATTGCGGGGCGCATGCTGAACTACGGGGACGTCACCATCATGGGCGTCGGCGAGGGCCGAGAGACCATCTCGACCATTGCCGAGCCACTGGCGTTCCGCAACGCCATCACCGCCCGCTAGCGAGAGTCAGACGTGATGACGATGTCCGATGATTCCCGTGCCAGCATGGCCGGCTCGACGGTGGATCCCGCCGAGATCGCCAAATTTTCAAAACTGTCGGAAACCTGGTGGGACCCCAAGGGCAAGATGGCGCCCTTGCACCAGATCAATCCGCTGCGGCTCGCCTATATCCGCGATGCCGCCTGCCGCAAATTCGAACGCAACCCGAAGAGCCTGAACTGCCTGTCGGGCCTGCGCATGCTGGACATCGGCTGCGGCGCGGGCTTGCTGTGCGAGCCGTTCACGCGGCTCGGCGCGCAGGTGATCGGCGTCGATCCCGCGGCGAGCAACATTGCGGCCGCCAGGCTGCATGCCGAAAAGGGCCACCTGTCGATCGACTATCGCTGCACCTCGATCGAGGAGATGGATCCGCGCGAGCGCTTCGACATCGTACTGGCGATGGAAGTCGTCGAGCATGTCGCCGATATCGGCGCCTTCGTGTCGCGCTGCGCCGCCATGCTCAAGCCCGGCGGCATGATGGTGGCCTCGACCCTGAACCGCAACTGGAAGAGCTTCGCGCTCGCTATCGTCGGTGCCGAATATGTGCTGCGCTGGCTGCCGCGCGGCACCCATCAATGGAATAAGTTCGTCACCCCGGACGAACTGACCAAATATCTGCTCGACAACCGCCTCGTCATCACCGAGCAGACCGGCGTGGTCTACAGCCCCTTCGCCGACCGCTGGAGCCTGTCGTCCGACATGGACGTCAACTACATGGTGGTGGCCGAGCAGATGGTTTGATCTGTTTCGCTTTAACCCTCGCTATAACGTCATAAACGATGTCGTCCGGCGAACGCCGGGACCTTCGCGGAGCGAGGGCTGTTCACCCATACAGCAGCGCTTGTACACGCGAGACAGTCTCGATGAAGAAACCCGCAACGGGAGAGCCGTATGCGGGAAAATCGCCCGCACGGTTCGGAGGCAGGGGGGCCTAAAGCCCTCCCTACCCCTATCGGCCGATCGTTGGGTGCGATGACTGCGCCTGTCAGGCGCGCCGGCCTTGGCCTGACGCGCGGTTCGTCGCAGTTATCAGATCAGCGCGCCGGCTTGGCCTGTTGGCGGCGGCGGTCGGACGCGGGCTGATAGGCGAGGCGCGAATGCTGCGCGCAATAAGGCAGCCCGGAGAGCGCCTTGCCGCCGCAGAAGAAGAAATCCGGGCTCGAGGGGTCGCCGACCGGCCAATGGCAGGTGGCCTCGTTCAATTGCAGCAGCGACAGCCGCTGGCTCATCGGTACTACGTTGTCGAACGTGACCGGGTCGGATTCCACCTCGACCTCGAACACATGCGCAAGCGCGGTGTTGCCGCGCGACACCGGACGCGCCACCCGCATCATGTGCTGGGCGGGCCGGGCTGCTGCCTTGCGCTGGCGCGGCGCGGCCGTGGCCGGGCTCTTGGCGCGGCCGGAGAGGCCGAGCCGATGCACCTTGCCGATTACCGCGTTGCGCGTCACGTTTCCGAGTTCCGCGGCGATCTGGCTGGCCGACAGGCCGGCCTCCCAGAGCTTTTTCAGCTGCTCGACGCGATCGTCGGACCAGGTCAATACCGTCATCGCACTTTTCCCTTCGCGTCGCGCCGGCCAATTCTGGGACGGCGCTGCGATGCCAATCTCAAGAAATCTCCTGCCTGCAGAATCCCTTAGCCCTCGCCGGGCGCATGCTGCGCTTCCGGACGTGTACGCGAAACCAACCGAACGCTTTCAGGATCAGTACTGCCGCACGAGATGTCGTACTCGACAGATAAAACGCTACAATATGGCGTGACTCCCGCGCAAGAGTCGGAGACTACAGTCCACACATTCCGTCACGGACAGCGTGTGCAAACAGCCACATTTGGACCCCCGCAATGCTACGGAATCGGCGCGTCGGCTCCGCTCACTGCGTGTTGACAGTTATCGCCGTCCGCATAGAATAGTTCCACGTGCCGCCTTGAAAAGGCGGCACATTTCGTTTTCCAGGGCGGGGTCCCTGATGCACGATGGCGCCCACTTGGCGCGCGTCATGGCCTGCCCCAAGCGCAAGTGATCACCATGTCCGCAACCGCCGCGTCGCACCTCCT
>NZ_JBARGP010000610.1:0-2372 GCF_049798375.1 Bradyrhizobium sp.
GGATAATGCGGCGGCCGTGGTGCCGCCGGGCGAGGTGACGTTCTGGCGCAACGTCGCCGATGTCAGCTCGGAGCGGTTCAACAATTCGCCCGCACCTGAGACGGTGTCGCGTGCGAGCTTGGTCGCCAGCGTCTCGGGCAGGCCGGCCGCGACGCCGGCGCGCGCCAACTCTTCCGCCAGCAGGAACAGATAGGCCGGACCCGAGCCGGACACGGCCGTGACCGCGTCCATCAGCTCCTCGTCATCGACCCATTCGACCGCTCCGGTGGCGCGCAGCAGCGCATCGGCGGTGGCGCGCTGTGCCGTGCTGACATGCGCGTCGGGCACCGCGACCGTAATGCCGCGGCCGATCGCCGCCGGCGTGTTCGGCATCGCCCGCACCACGGCGCCACCGCACACCTCCTGCAGCGCCGCGATCGTGGTGCCGGCCATGATCGAGACCACCAGGGTCGAGGGGCCGACCCAGCGCTTCAGCGCAGGCCCTGCATCGCGAAACATCTGCGGCTTTACTGCGACGACCAGCGTGTCGGCGGCGGCACTGTCGTTGGGATTGAGGCGGATGCCTTTGGCGGCGAGCGCGCTGATCTCGGGCGCGGGCGCAGGATCGATCACGACCACCCGCGCGGGATCGAGCCCCTGCGCCAGCCAGCCGGTCAGCATTGCGCCGCCCATCTTGCCGGCGCCGGCCAGCACGATGGTGCCGGTGATGTTTTGGATGGTGTTGTTGTTCACGATGTCACCGCACATTCGGCGTCGTCCCGGCGAAAGCCGGGACCCATAACCACCAGCGGTTCTAATAGAAGGAGGGCAGAGCAACAAGCATCGTGCGCTGCATCTCACATTCCGCGGTATGGGTCCGGGCTCAAAGACCGGGACGACCGCGGAGTAGGTTGCGGCAGCGGGGCACTAAGCCTCGCCCTCGGTGTCGAACATCGCCGCCGCCATCGCTTCTTGCGTCGACTTGCCGGCCCACACCACGAACTGGAATGCCGGGTAGTAGCGCTCGCAGGCATTGACGGTGCCGGCCAGCATGGTCTCGCATTGCCGGGTCGAGGCGGTGAGGCCGCCCGGCAGCACCAGCGCTTGGCGGTGCATGATCATGCCGGTATGAGTCCAGATGTCGAAATGGCCGAGCCAGAGCTGCTCGTTGATCGCCGCTACCAGCCGCTGCACCTCGCCGCGGCGGTTCTCGGGAATCTTCATGTCGAAGGCACAGGCGAGATGCAGCGCTTCGATCTCATGCATCCAGGTGAAGGAGATCTGATAGTCAGTCCACTGTCCTTTCGAGACGATGGTGATCTCATCCTCGCCGGAACGCTCGAACGGCCAGTCGTTGTCGGCGGCGATCGACTCCACGACGGTCAACGGATGATTTCCGGAATCAATAGTGCCTTCGAGCAGGGACATGCCGTCTCGACCTCTGTCTTCTTGAGCTGTTGGTACTTAACGCGGCGACCCGGCTCGCGCCGCTTCGGCGCATCACACCCGGCTGCAGTCCCGGAACAACCCCGGGTGCGCGCACAAACTGATGTGATTTGCGGAATCCGCGCAACTGCACCCCGAGTCCGTCCACAGACAAACCCAAATTCGTCCACAGCTCATCACGAGTTGTGATGACGCGACGAGAACAAACCGGAATCGGATTCGTAGTCGAGCGCGCGGCCTGCGTTAACGATTTGAGTCTCGCACGCCTTGCGAGTCCCGGCGCGCCTGTCCGAGGGCGTCCCGCCACAGGGATGCGCGAGCCGTGCCTGCGGCGCATGGCGGCCCCCGGATTCGCGGTCGCTCAGGCGCTTGCCGGAGCGACCGTCGCCCGGCATAGTCTGTCCAGGCCGTCCAGCCGGGCGGCCGATGTTCTCAGGGCGGGGTGAAAGTCCCCACCGGCGGTAAGGGTCCTTATCCAGGACTTAAGCCCGCGAGCGCTTCGTCCCGATCAAGCGATCGGGACGGGGGTCAGCAGATTCGGTGCAACTCCGAAGCCGACGGTTACAGTCCGGATGAAAGAGAACGGTCACGGCACCCGCGCTGCTTCAGGCGCGGGACGTCGTCGTTCCGTATGCCCTGATTCTGGTCTCTAACGAGGACAACCATGAATCAGATGTTGCAAGACCCCCAATCCGATATCACCCAAGCCGACACCATCCAGACCCACCCGCCGGGCAATTTGTCCGGGCCGGAGACCGGCGCGACGGAGCCGGTTCCATCCCATCCGCACTTTGCCAAGCCGCAGCGGATCGCCTTCGTGCAGGCGGGCTGGCATCGCGACGTCGTCGCCGAATGCCGGATCGCCTTCCTCGACGAGATCGAGGCGCGCCATATCCCGCGCGACCGGGTCGATGTCTTCGAGGTGCCGGGCTCGTTCGAGATCCCGC
>NZ_JBARGP010000611.1:0-2015 GCF_049798375.1 Bradyrhizobium sp.
GATGCAGCGAAGCCGGCCGAGGCAAAGAAGTAATTGACGCCCCTGAGACGCGACATCTGTCCGTCATGAACACCGTCGTCCCGGCCTTGAGCCGGGACGTAACATCTTCGAACCCTGTGGTTATGGATCCCCGCTTTCGCGGGGACGACACCGTTTTTGACGTGCTGGCGCCACGCACGAAAAAAGCCCCGGCGCGAGGCCGGGGCGATATTGCTTATGACAAACTGATGACGCGTCTGAGTTCGTAAATCTTACTTCTTCGCATCCGTCGGCTTGGCGGCGTCCGGCTTGGCCGTGTCCGCGGGCTTCATCGCATCCGGCTTCGCCGCGGCATCCGGCTTGGCAGCCGCGTCGGCCGGCTTGCCGGCTTCGGCAGTGCGCTCGATCTTGGCGCCCTCGCGCAGCTTGGCGACGTAGTCGGCCTGGGCCTTGCGGGTCACGTAGGTCTCGATCTGGCTCTTGACCTGATCGAACTCCGGCGGCTTGCGGTTGCGCTTCTCTTCGACCTTGATGACGTGCCAGCCGAACTGGGTCTTCACCGGATCGGAGATCTTGCCGGGCTCGAGCGAGAAGGCGACATTGGCGAATTCCGGCACCATCTGTTCCTTGGTGAAGAAGCCGAGATCGCCGCCGTCGGAGGCGCCGGGATCCTTGGACTTCTTCTTGGCGAGTTCGGCGAAGTCAGCGCCCTTGTCGAGTTCGGCCTTGACCGCCTTGGCCTCGTCCTCGGTTTCGACCAGGATGTGGCGGGCCCGCACTTCCTGCTCGCCGCCGATCTGCTTGGAGGCCTCGTCATAGACCTTCTTCATCGCTTCGTCGGTGGTCGCGGCCTTGCCCTCCTGGGCGAGCAGGCTGTCCATCAGCAGACGGTTGCGGGAGAAGGCGAGGCGCTTTTTGAAGTCGTCGTTATCGGCGATCTTCTTGTCCTCGGCGGCCTTGGAGACGAGCTTCATGTCGATCAGGAACGACAGCACGTTGTCGTCCTTGCTCGCCGGATCCATCTGCCCGAGGCTCGGCCCGAGTTCCTCTTCTGCGAGCGCGACGTCGCTCTTGCGGATTTCGGCGCCGTTCACCTTGGCGAGCACCGGATTGGCGTCGTCGGCCGCGCGCACAGGGCCTACGGTCAGCGACAATACGAGGCAACCGGCAAGCGCGATGGCGAGGCCGAAACGCTGGCCGGTCTTCGTTACGGGGAACGAGGTGGTCATGCAAAATCCTTGTCTTAAGCGAGGGCCGCGAGGGGTCCTCCGGGCGGCCGGGACACTCGCCCAATCACTACCGCTTGGCAACGCGAAAAGTCTGTCATTTTCGTGAAATCGGCGACAGGTTGCTGCCGTTCAGCAGTCTGCGAGGCGCCGTTGACAAGCTTTCCCCCCAGCCATATCTCTGCCCGGTCGCTTCAGGGGCGATCACGCTCATTTCGCAGCGTTTTTGGCCGTTGGACCTTGGCTTGCTCGATTCTCACGCACCCGGCGAAGCTGCTCGGTCCCAGACCTGATGGCCGGCACGCTGGTGTTGCGGTGCGTCACAGCGGGAACGGCGGGCCGGACTTGACGATTACGGCTACGCAGACACTTACATAGGCAGGATTTCGGCATGATCGGCGCGCTCGCCCGCAAGTTCTTCGGCTCCGCCAACGACCGGCGGATCAAGGGTTACCAAGCCCGGGTCAGCGCCATCAATGCCCTGGAGCCGGAGGTCGCGGCGCTGTCGGACGAGGCGCTGAAGGCCCGCACCGCCGAGTTCAAGGCGCAGCTCGCCGAGGGCAAGACGCTCGACGACATCCTGGTGCCGGCTTTCGCCACCGTTCGCGAGGCCGCCAAGCGCACGCTGGGCCAGCGCCATTTCGACGTCCAGCTGGTCGGCGGCATGGTGCTGCACGAGGGCGACATCGCCGAGATGAAGACCGGTGAAGGCAAGACCCTGGTCGCCACGCTCGCCGTGTACCTGAACGCGCTCGCCGGCAAGGGCGTCCACGTCGTGACGGTGAACGACTACCTGGCCCGCCGCGACGC
>NZ_JBARGP010000612.1:0-8132 GCF_049798375.1 Bradyrhizobium sp.
GGCAATCTGCCGAACATCTCCGAGATCGCGCCGCTGCTGATCGTCATCAGGCTGTCGGAATATCGCTACGCGGATGCCACTGCGATCGCGGTGGTGATGTTGGTTGCGTCCTTTGTCATCATCTTCACGGTGAACCGGCTGCAGCGCTGGGCGCAGCGCCGGATGCCCTCGAATTGAGGATTTCGACGTGAGCATCGAGATGACAGTGCCACGCGTACATCCGAGTTCTCCGGCGGAGATCGCGCGCGCCAGTCACGATCCGCGCACCGAGCCGCGGGCGGTTCGCATCGTCCTCATCACCTCAGCGATCGGCTTCCTGTCGATCTTCGTCGTGTTGCCGCTGGTCATCGTGTTCGCGCAGGCCTTCGCGAAGGGCATCAGTGCCTATCTCGCCGCGCTTGCCGACCCGGAGGCGCTGGCCGCGATCCGCCTGACTTTGCTGGTCGCCGCAACTTCGGTCGGGCTCAACCTGGTGTTCGGCCTGGTCGCAGCCTGGGCGATCGCGAAATTCGACTTCGCCGGCAAGACGCTTCTGATCACGCTGATCGACCTGCCGTTCTCGGTCTCGCCGGTGATCTCGGGTCTCGTCTTCGTGCTGCTGTTCGGCGCCCAGGGCTTCTTCGGTGCCTCTCTGCAGGCACACAATTTGCAGGTCCTGTTCGCATTTCCCGGCATCGCGCTGGCCACCACCTTCGTCACCTTTCCCTTCGTGGCGCGTGCCCTGATCCCGCTGATGCAGGAGCAGGGCACGCAGGAGGAGGAGGCCGCGATCTCGCTCGGTGCCTCCGGCCTGCAGACCTTCTTCCGGGTGACCTTGCCGAACATCAAATGGGGCGTGCTCTACGGCGTCCTGCTCTGCAACGCGCGCGCGATGGGTGAGTTCGGCGCGGTGTCGGTGGTCTCGGGTCATGTGCGCGGCGAGACCAACACGATGCCGCTTTTGGTCGAGATCCTCTACAACGAGTATCAGTTCGTCGCTGCGTTCGCGATCGCCTCGTTGCTGGCGATGCTGGCGTTGATCACATTGATCGCGAAGACCGTGCTCGAACGGCATCTGGACGAGGGGGCGCCCCGTGGCCATTGAAGTCAAAAATCTCGGCAAGAGCTTCGGCGCCTTCAAGGCGCTCGACGGCGTCGACCTCAAGGTCGCCGACGGCGAGCTGCTGGCGCTGCTCGGACCGTCCGGCTCGGGCAAGACCACGCTGCTGCGAATCATCGCCGGGCTGGAATGGCCCGATAGCGGCGAGCTGCATTTCGACGGCGAGAACGCGCTGTCGCGCGGCGCGCGCGAGCGCCATGTCGGCTTCGTGTTCCAGCACTACGCGCTATTTCGCCACATGACGGTATTCGAGAATGTCGCCTTCGGCCTGCGCGTGCAGCCACGCAAGGTGCGCAAGAGCGAGGCCGAGATCCGCAAGCGGGTGAAGGAGCTGCTCGACCTGGTGCAACTCGACTGGCTCGCCGACCGCTATCCGAACCAGCTCTCCGGCGGCCAGCGCCAGCGCATTGCGCTGGCGCGTGCGCTCGCGATCGAGCCGCGCATCCTGCTGCTCGACGAGCCGTTCGGCGCGCTCGATGCCAAGGTGCGCAAGGAGCTGCGGCAATGGCTGCGTTCGCTGCACAACGAGATCCATGTCACCTCGATCTTCGTCACCCATGACCAGGAGGAGGCGCTCGAGGTCGCCCATCGGGTGGTGGTGATGGACAAGGGCCGCATCGAGCAGGTCGGCTCGCCCGGCGACGTCTATGACAGTCCGGCCAGCGCCTTCGTGCACGGCTTCATCGGCGAATCCATCACGCTGCCGGTGGAGGTGAAGGACAGCGCCGTGCATCTCAATGGTCGGCCGCTCGATCTCGCGAGCGATGGCATCGCGGCCGGCGCCTCGACTTTGTTCGTGCGCCGGCATGACATGCTGATTGGCCCGGCGGGCTTTGGCCCGCTGCAGGGCGCGGTGACCCATGTGCGCAGCTTCGGCCCGGTGCAGCGCGCCGAGATCGCCCTCATGGAGAGTGCGACCCGGATCGAGATCGATGCCCCCCGCGACCGCGATCTCAGGGTCGGCGACGCCATCGGCCTGCGCCCGCGGCGGTACCGGATCTTTGCGGGGTAGGATGCTCGTGCTCCGCTCGGGAGCGGGGCAAGCGACCGGCAGGATAGTCGGCGTGAACTGCCGCCGAGCAGGTGGTGCGCTCCCTCTCCCTGTTCTTTACGGGGAGAGGCGGGGTGAGGGGCAGATGCACGGCGGGTGGGCATCGTTGGACCTGTACCCCCTCACCCGGATGTCATCTTCGATGCCATCCGACCTCTCCTCGCAAGCGGGGCGAGGTTAAGAAGGCATTCCCCGTGGGAATGCTGGAGATTACCGCCCTCGGAACTTACCCCGCGTTCACCATTCAGCCACGGTTGGTATGCAACAACCCGCCGGTCTGTCACAGGGATGATTCAGCGATGCGCGCGGCTGCGGCCCTTTTCGTCATAATGTTGCTGGCTGGATGCGCCGCGGAGGCGCCGGTGGTCGAGGCCCCGTCGATGTATGCCGATATGGCCATGGCGGGTGCCAGGCTCGACGCGGCGGCAGCGGCGACGATGATCTCGCTATACCGCCAGAACAACGGTCTCGGCGCCGTCGAGGTCGATCCCGACCTGATGCGGCTTGCGGAAGCGCAGTCGCGGGCGATGGCCGACAAGAACAAGCTCGATCACGACGTCCGCGCGCCGCTGGCCATGCGCCTCACCGGGGCCGGCTATCGGGCCAATATTGCGGCCGAGAACGTCTCGGCTGGCTATCATACGCTGGCGGAAGCCTTTTCCGGCTGGCGCGACTCGCCGCCGCACAAGGCCAACATGCTGAAAAGCGGTGTCACAAAATTAGGCATCGCGGCGAGCTATGCTCCGAACACCAAGTACAAGGTGTTCTGGACCATGATCCTGGCGGCGCCCGAGAAGCAGCCGTCATAATCCGAGATCGGCGCTTCTGACAGGCCTGTGGTCTATTCCGTCGATTGCGCTGACCACCCCAACCTTGGGTATGGTTGACGTCACTGCGAAGTGACGCCACGGTTGGTGATGCATTTGATAATTGATCGATCGACATGACGGATCATTCTCTTCCGCCGCAGCCCTCCACACCGGCTGAAGCGCAGCGCGTGCTGGTGCTGCAGGGCGGTGGTGCGCTCGGCTCCTATCAGGCCGGCGCCTATCAGGCGCTATGCCATTTCCATTTCGACCCGGAATGGGTCGCAGGCATCTCGATCGGCGCGGTCAACGCCGCGATCATTGCCGGCAACGAGCCCGACAAGCGGGTGGCGCGTCTGAAGGAATTCTGGGAGCTGGTGTCGGCACCGGTGCCCTGGAAGCCGCTGCTCAATGGCGACCACGGCCGCAGCGCGTTCAACGAGGCCAGTGCCGCGTTGATCGCGACCTTCGGCGTGCCCGGCTTCTTCACCCCGCGAATTCCGCCGGCGCCGTTGTGGCCGCCGGGCAGCCTGGAGGCACAGAGCTACTACGACACCGCGCCGCTGAAACGCACCCTGGAGCGGTTGGTCGATTTCGATCGCATCAACGACCTGAAGTGCCGGCTCAGCGTTGGCGCGGTCAGCGTCACCACGGGCAATTTCAAGTATTTCGACAATGTCGAATTTGCCCGTCAGGGCAAGCGCATCGGCCCCGAGCACATCATGGCCTCCGGCGCGCTGCCGCCCGGCTTTCCGCCCGTCGTCATCGATGGCGAGCATTATTGGGATGGCGGCATCGCCTCCAACACGCCGCTCGACTATGTGCTCGATGCGGAGACCAGCCGCGATCTCTTGATCTTCCAGGTCGATCTGTTCAGCGCACGTGGGCTGCTGCCGGGGACGCTGCTCGAGGCGGCAGAACGCGAAAAGGACATCCGCTATTCCAGCCGCACCCGGATGAACACCGACAAGAACCGGCAGATTCACAATACCCGCCGCGCCGTGCTCGACCTGATCAGCAAGCTGCCGGATCATTTGAAGGACGATCCCTCGGTCAAGCTGCTGCGCGAAGCCGCGAAGGAGAACACCGTCACGGTGGTGCACCTGATCTACAAGAGCAAGAACTACGAGTCGTCCTCGAAGGACTATGATTTCTCCCATGTGGCGATGGTCGAGCATTGGAGTTCGGGTGTGCGCGACGTGCATCTGTCGATGCGCCACAAGGACTGGCTGGACCGGCCGCAATCGGGAGAGACCATGGTGACCTACGATCTGATCGGGGACGGCACGCAAACCCTCCACGACAAGCAGGAGTGAATATCAATATGGCTAATCTGTCAGGCAAGACCGCCGTCGTCACCGGTTCGACCTCCGGCATCGGGCTCGCTTACGCGCGCGCCTTCGCCAGTGCGGGCGCCAATATCGTGCTGAACGGCATGGGCGCGCCTGCCGACATCGAGAAGGAGCGCGCGGCGATCGAGAGCGACTTCAAGGTCAAGGCGGTGCATTCGCCGGCCGACATGACCAAGCCGGCCGAAATCGCCGAGATGATCGCGCTCGGCGACAAGACATTCGGCTCGGTCGACATCCTGGTCAACAATGCCGGCATCCAGTTCGTCTCGCCAGTCGACGAGTTTCCGCCGGAGAAGTGGGAAGCGATCATCGCCATCAACCTCTCTTCGGCGTTCTATGCCATCCGGGCCGCGGTGCCCTTGATGAAGAAGCGCGGCTGGGGCCGCATCATCAACACGGCGTCGGCGCATTCGCTGGTCGCCTCGCCCTTCAAGTCGGCCTATGTTTCGGCCAAACACGGCATCGCCGGCCTGAGCAAGACCGTGGCGCTCGAAGTCGCGACCCACAAGATCACCTGCAACTGCATCTCGCCGGGCTATGTCTGGACGCCGCTGGTCGAGAAGCAGATTCCCGACACCATGAAGGCGCGCAACCTGACCAAGGAGCAGGTCATCAACGACGTCCTGCTCGACGCGCAACCGACCAAGGAGTTCGTCACGGTGGAGCAGGTGGCCGCGCTGGCGCTGTTTCTGTGCAGCGACGATGCTTCGCAGATCACCGGCGCCAATCTGTCGATCGACGGCGGCTGGACCGCGGAGTAGGAAGGCAGTCTTTCGACGTCATTGCGAGCGCAGCGAAGCAATCCAGCGCCAAGAAGGAAGTCTGGATTGCTTCGTCGCTTGCGCTCCTCGCAATGACGAAAGCTGGCATGTCCCGTCCCGCGACGGGTTTCGCCTTCGCAACCCGTTCTACAAGCGTTGCAACAGCAAACGCATGCGGGATTCGATCTTGCTGACCACCATGATCGGCCTTGGGGCCGCGATCTGCACAACGAGTTCGTTCCTGCCGCAGGTTGTCAAGGCCTGGCGCTCGCGCTCGACCCACGACATCTCGGCCGGGATGTTTGTGCTACAGACACCAGGCAATTCGATGTGGCTGCTTTACGGCGCGCTGATCGGCGACCTGCTGCTGGTGGTCGCCAACGCCATCACGGTGGCGCTGGCGGCGGCAATCCTGGTGCTGAAACTGCGTTGTGGGTGAAGCGAACTCACGAGCAGGCGATCATTTCTGCGCGAATCGCCCAAAGGCGGCTTCGACATCCGCCTCGCTCGCGACCTCACCGCGATCGACAGCCGCAACAGCGCTGTCGATGATTTCAAGCTCCTCGGCGGATGCGACGTAATCGCCGCTGGGGAGCGGATCGCCCATGTATTCCTCGCTCACGTCCGGCGGTTGCCGAACAGGCCTCCGCTGGCGATGCTCTGGCCGGGCGGCAGCACCACGACGGGCGCGCCCATCTTGACGCGATCGAACAGGTCGATGGCGTCGGCATTGGTCATGCGGATGCAGCCGGACGAGACCGACTGGCCGATATATTCCGGCTGGTTGGTGCCGTGGATCCGGTACAGGGTATCGGTATTGCCCTGGAACAGATAGAGCGCGCGGGCACCAAGCGGGTTGGCCGCGCCGCCGGCAACGCGCTTCGGAAACGGTCCGAGCCGCTCCTGCTCGCCCTGGGTCGGCACCCAGTCCGGCCATTCCGCCTTTTTGCCGACGGTCGCGGTACCCGAGAAGGCCATGGCCTCCTCACCGACGGCGACGCCGTAGCGCAGCGCCTTGTGATCCGGCATGACGTAGTAGAGATAGTGGGCATCGCTATCGACCAGGATCGTGCCCGGCGGGTCCGGACGATCATAGTCGACCACATGACGGCGATATTGCTCCGGAACCTGGATCTCCGCGTAAGGCGGATTTGCCAGTTGCTGGCGGTCGCGCGGGGTCATGCTGGCGTCGGTCGACGGCGACAGCGTGGTCTGCATGCAGCCCGCAAGCAGCAACGACCCCAGTGTAATGACGAGGCCTGCTTTCAACATCCCCCGATCCCCCATAAATCCATCGGGCCATTTGCTGGCCTGATCGCGCCAAAAGCAAGGCACTTATCTCAACGCTTCCGTGATCGGGAACTCATGTCCCCGTCGGGTCAATTGATCTGACCGAATGCGAGTACGTGCAGGCCAAGCCGGCGTTTGACGATCCAGAACAGCAGCGCGGTCTCGAACGTGAGCGACAGCGTGGTGGCGGCCGCGGCGCCATAGCCGCCGAAGCGCGGCACCAGCACGACGCAGAGCACGACGTTCATGACGAAGGCCGAGGCGTAGGCCAGCGCGCAGATATGCTGATGGCCGAGCATGTTGAGCAGCCGCTCGACCGGGCCGATCGCGGCGCGCACCACGAGACCGATCGCGGCAATGAACATGATGTCATAGCCGCCGACGAATTGCGGCCCGAACAGCCACAGCAGCGGCTTGCCCAAGGCGAGCAGCACCAGGGTCGCGGCCAGCGACGGCCAGAACGTCCAGCGGATGGCGTGCGCGACATAGGCCGATAGCCGGTCCTTGTCGCCGAGCGCGTGGTATTCGGCGAACCGATGCGCTGTGGTCGCGGACATCGCGTAATGGATGAAGGAGACCAGCGCCAGCGTCTTTACCACGGCAAAGTAGATGCCGACCTCGTCCGAGGGGCGGAACTGCTGCAGCACCAGCACGTCGGTGTAGGAGAGCAGCAGATAGAAGCCTTCGACCAGCAGGATCGGCAACGACACGCTGAGCCAGCCCTTGACGTCGTAGTCCTTCGGCCCGCGTCCGACATGCGCGCCGAGCCGGCGGTTGAGCACCAGCATCTGCCCACACATCGCGATCCACACGGCGGCCGCGCTTGCGATCATCGCAGCCGTGGCGCCGAGGTGAAAGCCGAGCACGAACGCGCCCGCGGTGATGCCGATGATCAGCGCCTGGCGGATGATGAATTGCGGCATCAGCCCCAGTGTCATCCAGTCGTGCGAGCGGGCGATGCCGTCTTGCGTATTGGCGACCACGAAGGCCGGCAATGTGGCGCAGCCGATATAGAGAGGGATGATTTCGCCCGGCTCCATGAAGGGCGACAGCAGCCGGACCAGGCCGGCGAGCAGCAGCGCTGCGGCGGTCGAGGCCGCGAAGGTCAGCCAGCGTCCGCCGGAGAGGAAGCCGCGCAGCAGCGCCTGCTCGCCGCTTGTGCGATAATCCGGGATGATCTTCTGCGCCGAGGAGGCGAGGCCGAAATCCAGCATGCTGCCGAGCAGCAGCACCCAGGTCCAGACATAGACGTAGATGCCGTAGTCGGAGCCGCCCATCCAGCGCGCCAGCAGGATCTGGGAGAGATAGGCGAGACCGGCGCTGAGCACGCGGATGACGAAGATGATGCCGGCGAGCCTGCGGGTCAGCAACGCCTCGTTGGCACCGCCCGTCAGCCGCGCCCTGAGCCGTGCGACCAGACCGGCAGGAGAGGGCGACGTTTCGGCATCCATCACGGCCACGGGCAAGTCCATGCGCATGCCGCGCAGATGGCGGCGACAGGCTGGTCTATCAACCCATCGTTAAGATTCGGTTGGGCGTGCGTATTGCTTCTGGAGCGAACGGAAACCGGCAAGACCGGTGCACCCTCTCCCCTTGTGGGAGAGGGTGCCGGAGCGCGTGGGCGATGCGAAGCATCGTCCAGAGCGAGGCGGGTGAGGGGTTCTCTCCGCGCACACGACTCGCCGAGAGAACCCCCTCACCCGGCTCAATCTCGCTTCGCGATCTTGAGCCACCCTCTCCCACAAGGGGAGAGGGTGCAGCGGAGTTTACGGC
>NZ_JBARGP010000613.1:0-5544 GCF_049798375.1 Bradyrhizobium sp.
CGACTCCGGTTAACACCATCATTCTGAGGGACGACCGCCCCGCTGCCAATCGAGCACGCGAGCGCGCTCATCGACAGCGCCGTAGCGAGCGTGCGGCTCGCTCCGGTCGGCCCGTTACCCCATCTACTGTCCGACCTACAATTCATGCCCCTGCGGGTCGAGCAGCCGATTCATGCGCTGGGCCGCTGCGAGTGCGAAGCGCACCGTCATCAGCTTGCGGGTCGGGGCCGGCAATTTGTGCTCCGGCGCCTCGCAGTGCAGATGCGCGCCATAGGCATCGGCGACGATCAGGCCGGTGTCCTTTGGAAAGATCTCGCACGGCAGGTCCTGCGTGAACGCAAAGAACAGTCGGTCGCAATGGGCGCGGTAGTCCTCCCATTTGTGATCGGCGCGCAAATCCTCCAATGACGACTTGATCTCGACGATCCAAATCTCGCTGCGCTCGTTCAGGGCAACGAGATCGGCGCGCCGTCCCGACGGTAGCGGCAATTCGCTGACCGTGGCGAAGCCGAGCGCGCGCAGCAGCCGCGAGGTGCCGCGCGCGACCGCCAGCGCAGTCTCCGACTGGCGGCGATCGGACGGCGGGACAAGGCTGACCTTGGCGGCTGACGATTCCATGGGACTGGCATCATAGCCGATTCCGCCGGACTCCCAAGCGCCCGCGCGCGTCAGCGACGGAACCGGGAACCGGGTCGGCGCAAGCCACTTAACAACCGGCCGCGCGACATCCGAGAGGCGCAAGGAGGCAGCCGTTCATGATCGACGACCTCTGGTACAAGAACGGCATCATCTATTGCCTCTCCGTCGGCACCTATATGGACGCCGACGGCGACGGCATCGGCGATTTCAAGGGGCTGACGCGACGGCTGGATTATCTGCACGGGCTCGGCATCACCGCGATCTGGCTGATGCCCTTCCAGCCTTCGCCGGGCAAGGACGACGGCTACGACGTCGCCGATTATTACGGCGTCGATCCGCGCTACGGCACGCTCGGCGATTTCGTCGAGTTCACCCATGGCTGCAAGCAGCGCGGCATCCGTGTCATCATCGATCTCGTCGTCAACCACACCTCCGATCAGCATCCCTGGTTCAAGGACGCCCGCAGCTCACCCGATTCGCTCTATCGGGACTGGTATGTCTGGGCCGACAAGAAGCCCGCCAATGCCGACAAGGGCATGGTGTTTCCGGGCGTGCAGAAATCGACCTGGTCACACGACAAGGAGGCGCGCGCCTGGTACTTCCACCGATTCTATGACTTCCAACCCGACCTCAACACCTCGAATCCGCTGGTGCAGGCCGAGATCCTGAAGATCATGGGCTTCTGGATCCAGCTCGGCGTCTCCGGCTTCCGCATGGATGCCGTTCCCTTCGTGATCGCAACCAAGGGCGCCAAGGTGAAGAAGCCGGTCGAGCAATACGACATGCTGCGGATGTTTCGCGAATTCCTGCAATGGCGCGAAGGCGACGCCATCATCCTCGCCGAGGCCAACGTGCTGCCGGAATCCGACCTGGAATATTTCGGCGACGACGGCGACCGCGTGCACATGATGTTCAATTTCCAAGTCAACCAGCATCTGTTCTATGCGCTCGCCTCTGCCGACACCCGTCCGCTGGCTAAAGCGCTGAAGGCCACCAAGCCGCGGCCGGCTTCCGCGCAATGGGGCCTGTTCCTGCGCAATCACGACGAGCTCGATCTCGGGCGGCTGACGAAGCCGCAGCGCGAGGCGGTGTTCAACGCATTCGGCCCTGACAAAAGCATGCAGCTCTACGATCGCGGCATCCGGCGCAGGCTGACGCCGATGCTCGGCGGCGACCGGCGGCGGCTCGAGCTCGCCTACAGCCTGATGTTCACGCTGCCCGGCACGCCGGTGATCCGCTATGGCGACGAGATCGGCATGGGCGATAATCTCCAGTTGCCGGAGCGCAACTGCGCGCGCACGCCGATGCAATGGTCGACCGAGCCGCAGGCCGGCTTCACAAATGGCGGCAAGCCGCCGCTGCCGGTGATCAGCGACGGCCCCTATGGCTACGACCACGTCAACGCCGCCAAGCAGCGCCGCGATCCCGAATCGATGCTGAACTGGACCGAGCGCATCATCCGCATGCGCAAGGAAGTGCCGGAGGTCGGCTGGGGCGATTTCCAGGTGATCGCGATCAAGGATCCGGCGATCCTGATCCTGCGCTACGACTGGCGCAACAATTCGGTGCTGTTCGTGCACAACCTCGATGAGAAGCCGCGCGAGATCGCGTTCTCGGCCGGGGTGGAAGGCGAGGCCGGCAAGCTGCTGATTAACCTGCTTGCAGAGGATCACAGCCATGCCGACGCACGCGGCCGCCACACGCTGGTGATCGAGCCCTACGGCTATCGCTGGTACCGCGTCGGCGGCCTCGATTACCTGCTCCGGCGCAGCGATATCGACACCGACGCGGGGACGGCGAAGCGCAAGCGCAACAAGGCGCATCCCGGGTGAGCTCACGGCACGTCCGGAGCGAGTTGTTAGCGCGGCGGCGGCTTCATACTCAGAGTCGTCCCGGTGAACGCCGGGACCCATAGCCACCGGCTTCCCTGTTGCGAAGGCTGGCAATGATCATGCTGCCACGAACGATGGCCGCGGAGTATGGGTCCCGGGTCCGCGCGCTGCGCGCTGGCCCGGGACGACACCGTAAAACACAGCCGATACTGAAGTTCCCGAAGCTATGGGGCTACGCCGCCCTTTCCGATCACCACGCCTTCGTTGCCACGCAGGTCGAGCGTGCCATGGATGCGTTCGCCTGCGCGGTCGAGATGGGTCGACAGCAGGATCGCGCCATCGAGACCGTGGCCCTGTGTCGATAGCGCCACCGGCTCCTCGCCGAGATTGAGTGCGATCGTGAGCACCTCGCCTTCACCTTGGCCTTCACCCGCGCCCTCGCGCCGATACATCAGCACGTCGCCTTGTGCAGCGATCGCCCGATAGCTGCCGCTGACCAGCACCGCATGGCTCTTTCGCAACGCGATCAGCGCGCGGTAAAGATTGAGGATCGAGCGTCGATCGGCTGTGAGGTTGACGACGTTCTCATGGGTGAAATCATCAGCCACCGGCAGCCATGGCACCGCGGCGGAGAAGCCGGCATTGGCGTTCGCGTTCCACTGCATCGGCGTGCGGCAGCCGTCGCGGCCGACGCCAATGCCGGGCACATTCTTCTCGAAGGGATCGCGCACCTGGTCGGGCGCGATCGGCACCTGCTGCATGCCGATCTCATCGCCGTAATACAGCGTCGGCGTGCCGCGCAAGGTCAGCAGCAGCATCGCGGCGACCCGCGCCTGCGCCGGGCCGACGCGGCTCGCCACCCGCGGCCGATCGTGATTACCGAGCACCCAGTTCGGCCATGCGCCCGAAGGCAGCGCCTTCTCGTAGTCCGCAATGATCGCTTCGATATCGCGGGCATGCCAGGGCGCCGACAGCAGCGCGAAGTTGAACGGCAGATGCGCGCCCGACAGATCCTTGCCGTAATAGCTCATCAGCCGCTCATAGGGCAGATAGATCTCGCCGATCAGCACGCGGTCGCCGAACTCATCCATCACGCGCCGCATCTCCGCCACCACCTCGTGCACTTCGGGCTGGTCAGCCGAATAGCGCGTCAGCACGCGCTCGTTCGGCGGGCGTCCCTCGATGTAGCCGGGGTTGGGCGGGTTGTCGCGAAACTGGGCGTCCTTGACCAGGTGCCAGAGCACGTCGACGCGGAAGCCGTTGACGCCCTTGCGCAGCCAGAACCGCATCAGGTCGTACATGGCGGCACGCACCGCCGGATTGCGCCAGTTCAGGTCCGGCTGCTGCGCCAGGAAGGCGTGGTAGTAGTACTGGCCTGATGTCTCGTCATACTGCCAGGCGCTGCCACCGAACTCGGACAGCCAGTTGTTGGGCGGGCCGCCATCCGGCCTGCCATCGCGCCAGATGTACCAGTCGCGCTTCGGATCGGTGCGCGAGCGCTTCGCCTCCAGAAACCACGGATGCTGGTCGGAGGTGTGGTTGGGCACGAGGTCAAGAATCAGTTTGAGCCCGCTGCCATGCGCGGCTTTCACCAGCGCGTCGAAATCCTCCATCGTCCCGAACAGCGGATCGATACCGGTGTAGTCGGAGATGTCGTAGCCGAAATCGGCCATCGGCGAGGCGAAGATCGGCGACAGCCAGATCGCGTCGACGCCGAGCGTCAGCAGATAAGGCAGCCGGTGCAGGATGCCGGTGAGGTCGCCGACCCCGTCGCCATCGCTGTCCTGGAACGAGCGCGGATAGATCTGATAGAAGATGCCGTCGCGCCACCAGCTTTCGCTCGTATTCATCGGAACGACTATCCTGCTCGAGAACGTTCCGCCGTCCAACGCCGGAACCGGCCGCAAGTTCAGAGGCATTTTTCATCGCAACGCCCTGCAGCGCCAGCATCACCCCGCTTTTTTACTTGGCGCAGGCGCGAAAATCGGCATGCTTGACTGCATGACCCAACGAGACGACACCAAGCCGAAGGCCGGCGCGATCATCGTGCCGGTGACGCCATTCGAGCAGAACTGCACCATCCTGTGGTGCGAGGCCACCAGGAAGGCGGTGGTGTTCGACCCCGGCGGCGACGTGCCGGTCATTGCCGACGCCATTGCCAAGTCCGGCGTCACGGTCGAGAAGATCTGGCTCACGCACGGCCATATCGATCACGTCGGCGGTGCGGCCGAGCTGCGCGAGGCGCTCGGCGTGCCGATCGAGGGCCCGCATCTCGCCGACAAATTCCTGCTGGACAACGTGGTCGAGAGCGGCGCGCGGTTCGGCCTCACCGGCGTACGCAATTTCGCGCCGGATCGCTGGCTCGATGAAGGCGACCGGGTCGAGATCGGCGAGCTCAGCTTCGACATCTTTCACTGCCCCGGTCACTCGCCGGGCAGCGTGGTGTTCTTCAACAAGGAGATGCGCTTCGCCCATGTCGGCGACGTCCTGTTCAACGGCTCGGTCGGCCGCACCGACCTGCCCGGCGGCAGCCATGCCACGCTGATCGCCTCGATCAAGGACAAGCTGCTGCCGCTCGGCGACGATGTCGGTTTCATCTGCGGCCACGGCGCGGGCTCGAGCTTCGGCCAGGAGCGGATGACCAATCCGTTTCTCACCGGCGAGATGTGATTCCGAAGCGGCGTGCTACGCCTTCAGTGGTTATTTCTTAAGGCCTGCGGCCTGCAGGGCGCGGTCGATCACCGCGGCGACGTCGACCGACGCGCGCCGCGTCTCGCGCTTCGGCTCGGCCGATTTGGAATCAGCAGGCTTCGGCTCGATCGTCGCCGGCTCCGCTGCCTTGGTCTCGGATGCTTTCGGCCGCAAGATTCGGCTGAGGCTCGGCAGCACCGAGGAGATCGGGGACACCAGCGGGATCAGCCTGGCGCTCGGCGATTCCACCACCGGCTTGGGCTGCCGGATCCAGTCGGTCACGCCGAAGAATTTCGCGATGTGATAGGACGACGAGATGCCGGCATCGATCAAATACGGGCCCTGCTTGCCGTAGCGCTTGTCATTCTCCGCCAGCCCGATC
>NZ_JBARGP010000614.1:0-1545 GCF_049798375.1 Bradyrhizobium sp.
TGCGCGTGCTGCAATTCCACGCGCGCGCCTGCCTCGACGCGACGCGTGACGGGGACACGCTGCTGCACGATGCGCTCGGCGGCAGGAAGCTGAAGCGATTGCAGCGGCAGCGCAACCATCTCGCCGAGCACGGCCAAGTCGAATTTCAGGTGGCGCGCGGGCCGCGCGATGTCGCAGCCGCGCTCGAGACGTTCCTCGCGCTCGAGGCCAGCGGCTGGAAAGGCCGCCGCGGCACCGCGCTGATCCAGCACGACGGCGACGCCGCCTTCATCCGCCGCGCCACGACGGCGCTTGCCGAAACCAATCAATGCGAGATCGTGACCTTGCGCGCCGGTGCGACTGCGATCGCAGCCGGCATCGTGCCGCGTCACCAGGGTCGCGCCTTCTTCTTCAAGATCGGCATCGACGAACGGTTCGCAAGCTATTCGCCGGGGGTGCAGCTCTCGCTGGACCTGACCCGCCACCTCTGCGCTGACCCTGCCATCACATCGGCGGATTCCACCGCAGACCCCGACAACACGATGATCAATCCGATCTGGCGTGGACGCCTGACGATCGGCGACGTGCTGATCCCGCTGTATCGACACGATCCCATGGTGGACATCATCGATATGGCGCTGCGTGCGCGGCGATCGGCCCTCGATCTCGCCCGCCGCGGTGTGCACGCCGCGCGCAACGTTCGAAGAGGCTAAGCGACGTTACTCCGCCGCCTGCGCGTTGATCTCCGCCGACACCTGCCGGATCGCACGTGCCAGCATCTGCGGGTCCTGCGCGCCGGAGACCGCGTATTTGTGCGCAAACACATAGGTCGGCACGCCCGAGATGCCCTTGTCGGCGGCTTCCTGTGCGTTTCCCGAGACCAGGGCGACATCCTCGTCGGTCGCGAGCCGGCGGCGCACGTCCTCGGCGTCCAGCCCGCAATCGACTGCCGCCTGCACCAGCACGTTGATGTCGGTGAGATCGCCGCCGTCGCGGAAATACAATTCCATCAGCCGCTGCTTCATCTCCGCGGCCTTGCCGATCGCTTCGGCCCAATGGATCAGGCGATGGCAGTCGATCGTGTTGGGCTGGCGCGCGACCAGCTCGGGCCGGTAGCTCAGGCCCTCTTCCGCCGCGGCTGCGACGACGCGGCCGGCAATGCCCTTATAGGCTTCGACCGAGCCGAACTTGGTGGTGAGATAGTCGTCGCGGCTGATGCCCTCGCGCGGCACCCAGGGATTGAGGAAGAACGGCCGCCAGTGCACCTCGACCGGCACCTCGGCGACCTGCTTCAGCGCCTCCTCGATCCGGTGCTTGCCGATGTAGCACCAGGGACAGACGACGTCGGAAACGATATCGATGGTCAGCGGTTTCAGGGCGCTCATGACGATTCCTTTGGCGGTTCCTCGCAGGCTTGGTTCCAGGCAAGATAAGCCCCGCAAGGGCGAGCACAAGCGCCCTCAGAGCCGCGCTGCCATCTCCTTCAGTCGCGTCGCGGTCAGGTCATCTGCGGGAAAGAACGTTTCCAACGCCAGCTCCGACAGCGTGATATCGACCGGGGTGCCG
>NZ_JBARGP010000615.1:0-3932 GCF_049798375.1 Bradyrhizobium sp.
GCCGCATAATTCATCAGAGACGAGGGGAACGTCCATGACGGACATCGCGCACTTGCCCGATCGCCGTGCCATCATTGCAGCAGCCGGGCTTGGCCTGGCGGTCGGAACTATCAGTGCTGCACGGCCCGCAACCGCCGCGAGCGAGGACATCTGGAGCCGCGAATATTGGGCGAAGAAAGGCGACGTGCCGCTGTGGATGTGGCGCAAGCGGCTCAGTGCGCCCCGAGCCGGCGAGCCCTCGCGGCCGGTGGTGTTTTTCGTGCATGGTTCCTCGGTCACCTCGCGCGCGTTCGATCTCAATGTCCCGGGCAAGGGCGAATATTCGGTGATGAACGCGTTCGCCCGCTTTGGCTTCGACTGCTGGACCATGGATCACGAGAACTACGGCAAGTCCGGGCGCACCAACGGCAATTCGGATATTGCCAGCGGCGTGGAAGATTTGAAGGCCGGCATCGACGTGGTGACGCGCGAAACCGGGCGAGCCAAGTTTCACTTCATCGGCGAGTCCTCCGGCGCGCTGCGCGCCGGCGCCTATGCGATGGCGGCGCCCGATCGGATCGATCGGCTGGTGTTCGCGGCCTTCACCTACAAGGGCGAGGGCTCGCCGACGCTGACCAAGCGCGCCGAGCAGCTCGACTATTATCGCAGCCACAACATGCGCAAGCGCGATCGCGACATGATCCGCTCGATCGCGACCCGCGACAAGCCGGGCACCAGCGATCCGGCAGCGGTCGAGGCGCTGGCCGACGTCGAGATGCCGTTCGGCGACCAGATTCCGACCGGCACCTATCTCGACATGACGGCGAACCTGCCGGTGGTGCATCCCGATAAGGTGCTGGCGCCAGTGTTGTTGGTGCGCGGCGAATATGACGGCATCGCCACCGTTCCTGACCTCGAGGCATTCTTCAACCAGTTGCCGAACGGCGACCGCCAGTTCGTCATCCTGCCGGGCACGGCGCATTCGGTGACGCTCGCGACCAACCGGCTATTGTTCTGGCACGTTGCGCGGGCATTCCTGGAGATGCCGCCGCCGATCGCGACGTGAGGCACGTTTGTCGTCATCGCAGAATGCGTAGGGTGGGCAAAGGCGCGTCGATGATGTTTCCGCTCGTGCGATGTTGGTGGAGCGCCGTGCCCACCATTGAGCGGTAGTGTGCGCGACGCGGTGGGCACGCTGCGCTTTGTCCACCCTACGGTCCGTCAGTTGTCATTGCGAGCGAAGCGAAGCAATCCAGACTTATAAGAAAAAGCTGGATTGCTTCGTCGCCTTCGGCTCCTCGCAATGACGCCGGAAAGACTGTCGAAAATAATTGCGTCACGCTGTCGGAACGGCGCTATCTCGTTCGTCCTCGGGCTATCGAAGCAACGAGGAAGCCCCGAGATGTCCAAGATCGTCCCCTGCCTGTGGTTTAACGGCAATGCCGAAGAGGCCGCGAACTTCTATGTATCGCTATTGCCGGACTCCCGCATCGAGACCGTTCAGCGGAACATGACTGACAGCCGGTCGGGACCGGCAGGCTCGGTGCTGGTGATGGAGTTCACGCTGGCCGGCCAGCGCTTCATGGCGCTGAACGGCGGCATGAAGTTCGAGTATACGCACGCGGTGTCGTTCAAGATCGGATGCGACGACCAGGCCGAAGTCGACCGTCTCTGGGATGCGCTGTGCGCCGACGGCGGTGCGCCCGAACAGTGCGGCTGGCTCAAGGATCGCTACGGCGTGTCCTGGCAGATCGTCCCCAATGCCCTGCCAAAATATCTCGGCGGCGCCGATCGCGCCGGCGCCTCGCGTGCCATGGCTGCGATGATGAAAATGGTCAAGCTCGACATCGACGGGCTGCGGCGGGCGTATGAGGGGACTTAGGAAGCCCGTAGTTCGCGGGAATTCGTAGCCACGAACTCGGTTCACCTCTCCCCAGCGCGGAGAGGTCGATCGCAAAGCGATCGGGTGAGGGGGCGCTGGTCCTTCGATAGATCGCAACCCCTCACCCGGATTGCATTTGGCGATGCAATCCGACCTCTCCCATGGGAGAGGTGAACCGTCACCGCCGCGCTAGATCAATTCAATCTCGTCAAAGGTCCGGCGCCTCACCTCGCCGGCAAGCGCCAGATACGACGTGACAGCATGACGGTGCTGCACACGGCGGCGTAGGCGATCAGCGAGGCCGTCACCATGGCGGCGAGCGAGGCCATGCCGCCGCCGAAGTAACTGACAACCAGCATGCCGCCGCCGGCTGCGAGCAGGATGCGCACCACGGAGGCCATAAAGGGCCACAGTACGTGGCCGGCGCCTTGCGCAGCAAAGGCGAGCACGAAGCCGAAGCCGAGTGCGGTGTAGGCCGGCGCGACGAAGCGCAGGTAGACCGCGCCTTCGCGCAGCACGTCCGGCTGGCGGCTGAACAGGTCGAGCCACAGCGGCGGATAGGCTGCGACGATGCAGCCGATGCTGCCGACAAACCCCGCGCCGGTCAGCGCCGAGACCCAGGCGATGGTGCGCGCCCGCGCGCCCTGGCCGGCGCCGACATTGACGCCGACCATGGTCAGCGTCGCCGTGCACAAGCCGAACAGGATCGGGATCATGATGTAGTCGAGCCGCGAAGCGATGCCGTAGGCGGCAAGCTCTGATGTGCCGAAGCGGCCGGCCACCGACGTCACCAGGATCACCGTCAGGTTCACCAGCACGGCATTGACTGAGGTCGGCAAGCCGACCTTCAGGATGTCCGCGAACAGCCGGGTCTGCAGCGGCACGATCCGCATGTGCAGACTGGTGCGGCCCGAGGCCATGTAGCGCAACAGCACCAGCATCGCGCCGCAATAATACAGGCCGAAGGCGAGGCCGGCGCCGCCGATGCCAAGCCCAGGAATCGGGCCGATGCCGAAGATCAACAGCGGCGACAGCGGAATCATCACGATCGCGCCGATCAACGTGACGATAGCGGGCACGCGCACATTGCCGGCGCCGCGCAGCGCCGCGGCCTGTAAGTTCACGATCCATACCGGGATCGCGCCGGCAAACAAGGTGATGGAATAGGTCACCGCGGCATCGAGCGCGCCGTCACGACCGCCCAGCGCATGGTACAGCATCGGACCCAGCAAGGCCGTGACGGCGGTGAACAGCGCGCCGCCGATCACCGCGAGCACGACGCCATGGAAGACGATGGCATCGGCATCCGCCTTGCGCTGCGCACCGATGGCGCGGGCGACCGAGGAGGACACGCCGCTGCCGATGCCGCCATTCGACATCATCGTCATCAGCATGAAGATCGGAAACACCATCGCAGCGCCGGCCAGCGCGTCGGTGCCGAGCAGGCCGACATAATAGGCCTCCGCGATATTTACCGCGGTCTGCGCCAGCAGCACGGTCATGGTCGGCAGCGCCAGCCGGAACACGGTCGGCAGCACCGGCCCGGTCAGCAGGGCCGCGCGGGTCGCCTCGGCTTTGGTCTGCGCGGGTGGGGTCGCGGGCGAGGAGACCAGGCGTGGCCCGGCGTCCGGGCGTGGCAGCGTGGCTTGGGCGGTATCCATCAAAGATATCCCGTCATCCTGATTTACATTACGACCATAATGCAGTATTATGATCGTAATGCAATAGAGGCTGGTGCAGAATAGCGGCGGAGACCGGGAGGCGGCAGATGGTGCGGTATGAGAAGGGACATAAGGACGAGACGCGGCAGCGCATTCTCGATGTCGCCGCGCGCCAGTTCCGTGAGCGCGGCGTCTCGGCGGCGGGGCTTGCCGGCATCATGGCGGACGCCGGGCTGACAAACGGCGCGTTCTACGTCCATTTCGACTCCAAGGAACAACTGGTCCGCCAGGTGCTGGACGACGCTTTGGCACGGCGCGAGCAGGTCTGGCGCAAGCTCGAGGACGAGGAGGGCGGACTGTCGACGATGATCGGCGACTATCTCTCAGCGCGGCATCGCGACGATCCCGGC
>NZ_JBARGP010000616.1:0-19122 GCF_049798375.1 Bradyrhizobium sp.
GCGCATGCGGGGGGCCTCGTTGCGCCCGCCGGCCGCCACTGCGATCGGCTCCTCCTGGCGAACATCCTGACGGACCTCCTGGCGCACGGTTGTCGTCGCGGTCCGGGTGGCGCCAGCTGCCACCACGTCGAGCCCGCGGCCGTGCTGAGCCACGATGCGGTTGAGCTCGGCAAGCGCTTCGATCTGGTCGACGATCACCTTGCGCATCTGCGAGGTGCTCTCGGCCGCCTCCTGCGGCATCTCCAGCACGCCGCGCCGGAGTTCGTTGCGGGTCGCCTCCAGCTCGGCCTGCATCTCGCCGGCCATCTGCTTCATGCTTCCGACCAGGTTCGCGAACCGCTCGGCCGACTGTTTGAACATCGCGTCGGATTCCTGCGTGCCCTGCTGATAGATCTCGTGCAGGGACGCAGCCGTTAGCCTGCGCTCTTCCTCCGCGTTGGCGCGGATCGCCTCGAACTGACGGCTGATCGCGGTCGCGCCGGAGCCGGCGGTCTCCGCCACCACGCGGGCGATGTCGCGCGCGCGTTCCTCGGCAGCCGCTAGCGACTCGTCGAGCAGAGTGGTGAAGCGCGACAGCCGCTGGTCGAGATCGGCGGTACGCAGATCGATGGTCGTGACCAGCGATTCCAATGTCGTCTTGCGCTCGCCGATCGAGACCGTCGCCTCGCGGTTGCTCTGGTCGATCACTGCGGCCGCCTCGAGCAGCGCCTTGCCATGGGCGTCGAACTGGGTCGACAGCCCATTGAGGTTCTCGAGCGCACCGGCGGTCTTGCTGTTGAACAGGCCGAGCTGATCCTGCAGTGCTTCCGTCGCAGCGCCGTTGCGCGAGGTGACGTCGTTCATCGCGGACACGAAGTCGGCGACGCGGGTCACCAGCGCCCGCTCGAGCGAGTTCAGATTGTCGTGGGCGCCGGTCAGCACCTCCTGCAGCAGGATGTTGCCTTCACGCAGCCGCTCGAACAGAGCGACCGTATCGGTGCGCAGGATCTTGCTGGTCTCCTGCATCTCGGTCACCGCCGCGACCGAGACCTGGCGCGACTGCTCGATCGCCGCCCGCGAGGATGTCTCCAGCTCTTTCAGCGACTTGCTGATCGCAGTGGTCGCGATCTCGCCTGCCGAGGTGATGGTGCGTGCAACATCGGAGCTGTTGCCGATCATCGCCTGGGAGAACGCCTGGCCGCGGGTTTCGATCGTCTTGAGCGCGTCCGAGGTGGCGCGCTCGATCTCGACCGAGAGGAGCTGGGTCTTGGAGCCAAGTGCCTCGACCAGCGCGCCGCGCTTGCCGTCGATGATCTGCGACAGGCGGTCGGCCTGCTGCGCCACATAGGTGACGATCTCGTCGGTCTTGCCGGTCATCGCCGAGCCGAACGAATTGCCGGCGGCGAGCACCGAGCGCTCGATCTCCGTCGAGGTCGACTTCACCCGGGTCGAGACCTCGTTGGAGGCCGCGACCAGCGCGTTATGGGCGTTGAGGGCGCTGGTCTGGATATTGTCCGTGGTGCTCGCGGCGACCGCGTTGATCGAACGTTCGATCTCGACGGTGATGGCCTTGAGCTGGCCGGCTGTCTCGCCCGAGGCGGCCGTCAGCATGGTCTGGGCGTCGCGCGCGCTGCCGATGATCGCAGCCACCGTTTCGCCCGATGCGGCCGTCAGCAGGCTCTGCGCCTCGCGCGCTCGGCTAATGATCCCGGCCGTGGTCTCGCTCGATGTCTCGGTCAGGACGGTCTGGGCCTCCCGCGCGCTGCCGGCGATGGCGGCCGCGGTTTCGGTCGACGTCGTGGTCAGCGAGGTCTGGGCTTGGCGTGCGCTGTTGAGGATCGCCGCGGCGGTATCAGCGCCGACGGACGAGAGCGCGCGCTCGACGTCACTTGCCAGTGACTTGACGTGGTTGGCGGTCTCGGACGACGCCGCGATCAACGTGTTCTGCGCCTCCCGCGCGCTGCCGACGATCGATGTCGCCGTGTTGGCGCTGACCGCGGAGAGCGCACGCTCGACGTCTGCCGCCAGCGACTTGACATGGTCGGCGGCTTCGGAGGAGGCCGCGGTCAAGGTTCCGTGGGCGTCGCGGGCGCTGTTCACGATCGAAGATGCGGTGTTGGTGCCGGCCGCCGACAAGGTGCGCTCGATGTCGACTGCCAGCGACTTCACGTGGTTCGCCGCTTCCGACGACGAGTTGATCAGCGCGGTCTGTGCCTCGCGGGCGCCGCCGGTGATCGCCTCGGCCGTGGCCGTGCTGGCGAGCGTCAGCGAGCGCTGCACGTCGGCAGTAAGCGCCTTGACCTGGCCAGCGGCTTCATTCGACGCTGCCAGCAGCGTGCCCTGCGCCTCGCGGGCGCTCGCGGTGATGACCTCGGCAGTCGTGGTGCCGGCAAGCGACAGCGACCGTTGCAAGTCGTCGGCGAGTGCCTTGACCTTGTCGGTGGCATCAGAAGACGCCGTGACGAGCGTGGTCTGCACCTCGCGCGCACTGGCAATGATCGCCGCAGCGGTCGCCGAGCCCGCAGCCGAAAGGGAGCGCTCGACGTCCGCCGACAGCGACTTGATCTGATTGACCGTATCGCCGGAGCTGGTGACCAGCGTGGTCTGGGCTTCGCGTGCGCTTGCCAGGATCGAACTGGCGGCGCCGTCGCCGGCGGTGGTGAGCGCGCGCTCCACCTCGGCGGAGGTCGATTTGAGCTGCGTGCTGAGGTCGGTCGTGACGGTGGTGAGCTGGGTGCCGACATCGCTCGACACCGTGAGCAGGGCCTGCTGCGCGGAACGGGCCCCGGTCTGGATGGTCTCGCTGGTATTGACCACGAGGTTGGTCAGCGCGCGCTCGGCATCCTCGACATGCGAGCGGATGCTGGCCGACAGCAATTCCGCGCGGCTCATCAGGTCTTCGCTGGCCTGGCGTCCGCTGCTTTCGATGCGGCCCGCGACGGCCTCGACGCGCGAGCCGAGCAGGTCCTCGAACTGCGAGACGCGGCGGTCGATATCGGTGGCGACCGAGCCGACCTTGGTGTCGATGCTGTGGTGGATCTCCTGGAAACGGGCGGTCACGGCGTCCGTGAGCTGCACGCTGGAGCCGTTGATCGTCTCCGACACGGTGGTGATGCGCTGATCGATCGCCTCCAGCGCCTCGGCTGTGCCGTCATGGAGCGAGGTGGTGAGCACGGTGAGGCGGGAGTCGATCGAATGGATCGCCTGCGCGGCGCCGTCGGTCAGCGAGGAGGTGAGCACGGTGAGGCGCGAATCGATCGACTGGATCACCTGCGCCGCACCGTCGGTCATCGACGTGGTCAGCGCGCCGAGCCGACCCTCAATCGTCGCGGTCACGAACTGGGCGCGCGTGTCGAAGGTGTCGCCGAGCGTCTTCAGCCGGCCGTCGACGGCTTCGTCGAACGAGCGCATCTTGGTGTCGAGGGCGGCATCGAGATTGGTGATCCGCGTCTCGATCGTGGTCTCGAACTGCGACAGGCGCTGATCCATCGTGGCGGTGATCGATCCGCCGTTCACGCTGAGCTTGTCGTCGAAATTGTCGACATAGGTCTTGAGGCTGTCGGCGATCTCCTGGGTGCGCTGGCCCATGCGCTCCACGATCTCGCCGCCGAACGTCTTCACGGTCCGGTCGAATTCAGTGATATGGCGGGTGATCAGCGCGCCGAGCGTCGACGAATCGCGGGCGAACCGCTCGACAAGATCGGTGCCCTGGTTCCGCACCAGCTCGTCGAAGGCGTTCATCTGCAGCGACAGCGAGTCGTGCGCGGTTTCGGTCTGGCCCACCACCTTGGCGACCAGGGAGTTGACGGTGGCATCGAGCGATTCGCTTGCCTTCTCGCCGCTGCTGAGGATGTGCCCGGACAGCCGCTGGCTGGCGTCGTCGATCTTGCTCACGAGATCGCCGCCGCGCAGCTCGAGCTCCAGCAACAGCGAGTCGCCGGAGGTCTTCAGCGAATCATGCACCTGCTCGGTGCGCATCGAGATGCCGTCGACGATGCCGGCCGCGCGCTGCTCGAATTCTGCGGTGATGCGGTCGATGCGGTCGTTCAGCAACTCGTGGACGCGGTCCGAGAGATCGGCGAACTCGTCGTGGACGTGGCCGGTCTTGAAGTTCAGGCTGCTGGTCAGCCGCTCGGAAGCGTCGAGCACCGCGCGGGTGGTTTCTGCGCTGGCTTCCTCGAGCCGGTCGAGCAGGTCGCCGCCGCGCTCGCCCAGCGCCAGAATCATGTTGTCGCCGGCGTTGCTCAGCGCACTCGTGATGTGAGCGCCGCGCTCCTCAAGCGCACCTGTGATGCTCTTGGCGACCTCGTCGACGCGCGAGGCGATCGCATCCGAGATCAGCGCGATATCGTGGCGAAGGTCGATCTGCACGCCGGAGATGGCGCTGCGAACCTGCTCGGCTTGGCCGACCAAATTGTCGCGCTGATGGGCGATGTCCTGGAGCAGGGCGCGGATGCGGACTTCGTTGTCGCTGTAGGCGCGTTCGAGTGCGGAGACCTCATTGGCCACCAGCGCTTCGAGCTCGCCGGCGCGCGCGATCGCGCGCTCGACGCCGTCGCCCATCGCGGCGACCTCGCGGCGTATCGCCTGGCCCACGGTGACCATCGAATCGGAAGCGGCGCCTTCCGGCTCGGAAAATCGGATCGCGACCTGCGCCATCGATTGCGCGATCAGCCGCATCTCCTGACCCTGCCAGGCAAAGTTTGCAAGGAAGTAGAACAGTAGGATCGGCGCACAGAAGATAGCCGCAAGGCCAGCGAGAATCAGGATGCCGCCGTTCTGACCGATCACACTTTGCAGCGACGACCAGAAGCCGAGGGCGAGCAGGCCGCAGCCGACGACCCACACCACGGTAAAAACCGTGGGGAGCAGGCGCGAGGGACGGCCCTTCTGGATGGCCTGGAGCAGCTGGCCGATGGTCTCGCGGTCATCATTGGCGGCCGGCCGGCGGGCGATGAGCGGCGGCGGATCGTTTGCGTCGAACGCCGGTCGTTCCGAGGCTGGGCCCGGACGCAGCTCGAAATTGTCGCCAAAGCCCGGCGTTCCGGTCGGCATGCTCGGCGGCGTCCCGTCGCCACGCATCGATCCCTGAGATCCCTCAGCCCCCGACACGTCGCTGATGTTCAAAGCCTCCTGAATGGCCGACAGCGCGACTTCAGTCGGGTCTTTGACCTTCTTGGGGGTGTTCGCCATGGTGAGTTCGAGCCCTCGTCTTTTCAATCCGGTGAGCCGCGCACGAGTGTGCCCCCTCGCAGGCTCGGAACCGGATTCATCCTCCACGGGCGCCAAGCGCGGCAACCGCCGGCCAGCCCGCTCCATCCAGGCGTCATTCTATTGGCTGTGCGAGGTGAAAGAAATGGTCGCGATTAAGAGATTATTAATCATCGTTAACAGCGGCCAGCGGTAACGCATTACAAGTCCTGCTAGTTCCGCTTTTCTTCACGATTAGGGCGTAGGTGCGCCGGAAACGAGGCTGCCCCACGGCAAAATTTAGGTAAGGATGCATTAACCATTGTCGTGCTTGGCTCGGCGGACGCGACTCGCTGCGCGCACTGATTTGGACCGACTCATGTCGCCTGACCTGCAATGGATCGACTGGATGCCTTCGCCGCCGCTGGTTCCCGACGACGGACCTATCAGCCTCCACCAGCTCCGCAGCATGACGCTGGGTGACACGGAGCTCGAGCGCGAGGTGCTGTCGATGTTCGCAGCCCAGTCGGCGCGTCTGTTCGCCCGGCTCACCACGCTGCCTGACGACGCCGCGGCGGTCGCGCACACGCTAAAAGGATCGGCGCAGGCGATCGGCGCAGCCGACGTCGCCGACGCCGCGCAGGCACTGGAGACTGCGATCCGCACCGGCAATCCGACCCGCGCACTGGCCGAGCTCGGCTGTGCGGTGGCCGAAGCGCGGAGCGCGATCGAGGACATGCTCGGGCCGTCCTGACGGACGCTTCAGCCCGCACTAGCGCGGAACGGGGCGAGCCGTTATAGGACACCCCAACCCTTCCTTCCGCAGCACGAGCACACATGGCCAAGATCAACTTTGTCGACCACACCGGCGCAACCCGCACCGTGGAGATCGAGAACGGCGCGACCGTGATGGAAGCGGCGATTCGCAATGCCATCCCCGGCATCGAGGCCGAGTGCGGCGGCGCCTGCGCCTGCGCCACCTGCCATGTCTATGTCGAGGAGACCTGGCGCGAGAAGGTCGGTCCGCCGTCGCCGATGGAAGAGGACATGCTCGATTTCGGCTATGATGTGCGGCCGAATTCGCGTCTCTCCTGCCAGATCAAGGTCACCGACGAGCTCGACGGGCTTACCGTCTCTACGCCCGAGCGGCAGGCCTGATCTCGAGCTGATCTCCTCTCTTGTTTGAGCATGATCTCCGCGCAAACGCCCTTGGCGTTTGTCGCGAGGAAAACCGGTTTCCACTTTTCCGGATCATGCTTGAGCGCCGGTCTGCCCGCGCTCAACTGAAATTTGGTGGCGTCACCGCCACGCCACGCCGCAGCCAGGGCTGAAAGGCCTTGACCAGCTCTGCCGTCAGCGGCGTCGGCTTGCGCGTCTCCTCGTTGATCAGCACCA
The DNA here is from genome assembly GCF_049798375.1 of Bradyrhizobium sp. Classification (GTDB taxonomy): domain Bacteria; phylum Pseudomonadota; class Alphaproteobacteria; order Rhizobiales; family Xanthobacteraceae; genus Bradyrhizobium. Next base: position 6,565 of record NZ_JBARGP010000616.1, read on the forward strand.
TCGTCGCCTGCGCCGAGGCGACGCATCGCTGGTCCGAGAACACGACCTGATCGCAGGTCACGGACGTCCGGCCGAACTTGACGATTCCGAGCCCGAGCTCGATTGTCCCCGGCCAGCGCAGCTCGGCGCGGAAATGCATGTCGAGCCGCACCATGATCCAGGCCAGCCCTGGCTGCAGCAAGCCGTATTGCGGATCCTTCATCAGGGTCACGCGCCCGGTCTCGAAATAGGTCGCATAGACCGCGTTGTTGACGTGCTGGTTGGGATCGAGATCGCCGAAGCGCACATTGTCGCTGAGCCGGTAGGGGAAGTCCTCCAAGCGTGGCGTCGAGGCATTGAGGGCAGGCGCGTTCACCGATTGATCTCCGTCATGTCGTTCGTCCTTCGCGAGCGGTATGGTCAGTTGCGGCACGCCAGGGAAGGACATTTAAGCCTTTCCCGAAGCTTCCGTGTTGGCTAGACAGATCGGGCGCAATCTCTTGTCACCATATCCTTCCAACGCCCACGGGCGCCTCCAACCAATAAAGAAGCGACATGAGCGAAGCGATCAAGACTGACGTGCTGATCATCGGCGCTGGCCCCTGCGGACTGTTCGCCGTCTTCGAGCTGGGGCTGCTCGACATCAAGGTGCATCTCATCGACATTCTCGACAAGCCGGGCGGCCAGTGCGCCGAGCTCTATCCTGAGAAGCCGATCTACGACATTCCCGGCGTGCCGATGGTGACGGGCCATGGCCTCACCGAGGCGCTGATGGAGCAGATCAAGCCGTTCAGTCCGACCTTTCATTTCGGCGAGATGGTCGAGAAGGTCGAGAAGATCGGCGATCCCGCATTCCGCGTCACCACCGATACCGGCAAAGTGTTCGAATGCAAGGTCGTGGTGATCGCGGCCGGCGGCGGCTCGTTCCAGCCGAAGCGTCCGCCGGTGCCGGGCATCGAGGCCTATGAAGGCAGCTCGGTGTTTTACGCCGTGCGTAAGATGGAGCAGTTTCGCGACAAGAACATCGTGATCGTCGGCGGCGGCGATTCCGCGCTCGACTGGACGCTCAATTTGCATCCGCTCGCCAAGCGCGTCACGCTGGTGCATCGTCGCGATGATTTCCGCGCAGCGCCTCACAGCGTCGAGCAGATGCGCGCATTGGTGAGCTCCGGCCAGATGGACCTGCGCATCGGCCAAATCACCACGCTCGAGGGCGACAATGGCCGGCTGTCCGCAGCCATTCTCAAGGGCAATGACAATGCGGTCGAGATGATCGCCTGCGATATGATGCTGCCGTTCTTCGGTCTCACCATGAAGCTCGGTCCGGTGGCGGAGTGGGGGATCGCGCTGGAGCACAATCTCGTTCCGGTCGAGACCTCCGCCTTCGAAACCTCCGTGCCCGGCATCTTCGCGATCGGCGACATCAACACCTATCCGGGCAAGATCAAGCTGATCCTGTGCGGCTTTCATGAAGGTGCGCTGATGGCGCAGAAGGCGCATCGCTACGTCTATCCGGAGAAGCGGCTGGTGTTCCAATACACCACGTCGTCATCAAGCCTGCAGAAGAAGCTCGGCGTCAGCTAGCGTTCCGATGCGGATTGTGTCTGCATGTTCGGGCCGACGCCTGTCGCAACGGTGCCGGCCGTCGACACTGGAACGCACCTCGAAATGGCCTTAGTCTGCGGCGAACCGATCGGTGAATTGGTCAAGGTGACATGATGATGCTGAATGCGTTTTCCCGACTGCGGTTGCCGCACGCGCTCAAGTTCGTTGCCGCCGCGCTCGTGCTCGCGGCTGCGTTTGCCGTCAGGCCGGCTGCGGCGGAGGAGCCCTCCGCTGCGGGCCTGTGGCAGAAGATCGAGGACGGTGAGCCCGTGCTCTACGTGCTCGTCGTGGATCACAACGGCGTCTACGAAGGTGTGATGGCGAAGCTGTTCCCGAAGCCGGGCGATCCGCCGAATCCGACCTGCGCCAAATGCACCGACGATCGCAAGAACGCGCCCTGGCTCGGCATCTCCTTCATCCGCGACATGAAGCGGACCGGCCTGAAATACGAGAACGGCAACGTGCTCGATCCGCGCAACGGCAAGATCTACAGCGCCAAGATGACAGTCAGCCCCGATGGTCAGGAACTGACCCTGCGCGGCTATATCGGCTTCTCGCTGCTGGGTAAGGACGAAACCTGGAACCGGCTGCCGGACAGCGCGATGGCGCAGATCGATCCGGCCGTCATCGCGAAATATCTGCCGGCACAGGCGCCGGCGGCCGCAGCCAAGCCGGCCATGAGCAAGAAGAAGTAGCAGCGGGGCATCCGGGGTCGTTTAGTTCCGATTGATATAGGCGCCAGTTTCGCAACTCTCTCCGTGATGGCCGGGCTCGTCCCGGCCGTCATGTCTTGCGGCAAAGAAAGACGGCGTGGGTGCCCGGGCATAACGCTGGGCTGCCGGCATGCTACAGAGCATCCGACTCGGCTATAGAGCGTTCAAACGCGCCTTCTCGTTCTCGCGGCGCAAAACGTCAGAGCTATTCGTCTGACATGGCCCTTTCGGAAAGAGGGCCCAGGGACAGCCGGGCGTTGGCCGCACCGTCAGAGCATCGCCGCAAACTTGGTCTCAGCACGGCGAGGTCGGCACAGACAACGAAGCAAAAAACACGAGGCATTGACGCGGCCTGCGGAACCATTCCGTCGCGAGCCTATTGGCTCGCTGACACAAATCACGTCTTGGAGAACTGCAATGAAGACATTTACCATCACCATTTTGGCATCTGCGGCAAGTGCGCTTCTCATGACCGCTGCTTCCGCGGCCCCGCTGTCCACCGGAGCGTCGGTTGTCGCGGGATCGGCCGCCAGGGATAGCAACATCCAGAACGTTCGCATGGTCTGCAATGAGGACGGTCGCTGCTGGCACCAGCGTGGCGAACGCCGTGTCATCATCCGGGAGCATCGCGATGCTTACGACTACGCGCCGCGCGAGCGTTATATCGAGCGCCGCGGTTATGAAGACCGGAATTATGAAGACCGCGGCGGTATCGGCATCAGAGCGCCCGGCGTGAGCGTCGGAATCGGAACCGACAGCTACTAAGCGGTCGCGCCGAAAAGTTCGTATTGCAGAAGGTTCATATTAAAGGAGCCGCGGAGATCGTCCGCGGCTCCTTTTTGGCGGTAGGGCTATTTCGTCGAGCAGCGCTGTCTCTCAGGCTGAATTCAGAGCCGCTTTAGAAATTCGCCGCCACGAGGTCGTAAGAACCTCTGCCGCCGCGAACGTACAGCTTGGCAGCGGCGGCGCAGATCAGGTCACGATTGGCATCGAACGCGTTCAGAAGACCTGCTTCGTCGGAATGAGCATCGGGTTGGATTAGCTTCAATGCGCCTTCATCGATGAAAAATGAAGTCTCGATCGCGCTGTCATATCCCCAAAATCGCACAGCGCGACGGGTGCGGTCATATGACCGACTATAGTTTGGAAATTGGATCATGGCGTCTGTTCGTTGCCGTGACATGAAGCCCGCGGCACCAGAGGTCTATTGCGACAGCTTCACGAAGTCTGGAAACTTCAGCTTGCCTTCGGCAATTGCCTTCGGCCACACCGTGACCTGCTTGCCTTCCTGCCATTGGAAGACGAGGCCGGTGACGGTGCCGGGACCCGACTTGATGCCGTGAGTGAACTCGTCGTCGCGGCCGTAAAACTGGATGCGGCCGATCGTGCCTTCGTAGTTGGTCTTCTCCATCTCCGCGACCATCTTGTCGGGATCGGTCGAGCCGGCGCGCTGGATCGCCTCCGCGATGATGTAGACATCGTCATAGGACGTGTAGCCGGTATAGGCCGGCGGGGTGCCGAACTTGGCCTTGAAGGCCTGCGCAAACGGCTTTGTCTTCGGCGTCACCGCAACGTCGGGCGTGGCCACCGCCAGCGACGGCACGCCGTCGGCGGCGCCGTTGGTGTCGTTCCAGAACGTCGGGCTCAGCGCCTGTGCGCTGATGCCGAACATCGGGACCGGCACTTGCTGGTTCTTCCATTGCACCGTCGGCTGCACGCCGACATGCGAGATGCCCGTCACGATCACGTCGGGCTTCTTGCCTTCGATGTTGTTGAAGATCGGCGTGAAGTCGGTGGTGTCGGGCGACAAGCGGACATGATCGACCACGTTCATGCCGGCCTTTGGAAAGCAGGATTCGTAGCCGACGTCGAGCGGCTTGGTCCAAGCCGCGTCCTCGCTCATGATCGCGACGCTCTTGAGCTTGAGATTGTCGACCAGGAGATCCTTGGCGGCATCGCACACGATCTGGGCCTGCGCGGCCGAAGTGAGATAGCCGTGGAAGGTGTATTTGTTCTTCTCATAATCGTTGTGGACCGCCTTGGTGATCTCGTTCGACGCGGCGCCCGGCGTGATCATCGGCATCTTCAGCCGCGACGCCCAGGGCTCCAGCGCCAGCACCACCTCGCTGATGTAGCTCGCGATCACAGCGGAGACCTTGTCCTCGCTGACCGCGCGTTGGAAGGCGCGCACCGAATCTGCCGACGAACTCTTGTTGTCGTAAGTGACGATTTCGATCTTGCGGCCCAGGATGCCGCCCTTTGCGTTGATTTCGTCGGCGGCGATCTGCGCGCCGCCCGGCGTCGCCGCGCCCGCGATCGACTGCACCTCGGCGATCACGCCGATCTTGATCGGGTCGCCCGATTGCGCGGCGGCGGGCATGGCAGACGCGATCGCGGCGGCCGTAGCCAACAGGCCGATCGAGTGGGCAACCGGCGGCAGGCAGGCATTGAACCGAAGCATCCGTTTTCTCCCTGGACGATTTGTTGTTTTCTTTGTCGCGCTGCCGGCGATCGAGCGCTGGCGCGCAACAAGTCTACGCCTTGGGAATACGGCTTGGGAAGCTCGCAGGCTGAGGAGCGGAGTCCGTCTATTGCTGCGGTGCCGCCGGCGCCGCGGGCAACGGCAGCGGCTGGGCGTTGATCGAGGCTTCCGGCGCATCGAGGTTCAGCACTTGCGCTGCGGCCGGGAAGGCAGCATCGGCCATCGCAGCATGGCCTTCCGCCGTCGGGTGCACGGCGCCGCCATAGACCGCCGACAGCACGCCCCAGGTGGCGTCGTGAATGTCGGAGGGCTGCATCGAGGCTGGCAGGCCCTGCGGATAGGTCATGGCCGCGAAATAGCTGTCATTGGCGTCGCGGATCCAGCGGGCCCGCGGCAGGTAGGCGCGGTATTCCGCGGCGCTGCGGCCGCACAGCAGCGGCTGGTTCGCGGCACTGACGATATCGGGGTTGAAGCTGTCGCCCTTCGGCGAGAAGCATTCGCGGTCGAACGGCGGGTCGGTGTCGGCGCGGGCGCAGAAGCCGTGGTTGGCGAAGGCCGCCTGATGCGCGTCGACGAATGTCATGCGGTCGGTGCGTGGATCGCGGCACAGCACGCCGCTCGTGCATTGCGCCAGCGCCGACAACGTCGGCAGGAACTCGTTCTCGACAAAGGCAGTGACGTTGGCGAGCCGCTGCGGATTGGCATTGAAGGACGGATGGATGTCGAAGCCGGCGCGGCCGCCCGGGCAGGGGGTGCCGCCGGCCATCAGCGCTGGGTTGCCGTAGGACGTGTAGATAACGTGGGAGAGGTCGCCGACCAGCGGCTTCAGCGCCTCGCGCAGCTTGGCAAAGTCCTGCGGCAGGTCGCGCATCAGTTCGCTGCGGGAATCGTCGACCGAGCCGATCAGGCCTGAGCGCTTGAACAAGGTGCGCTCGGTCGGCGTGTCGACAATGACATCGGAGACGAGACCGGAGAAGTTGATGTCGTTGGCGCCGATCGACAGCAGCACGAGGTCGAGCTTGCGATCGGGCTGCCGGCGCTTCGCCGCAGTTAGCGCCTCGCGCAACTCTCCGAGCTGGCCGTTGACGCCGCCCTGGCAGGTCGAGAGCGAGCGGCCCGGTGTGCATTCGCGTGCACGCTGACTGCCGAACAGGCCGTCGGCGATGGTCGCCCCGGTGCAGGCCAGCGGCAGATAGGTGACCGCCATGTGCGGATAGCGCACCGCGAGCGCCAGGGCGGTGCGGGTCTGGTAGGAATACAGCGAACGATGGCAGGCGGCATTGAACCACAGCGCGCTGTAGCGCTGCCAGTTCTGCAAGGTGTCCGGCGCCTCGCAGGCGCGCCCGCCCTTGAAGCCGGCGCGGCTCGGCCGGTAATATTGCCCGGCGGTGCCGCCGAGATAAGAGCGAAAGCAGAAGCCTTCATCCGACAGCGCGATCGCGCGGTCCGGGTTGCCCTCGCCGGAGGCGATGCTGTCGCCGAGGCCGGCGATGAAGACGTCGCGCACCTCGATGCCGGTGGACAGCCGCTGCGGCGCATCGGGTCCGGACGAGACGTCTACGGTGGCGACGGTCTGGCGGCCGTAGCGCACGCGCAGGTTGACCGGCTCGGCACAGTCGAAGGTCTGCGATTGCGGACCGTCACCGTCGTCAAACGACCAAGCGCAGGTGGCGCCGACTGGAACCGCTCCCGACAGCCGCACGGTGATCGGATGATCGATCGGCGTCAGGTAGTTTTCCTTGACGTTATCCCGGGTGCAGGGCTGGTTGATGCGGCCGGCAAGGTCGATGCACAGGCGGTTGACGACATTGCGGGCCCAGCCGCGGCCGTCGCTCTGCAGCTCCAGTCCCTGCTCGGCGGCGAGAATGCTGCGGTCGCGGGCGGCCTCGACATGAAGCTGGAAGTCCCGCTCTTCGCGGAACAGGCGGAAGCGGTTGCGGACCTCCCAGGTGATCTGCATCGGCGCGCCGGCGCCGAACTGCGCGGCCGCCGGATGCAGCGAAGACATCTGCAGCGTGCAGGCGAGCGCAAGCGCTGCAATCGTGAATCGAAAGCGAAATCGGATCATGGCGCGACGTTTCACGTCAGAGTTGGGGCGGAAATAAGAGGATCATGCCTCTTGCGTCACGTCCGCTGCTTTATCCCTGCGACTGCCGCTTCACCCGCTGCGGGACCGGTGCCGGGGCGGCGGATGATGATTGATGAAAGGTTCCGTTGAGCTTCCGGCGCTGCTGCCACGGCATCACCACGTTCATCCAAAGCTCGCGGGCGCCCATGATCGAGATCGCCGTTCCGAATGGGATGATGAAATAGAGCACGCGGAACACCAGCACAGTGGCGATCAGCTTCTCTTGCGGGAACTGCGGCAGCGCCAGCAGCATGGCGGCGTCGAACACGCCGATGCTGCCGGGCGCATGGCTAGCGAAGCCGAGCAGGGTCGACAGGATGAACACCACCGCGAGCGACAGGAAATCGATCGGCGGGTCTGACGGCATCAACAGGTACATCGCCAGTGCACAGAAGCCGAGATCGACCACGCCGATCAGGATCTGCACGAAGGTGAGCTGGATCGAGGGCAGCACCACCTTCCAGCCGTTCTGGCCCAGCTGACGCCGGTTCTTGCCGAGCGCGAGCCAGCCGAGATAGGCCAGGATGGCGCCGATCAAGCCGATGGCGATGAGCTGGTTCACGGCGGCCGGGAGCTGGTCCATGGTGGAAGCCGCCCCCGGGTGCAGCGCCATGCCGATGCCGAGGACGAAGATGTTGCCGAGCCAGAAGGTCAGCCCGGACAAAAAGCAGATCTTGGCGACGTCGATCGCACTCAGGCCGTAGTCGGAATAGATCCGGAAACGGATTGCGCCGCCGGTGAAGACGGTGGCCCCGATATTGTGACCGATCGAATAACTGGTGAACGCGGACATCGCCGCGATCCGGTATGGGATGTGCTTCTTGCCAATCGTTCGCAATGCGAAAAAATCGTAGAAGGTAAGCGTGCAGAACGCACCGACCACGCACAGCGCCGCCAAGGCGATATGAGATGGCGGAATATCCTTCAGCGCAGTCAGGATCTTCCCGGCACTATCGACCTTGAGCCGCTTGACGAGAGTCGTGATGGCAAACGCGATGATCGCGATGCTTGCCGCGACACCAAACCGCTTCCAGCCGATCCATTTCTTGAAACCGCGCCCAAGCGCGGTCAGCAGTCGCTGCATTCATCCTCCCGGCGGGGCGGCTTTAAAACTTGGAAATCGGCGGAAACCATTGCGTGAGCGGCGGCAGGCGCGATTGAGGCAGTTCCTTAAGCCAAAAAGCGGCGTTTGTGCAGTCCTTGACAACACTACCTTTGACTTTAGCGATGGGCACCTGTCACACGCCAGACACATATCCATTCGCCTAACATAAGTCTTAATCGGCTTCGGCCAACGCCCGCTTGCAGGACGGGTTCCGAACCTCGGGGCGCTCAGCGCATGGCCCACTTCGGAACATCCGCTGCGGCCATTGGTTAGCCGATCGTAGCCACGTCAACATGGCACGCATGGGCCGGGGAGGGGGTCCATCCACGTTCCCAACAAAAAGGATAACGCGATGGGACTGTTTACCAAAGACATCAAGACGATGAACGATCTGTTCGTCCACCAGCTCCAGGATATCTATTACGCCGAGAACCAGCTCGTCAAAGCACTGCCGAAAATGGCCGAGAAGGCGACCGACAAGCAGCTGAAGCAGGGCTTCTTGACCCATCTCGACGAGACCAAGACGCATGTGCAGCGGCTGGAGCAGGTGTTCAAGATGCATGGTGTCGAAGCCAAGGCGGTCGACTGCCCGGCGATCGACGGCATCATCGAGGAAGCCGACGAGGTCGCCGGCGAGGTGGCCGACAAGGCGGTGCTCGACGCTGCGCTGATCAATGCCGGCCAAGCCGCCGAGCATTACGAAATCACCCGCTACGGCAGCCTGATCGCCTGGGCCAAGCAGCTCGGCCGCAATGATTGCGCCGCCGTCCTGCAGAAGACCCTGGACGAGGAGAAGGCGACCGACAAGAAGCTCACTGCGCTTGCCGAGAGCTCGGTCAATCTGCGCGCAGCCAGCTGATCACGATAAAATATCTGCCTGAGGCAAAACGCCGCGCGGCGATCGCGCGGCGTTTTCGCCCGATCGAAGATTGCTCGATCATTCCGGACAACACGGCCGGTTCCCCGATTTCATTATTCGACGTACACCGAAGCATTCTTGCCAGCACTGGGGGTAGAACGACGTCATCCGTTCCTCCTACAGGAGTCCGGCATGAACGACAGCTCGATCGCAAGACCGGCCAGTGAGGCCGTCGACTACACATCCGACACCGGCACGCGCCTTGCCGGCGCGCTGACATTGGCGGCCATGAGCCTCGGCTATGGCGTGGTCCAGCTCGACGTCACCATCGTCAACACGGCGCTGCCGAGCATCCGTGCCTCGCTTGGCGGCGGCGTCTCCCAACTGCAATGGGTGGTGAGCGCCTACACCATCGCCTTTGCGGCCTTGATCCTGACCGCGGGCGCGCTCGGCGACCGGATCGGTGCCCGCCGCGTGTTCATGGGCGGCTTTGCGCTGTTCACCGCGGCCTCGGTCGGCTGCGCGGCGGCGCCAAACGCCCTGAGCCTGATCACTTTGCGGGGCATCCAGGGGCTCGCCGCGGCGATCCTGGTGCCGAATTCACTGGCGCTGCTGAACCATGCCTATCCGGAGCCGAAGGCGCGCGGCCGCGCGGTGGCGATCTGGGCCGCAGGCGCCAGTCTTGCGTTGACCGCCGGACCGTTCGTCGGCGGCATCCTGATCGCGCTCACCGGCTGGCGTGCGATCTTCCTGGTCAATCTGCCGATCGGGCTCGCCGGATTGTGGCTGGCGCGTACCTATGCGCAGGAGACGCCGGCGCACGCGGGCCATGAGATCGATCTGCAAGGCCAGTTGGCGGCAATTGTGGCGCTCGGCGCACTTGCGGCCAGCCTGATCGAAGGCGGCACGCGCGGCTGGACCGACCCGTTCGTATTGACGGGCTTTGCGCTCGCCATCGTTGCCGGAATCCTGTTCGTGCTGGGGGAGGCGAAGGCGAGGCAGCCGATGCTGCCGCTGTCCCTGTTCGGAGATCGGCTGTTCTCGGCGTGCGCGCTGGTCGGCCTGCTCGTGAACATCGCGGTTTATGGCCTGATCTTCGTCTTCAGCCTGTACTTCCAGGAGATCAACCATCTCTCTGCATTCGTGACCGGATTGGCGTTCGTGCCGATGCTCGCCGTGGTGTTTCCGGTCAATCTGATCGCACCGCGCCTGGCCGAGCGGATTGGTGCGCGCGCCACCATTGCGGCCGGCGCGGTGCTGGCGGCGCTGGGTTGCGTGGCGCTGCTCACCATCGCACCGGGCACGTCGTACTGGGCAATCGGGGGGCAGTTGATCGCGATCTCCAGCGGGCTCGGCCTGTTGGTGCCGCCGCTGACTTCGACCCTGCTCGGCAGTGTCGATGCCTCGCGCTCAGGCATTGCGGCCGGCGTGCTCAATGCGACGCGGCAGACCGGCAGCGTGCTCGGCGTCGCGCTGTTCGGCTCGCTGATCGCGCAGTCAGGTGCGTTCATCTTCGGACTGCGGCTATCGCTGGTGATTTCGGCCGTGGTGATGGTTGCGGCCGCTGCCGCGATCAGTCTGCGTGCGCAACGGCCTGCCGCAGGGTGATGGCCTCATGCCTTGCGCAGGGCGAAATTGGCGCCGCAGAACGCCATCAGCGCGCCCAGACAGAGCGCCGCCGTACCGGCGAGCGCGCCTGATAGCGACGGTACCGGGCTCGGTCCAGAGATCGCCTGCCCGGTGCCGGCCAGCAGCAGCACACCGACCACGATCAGAAATCGTTGCATCCGCTTCGGAAGCTGGCCCGACACCGCACTGTGCATGATGGCGGCGATGAAATAGCCGCCGGAGAACCCAACGGTCGCGATCAACCACCAGGCCAGCGCGGAGCCGACCGGCATGAAGGTGCCGGTATCGTTGCGCCAAAGCCCGCCCAGATCGAGGCCGATCCGCGCTCCCAACATGTGCATGGCGAGCGCGAGCAGCACGCCGGCGGCCACGGCACCGGCCAGAATCAGCGGTCGCGGAAAATAAGGCGTCTCAGTCATCGCTCATTTGTAGGACAGGGCGCCTGCATGCCGCAAGGCTGCTGCTGCCGTACGGCGCATCGGAAACGTACCGAGTGGTTGCGTGAGTAAATCAAGACGCCCAGCAATCGAGCTGTTGTGGAAATCGGTCGCCAGCCGAGCTATCGCATATTTGGAGAGCAGTGGTTGGCGCTGGCATGCCAGGAGAGCGGCAGATTCACATCGAGGCAACGGCACCGGCACGGCGGGACGTGATCAGCTACGCCTACAGGGCGTCGCTGATCGGGGCCGCGCACCGATTCGAGCTGACCGATGCGGGCCTCGTCTGGCACATTGCCGGCCGCTCCGGCACTTGGCCCTATGCCGAGATCGTGTCTCTCAAGCTGTCCTATCGGCCGGTGTCGATGCAAGCGAAGCGCTTTCGTGCCGACCTGCGCAACAAAAGCGGCAGCCGTCTCAGTCTGCTCTCGACCTCCTGGCAGACCGCAGCCCTGATGGCGGCGCAGAGCGAGACGTATCGCGATTTTATCGTCGCATTGCATGCGCGCATCCGCGACGCCGGCAGCAATGCCGTGCTGACCGGTGGGCTCGGACGCAAGACCTATGGTGCGGCCCTTGGGTTGACTGCCCTGTTCGCTGTCGCGATGGCGGGGCTGCTGGTGCGCGCGCTCGCAGTTGGCGAATGGGCCGGAGTCGCGTTCCTGATCGGCTTCGCCGGGTTGTTCACCTGGCAGGTCGGCGGCTTCATTCGCCGTAACCGGCCGTGCAGTTACACGTTCGCCGATATTCCTCGTGCCTTGCTGCCGTAAGCCTGAAATGTCACGTCATCAAACGTGACTTCGGCAGCGAGCAGGATTGCGAGATGCTGCGCGTTCGACAACAGCGCAAGGCGGCGATGCCGGATCGGTCGCGACGAATACCTGATGCGGCTGAGATCGCCGCGATCAACGCCACGCATCTGATCGAGATGCCGCTGCGGCCCGCGGATCTGTTGTTCGTGTTCGGCACCCGCGTGGATGAGGCCCTGCGCGCCGAGACCGCATGCCGGCTCTGGCGCGACGCCTATTTCAAGCACGCAATCGTCAGCGGCGGCATCACGCCGGGCGGGGATGAATCCGAATGCACTGTTATCAAGCAGATGATGGTGGCGGGCGGCATTCCGGCCGATATTATCCTGGAAGAGCACCGCGCCACCAACACCGGCGAGAACGTGGTCTTCTCGCTGCCGGTGATCGACGCCGTGCTCGGGCTCGCCAATATCGACAGCGTGATCTGTCTCGGCAACACCTGGACCGCGCGGCGCTACCCGATGACGCTTCAGCGGCACTGGCCCGACGTGGAGAAACTGCTGGTGACCGTGGACGGTTTTGCGACGCCCCGCGTGCGCTGGCACACCGATCCCGAGTTCTGCCGCCGCGTCCTCAACGAATGGGACAAGATCGAACCCTACAAGGCGAAGGGCTTCATCGCCGACTGGCCGTAAGCGCCGCGCGCTATTCGGTCGTATCAAAATCCTCTTCGCGCGCCTTGAGGATGCCGGCGAGCGTCTGCAGCCCCGTCTCCAGCTGCGCCAAGGTCGGCGCGCCGAGCGCCAGCCGTACTGCGTTCGGCGCGTGGCCCGGGGCCACCGCGAATGTCGTCGACGGCGTCAGCGCGATGT
>NZ_JBARGP010000617.1:0-3575 GCF_049798375.1 Bradyrhizobium sp.
GGACAAGGTCGCCTTTGGGCGCCCGGCGGCGCGCGCGGCGCGTCCGAAGCCGCCGTGCCGGGCGACCAGGTTGAAATCGGCGAGAGCAAGCAGATCCATATGTTCCACCAGTGAGACGGTCTGTCCAGATATAACGTCTATCGGGCCGTATGTGGATCGCTAATTTCCAGGGTGTCTTTTGACCCCAACCCGGAGTGCTCCCATGACCATCCTCGTTACCGGCGCCACTGGCACCGTCGGCCGTCACGTCATCGAACAGCTTGTGCAGCGTGGTGCCGATGTGCGCGCACTGGTCCGCGATCCCGCCAAGGCCAGCTTCCCCGCCGGCGTCACCGTCGTGCAGGGCGACCTGCTGGACGTCGACTCACTGCGCGGCGCGTTCTCGGGCGTCTCGACCCTGTTCCTGCTCAACGCGGTGGTACCCGACGAATTCACGCAAGCGCTGATCGCGCTCAATGTGGCGCGCGAGGCCGGCGTCGAGCGCGTCGTCTATCTCTCGGTGATCCACAGCGACCGCTACGTCGACGTGCCGCACTTCGCGGGCAAGTTCGGCGTCGAGCGGATGATCGAGCAGATGGGCTTCAACGCCACCATCCTGCGGCCGGCCTATTTCATCAACAACGATCTCACGATCAAGGACGTCGTGCTCGGCTACGGCGTCTACCCGATGCCGATCGGCAGCAAGGGGCTCGCCATGATCGACGCGCGCGACATCGGCGAGATCGCGGCGATCGAGCTGATCCGCCGCGAGCAGGCGGCCGGGCCGCTGCCGCTCGACCGGATCAATCTGGTCGGTCCGGAGGCGCTGCGGGGTGCCGAGGTCGCTGCGATCTGGTCGGAGGTGCTGGGTCGCCCGATCGCCTATGGCGGCGACGACACCGGCGCTTTCGAGCAGAACTTGCGAAAGTTCATGCCGAGCTGGATGGCGTTCGACATGCGGCTGATGAGCGAGCGCTTTCTCAGCGAAGGGATGATCCCTGAAGCCGGCGACGTCGCGCGCCTGACCGCGCTGCTGGGTCGCCCCTTGCGCAGCTATCGCGACTTCGCCGCCGAGACCGCGGCTTCGGCCTGACAACTCGGCAGCATCCCACGCCGGCAAAGATTTCAACCGACGGGACGGCCCCAAAAGGGGCGTCCCGCTCCTCGAGGAGGCATTCATGAACACACCCGAACGGGATGACGTCCGAACCACACGCGCGAAGCTCCTGGTCCTCGGCGCCACTGGCGGCACCGGCCGCCTGATCGTCAGCCAGGCGTTGGCGCGCGGCTACGACGTCACAGCCCTGGTGCGATCACCGGAGAAGGCGCGCGATCTCAAGGGCGCGAAACTCATCGTGGGAGATGCCCGTGACGAAAAAGCGCTGCGCGAAGCCCTGAGCGGCCAGGACGCCGTCGTCAGTGCATTGGGCACGCCGGCAAGCCCATTTCGCGAGGTTACGCTGCTCTCGACCGCAACGCGCGCGCTCGTCAGTGCCATGAAGGCCGAGCAGGTCTCTCGGCTGGTCTGCGTCACCGGGATGGGGGCCGGGGACAGTGTCGGCCACGGCGGCTTTCTGTTCGACAAATTGGTCTTCCCGCTGCTCCTCCGTAACGTGTACGCGGACAAGAACCGGCAGGAAGACATTGTCGGAAGCAGCGCGCTCGACTGGGTTCTGGTTCGCCCCGCGGTTCTGAACGACAAGCCCGGGCGCGGCAAAATCCGGACGCTCACAGACCTCACCGGTTTCCACGGCGGCACCATCTCACGGGACGACGTCGCGAATTTCGTCCTCGACCAACTGCGCACGGAGACCTGGTTGCGTCGCTCTCCGTTGATCACGTGGTGACAGCGGTATCGGCGCAGACCGCGATACATAACCGCGGGCCAGACGGCCTTGTCACGTCAGCCTGCGGCGCAGGATGAAGCTAAAACCGCGTCACGATCTCGGACAAATTCGGGCGCGGCCGATCCTCGTTCGGCTTGCTCGGCGTGCCGATATGGATGAGCCCCGCGAGCTTCTCATCCGGCTTCAGGCCGAAGCCGCTGAGCACGTCGCGGTCGAAGCAGAACCAGCCGGTGAGCCAGGCCGCGCCATAGCCGAGCGCGGTGGCCGCCGTGACGATGTTCATGGCGCTGGCGCCGGCCGAGAGCTCCTGCTCGAATGCCGGCACCTTCGGATGCGGCCGGGTGAACGAGACCACGCCGATCACCAGCGGCGCGTCGGTGAGACGCTTTTTTTCGACCTCGAGCTCGGCCTCCGTCGCCTGCGGATTCTTCTGCGCGAACACCTTGGCGATCACCTCGCCGGCGCGCGAGCGGCCGTCGCCCTCGAACACGATGAAGCGCCAGGGCGCGAGCTTGCCGTGATCAGGCACGCGAGAGCCGATCGTCAGGATGGTCTCGAGCTCGGCGGGTGCGGGGCCGGCGCCGCTCATGTCTCGTGGCTTGACGGAGCGGCGGGTCTTCAGAAGGTCGATGGCGTCGGGCACGTGGTCGCTTTCGTTGTGATGAACCGACAGATAGCATGTCGGGAGCGGCGCAACGAGGCCGCCGGCGGATGTTTTGACCCGTTCTATTGTTCTGTTCCGGCTGCGGCGTCGGCTGCCGGATCAACCATTGAAGGAGCACTGCTCTCGCGTGAACGATGGATGCGCGAGCATGTCGCAATTGTGGACCGCGCGGGCATCGGTAAAATACCATGCTGTGAGGCAAGGTCGTTTGGGGGCGGACGCAGCTCATGCTTCGGGATGGAAGCGATGCAAGGCACGGCAACGATGGCACCGAAGCCATCGCGGGGCTGCGCGATCATCCCAGCTTCCCGCAAGCCATGCGTGCGGCCGCGCAATGCGCGGTCGAGCTCTATCGCAGCGACCGGCTGCTCAACGCGCTGATGAACGATCGGGCGCGAGCGCTGTTCACGCATGTGGCGCTTTATCTGCATTATGGCCATGATGATCCGGATCAGTCCGGGCTTTCCGTCGGCGCAATGAAGCAGCTCTGCGTCCGGGTCGGCCTCTGCAGCCGCGGGCGCTGCGAAGCCATGTTGGCCTTGATGCGGGCAAGCGGCCTGTTCGCAGCCGCTCCCAGTCTCGACAAGCGCCAGCGATTGCTGGTTCCGACGGAGAAATTGCTGGAACTGCACCGGATCCGCTGGAGCGTGCATTTCACGGCGATGAGTGCGGCGATTCCGCAGGCCGCAGCCTATCCCGTGGCGTTGCACGATCCGCTCTTCATCAAGCCGTTCGTGCGTGAGCTCGGCCGACGCTTCGTCGGTGGGATGCGCGTTCTGGATGCCGCACCGGACCTCGAGCAGATCGCCGAGCGCAACGCCGGCATGATGATCCTCTACAGCCTCGCTCTCGCGGGCCGTGACGACGATACGTTTCCGCCGTTCAGGCCGGTGCCGCTGTCGATCAAAGCGCTGGCGACCAGGTTTTCGGTCTCGCGCAAGCATGTGCTGATGCTGCTGCGCGACGCCGAAGCACTGCAATTGCTGGTGCGGGACGGCAATGCGATCGCGTTTCTGCCGCGTGGCCGAGAGGTGCTGGAGATGATGTTCGCCAACCTGTTCAGCTATATGGCCGAGTGCGCCGAG
>NZ_JBARGP010000618.1:0-1782 GCF_049798375.1 Bradyrhizobium sp.
CAGGATGCGCGGCGGCACTTCATAAGCGAGACCGGCGATGCCGCACAGCGCAGCCTCGACACCCTCGGCAATCTCGGCGCGCATGCCGAGCGTCCGCGCCGCATTGGCGAGATCGCCCGGTGCCATCGCATTCTGATCGAGGATCGGCACCACGATGATATGGCGCGTCAATCCGGCGAAGTTGCCAAGGAACGCCACCGCGTCCTTGTTTGCCATCATACCGACGATGACGACCAGCGGACGCGACACCCGCTCCTCGAGATCGCCGAGCGCTGCGGCGATAACGCGGCCTCCATCGGCATTGTGGCCGCCGTCAAGCCAGAGCTCGCATCCATCGGGCCCGAGCGCGGTCAGCGCACCGGCCGACAGCCGCTGCATCCGCGCCGGCCATTCCGCGCTGACGATGCCGGCCTCGAACGTGCCTGCCGCAAGCTTGAAATTGCCGACGGCGCGCAGGGTCGCGATCGCAAGCCCGGCATTGCTGAACTGATGCCGGCCGAACAGTTTGGGTGCGGGAAGATCCAGGAGCCCGCGGTCGTCCTGATAGACCAGCCGACCGCGCTCGACATTGACATGCCAGCTCTCGCCCGACGCGAAGAGTGGCGCGCGCATGCGCTTGGCCTGCTGCTCGATCACCGCCATGGCATCCGGCTCCTGCTCGGCAGAGATCACCGGCACGCCCCGTTTGATGATGCCCGCCTTCTCTGCGGCGATCGATGCAAGCGAGCTTCCGAGGAAATCCATGTGGTCCATGCTAATAGACGTCAGCACGCACGCCACGGGCTGATCGACCACATTGGTTGAATCGAGTCGGCCGCCGAGCCCCACCTCGAGCAACACCACATCGGCCGGATGCCGCGCGAACAAATCAAACGCGGCGATGGTCTTGATCTCGAAGAAGGTGATCGCGCCGCCGGCATTGACCTGCTCACACCGCGTCAGCACGTCGAACAGTTCGTCGTCGTCGACGAACGTGCCGCCGCCGACCTTGCCGAGCCGATAGCTCTCGTTGATCCGCACCAGCCAGGGCGAGGTGAAGACGTGGACGCGCAGGCCCGCCGCCTCGAGCATGGCCCTGAGATAGGCGACCGTGGAGCCCTTGCCGTTGGTGCCGGCGACATGGATCACCGGCGGCAGCTTGCGCTCGGGGTGATCGAGCTGCGCCAGCAGCCGATGCATCCGCTCCAGCCCCAGCTCGATCTTGCCCGCATGCAGCGCGGAAAGCCGCGCGATTAGCTCGTCAAGCGGCGATCGGGGACGGGGCGCGAGAGCGTTCACGCAGACGGCGCGACCGAGGGCGCGTCGGTGCTGGCAACCGCCTGCGTTGGCGGCGGCGACAATTGCGGCGCTGCTGTCTTGACGGGCTCGACTGCGGCCTGCTTGGTCAGGATGCGGCAGAGCCGCGCCAAGGTCGGGCGCAAATCGTGACGGTGCACGACCATGTCGACCATGCCGTGATCGCGCAGATATTCGGCGCGCTGGAAACCCTCCGGCAGCTTCTCGCGGATGGTCTGCTCGATCACGCGGGCGCCGGCAAAGCCGATCAGCGCGCCCGGCTCGGCGATGTGGACATCGCCCAGCATGGCGTAGGAGGCCGTGACGCCGCCCGTAGTCGGATTGGTCAGCACCACGATGTAGGGTTTGCGCGCTTCGCGCAGCATCTGGATCGCGACCGTGGTGCGCGGCATCTGCATCAGCGACAAGATGCCCTCCTGCATGCGGGCGCCGCCGGAGGCCGCGAAGACGATGAAGGGCGCGCTCTTCTCGACCGCAAGCTCGAGC
>NZ_JBARGP010000619.1:0-6081 GCF_049798375.1 Bradyrhizobium sp.
TCCGCGACCTCGCAGGCACATGTGTGCGCGTCTTGCTGCAGCCGAACAGAGGAGCCGTCGGGCGGATGGCTGAAACGGAAGTGGCCGGCCTTGCGCCGGCAACGGGACAGACGACCGCGCGGTGGAACGCGCTGCCGATCGTGGAAGCCGTGGTGCTGGTGGTCGCCCTGGCGCTGCCGATGGTGCTGCCCGACTATCTCACCGTGTTTGCCACTCGCGTCGCGATCCTGGCGTTGTTCGCGCTCTCCTTCGACCTGGTCTGGGGCTATGCCGGCATCATGAGCTTCGGCCAGGCGCTGTTCTTCGGCGCTGCCGGCTACGGCGTGGCGCTGCTCGGTCGCGACCTCAACATCTCGAATCTGCTGATCGTGTTGCCGGTCGGCGTGCTGATCGGGTTCGCGTTTGCGTTGCTGCTCGGCGGCTTCCTGTTGCTCGGCCGCCATCCGACCAGCATGATCTTCGTCGCACTGGGCACGCTCACCGGCTCCTACGCCGCCGACCGCCTCGCGCGCGGCTGGTACTATCTCGGCGGCCAGAACGGCATCCCCTCGATCCCGTCGATGACGCTCGGCTCTTATGAACTCGACGAGGGACCGGTCTTCTATTATTTCGCACTGGCGCTCTTGGTGGTGGTCTATCTGCTCTGCCGTTTCCTGGTGCGCTCGCAATTCGGTCTGGCGCTGGCGGGCCTGCGCGAGAACGAGACCCGCATCGCCTTCTTCGGCTATAAGACGCAGCATCTGAAAGCGATCGTGTTTGCGATCGGCGGCGCCATTGCCGGCCTCGCCGGCAGCCTTTACGCGTTCCACGAAGGCTTCGTCTGGCCCAACATGGTCGGCGTGGTGATCTCGACCCAGGTCGTGCTCTATGTGCTGTTCGGCGGCTCCGGCACCTTGATCGGCGCCGTGATCGGCACCGTGATCATCGAGGGCGTCTCGTTCTGGCTGTCGGACAATTACCGCGAGATCTGGCCGATCATCCTCGGCGTGCTGCTGCTGTTCGTCATCATGTTCCGCCCGCTCGGGCTGATCTCCTTTGTGCTCTCGGAGCGCGAACGCGTCGGCCGTTTCGGCATCGGGCCGCAGAAGGGCGACCATGGCGCTTCTTGAGGCAACCGGCGTCGTCAAGGTGTTCGGCAAGCTCACCGCGCTCGGCGGCGCGGCACTGTCCGTCGCCGAGAACGAATTCCACGGCCTGATCGGGCCGAACGGCTCCGGCAAGAGCACTTTGATGAAATGCGTCGCCGGTGCCGAGACGCCGACGGAAGGCAGCGTGAGCTTCGCCGGCGCTGACATCACCGCGCTGTCGCCGGCCGAGCGCGCCCGCGCCGGCATGAGCCTGAAATTCCAGATCACCAGCGTGCTGCCGGCGCTCTCGCTCTACGACAACATTCTCCTGGCGCTTCAGGCCCAAGCCTCGCTGCTCGATCTCGTGTTGTCGCGCACCCGCCGCGCGCTGCACGATCAGGTCATGACCATGCTGCAGCAGTTCCGGCTGGCCGACCGCGCGCGCGATCCGGCCTCCGCATTGTCGCATGGCCAGCAGCAGTGGCTGGAGATCGCGATGGCGCTGGCCTCAAAGCCGCGGCTGTTGCTGCTCGACGAGCCGACCGGCGGCATGAGCCTGGAAGAGCGGCGCGTTACCGGCGAGTTGCTGGCGCCGATCAAACAACATTGCTCGCTCGTCATTGTCGAGCACGACCTCGATTTCATCCGCGACATCTGCGATCGGCTGACGGTGCTGGACCAGGGCAAGGTGCTGGCGACCGGCACGGTGGCCGAGATCCAGGCGAGTAAGAGCGTGCAGGAGATCTATTTACGCCGTGCCTGAGCAAACCTTTCTCGACATCCGCCATCTCGACACCGGCTACAACCGCAGCCAGGTACTGTTCGACGTCACGGTCGGCGTTCCCTGGCGCGGCGGCGTCGCCGTGCTCGGCCGCAACGGCGCCGGCAAGACCACCTTGATGAAGACCATCATCGGCGAGCTGCCGGCATGGAAGGGCGATATCGCGCTCGATGGCCGCGATATCGGCCGCACGCCGACCGAGCAACGCGTCCGCGCCGGCATCGGCTACGTGCCGCAGGAGCATTCGGTGTTCGCGCGGCTGTCGGTGCGCGACAATCTCGCGGTCGGCTCGCTCAACAACAAGACCGCCGCCGCGGTCGACCGCGTGCTGGCGATCTTCCCCAAACTGGCGGAGCGGCTGGACCAGCCGGCCGGCACCTTGTCGGGCGGCGAGCGCAAGATGCTGGCGATCGGCCGCGCCATGCTCGGGGAACCCAAATTGCTGCTGTTGGATGAACCGACCGAGGGCGTCTGGATCGGCGTCATCGAAGAGATCACCGAGCGGCTGATCGAACTCGCCAAGGAGATCGCCGTCATCGTGGTCGAGCAGCATCTCGACTTGGCGCTGCGCGTCGCCGACTACGCCTACGTTCTCGATCGCGGCCGCGTCGCATTGCAAGGCGCCGCGGCTGACGTGCGCAACAGTCCCGATCTGGTGCGCTATCTGGCGCCGTGATTTGATTATCGTCATTGCGAGGAGCGAGGCGACGAAGTAATCCAGACTTCCTTCTTGGCTCTGGATTGCTTCGCTGCGCTCGCAATGACGACAATAGCTATCTCGCTCACATCCGCAGCTCAACGCTGAGCCCGGACTCTCGCAGGGCCTGCCGAGAGTCCGGGCTCTTGCTTCGCGTTGGCGGCGAGGTCTGGCTGGTGTCGCCGGCGCCGAGGGCGGGAGCGTGGCGCCGGACGATAGCCTCCTGACTTAGCCGTGCATCGCGAAGTGGTGCACCTCGGTCTGCGCGACCGCGTGGCTGTAGTCGACCGGCTGGAAGTCGTGCGTCGGCGGCGTGATCGGGCCGTGGTCGGTCGCGGTGAGCGGCTCCATGTGGCCGAAGCTGCCCTGCTCGTGACCGCCGAACTCCACCGGGCCATGGCCCATGTGGCCGTTGTCGAGCCCGAAGTGATGCTCGCCGTTAGGAGCGTAGACACTCGTCATCAGGCCGCCGGTCTCGCCATGCGCGCCGTGCGTGTCGGTCTGCATGCCCTCGAGATGGAGCGGTTGGCGCAGGCTGCTTGCCACCACGCCCTCGGTGCCGTGGCCCAATGCGCCGCTGTCGACGCCATGGACCTGAACACCGCTCACGCCGTGTGTCGGGATACTCTCCCAGAAGTTGCCGCCGCCGGACCCGGCGTGCGCCACCGCGTCGGGCTTGAAGGTGAGGCCGTCGCCGCTGACGCCGTCATGAGCGAGGTTCGCGACATCTTGCAGCACGGAGTTCCAGTTGCCGTGGCCGACATCGTTCGCGAGCGTGCCGAGGTCGGTCGAGATGTTGGCCGCGCCGTGTCCGACCGTGTGGACCATGTCGCCTGCGACATCGAGCAGGCCGCCGACACCCTCGCCGCCCCACTGGCCGACGGTGCCGACCACCGCCTGCGCCGCCCCACCCAAGGCGTGAGCGCCGTCGGTGATGATCTCGCCGATCGGCCCCCCGATCAGGTGGCCGCCGATCCCGGCGGTGTCCGCCGCGGCGCCGATCGCACCATTGGCGAGCGAGGCGCCAGCCTCGAAGCCGCCCTTCACGATCGCGCCGGCCATGCCGAGCGCATCCTGGCCGACATCGGCCGCGGTCCCGATAATGGTCCCGCCCATGTCGAGCGCGCCCTGCGCGATCGATCCGGCCGCCTCCAACCCGGCATGTCCGACCCCGAGCGCGGTCTGTGCGGCGTCGCCGACGATGTTGATCGCGCCGTTGCCGACATCACCGACCACCTTGAGCCCGCCGTCCAGCAGGTCGCTGCCGGCATGGGTCACGTCGCCGAGCGCCCCGCTGAGATTGCCGTGCACGAGATCGCCGACGCCCTTGCCGAGATCGCCCAGCACATGGCTGCCGGTGTTCCACAGATCGCCGCCGACATGGCCGACCGTGGAGGCGATGTCGCCGCCGATATGGATGGCGCCTCCAACGATCGAACCGGCCGCGTCGCCGAGGGCGCCGAGCACGCCGCCCACGGTGTGGATGGCCTCACCGCCGAGTGATTCGACGCCGTGCACCACCGAGCCGACGGCGCCGGCGACGTTGCTCGCGACACCTTCCGCCGCGCCGAGCAAAGCCGAGCCCGCGCCCTCCGCCGCATTACCCACGTCCTTGGCTACGTTCTCGACACCGTCGACGACAGAGCTGGCAGCATCTTCGATTGAATCCCAAAAACCCATGATCTCCTCCTATGGTTTGGATCAGTGGGTGCATCGTGACAGGCCCGGCTCGCGTCTTCCGTGCGCAAGGTCACGCTGTGCCGGCGCGTCCCGAAACGGCGGAATCGGGCGCACACGGCGTTTTGTCGTGACGTTTGAATGACGCAACGATTACAGTCGCATCGCAGTTTGATGAATTCGGGAGAGAGCTGATGAAGGTGCAACAGCAGGCGCTGTCGAATCCGGTGGCGTTATGGTGGCGGCTGCTGACGCTGGTCAGCGCGGCCAACATCGCGTTCTGGTTCCTGCTGTACCAGCAGCTTCACGCGCGTGCGCCGGAGCCTGTCGGCGCCACCTCGCAGACCAGCGCGATGCTGGCGCTCTGCGCGGCCTATGTGTTCGGCTGCGCCTTTCGTTCGGTGCTGCCGCGCGCCGACGTGCAGCGCATCTGCCTCTACGACAGCTTCCTGTCGAGCGTGCTCGTGGGGCGCACGGTCGCCACCATCGCCGAGCTGTGCTTTGCCGCGCAATGGGCGATCATCCTCGATCAGCTCGGGCAGATTGCCGGCGCCGAGACCGCTGTGAACGCGGCGCGCGTGATCCTGCCACTGATCGTGATCGCAGAGATCTGCTCCTGGTATGCGGTGCTGACCACCAACTTCCTGTTCAACGCGATCGAGAATTCGCTGTGGGCCGTAACGTTCTTCGTGATCGGGATCGGTCTCGGCCGGCTGCTGCCGGAGTTCGAAGGCGCGGTGTTCTGGCTGTTGGTCGCAGGCATCATCGGCATCGCCGGCTATCTCGCCTTCCTGGTCGTGGTCGACGTGCCGATGTATCTGAACCGGTGGCGGGCTGGGCTGCTCGACGGCAGCCGCTATTTGCGTCCGCTTGAAGGGTTGCGCGACACCGCCACGCGCTGGACCGTCACCCACGAGTTCGATCACTGGAAGGACGAGATCGCATGGATGTCGCTGTATTTCAGCGCCGCGGTGTGGGCGAGCCTCGCGCTCTGCGCGCTGTCGTCCTTCGACGATCATCTGTCGCGTTATCGCGTCCAGGCCGCGAGCGCGCGCCCGGCCATCGTGCAGCAGACCAGCGTGCAGTGATCCGCCGCTGATCTTGCGGCATTGCCTCAGCGCCGGCTTCGATGCCTCGCCGGACTCATGATGAACTTCCGCAGTGGCAGGCATCCGGCGTGGCTCGATCATACGCGTCGTGCAGCCGCACCCAGTCGCCGAGATTGCCGCGGCCGGTCTCATTGCGCCCCTTGGGCGTGAGGTCGAGATAGTGATAGGCGCCGATCAGGGGATCGCCGCCGCGGGAGCGCACCTGAAAGGTGTGGAAGATGTTGCCGTCTTCATCCTTGATGAAGACGCTGGCGCCCGGTAGCTCGCGCGAGCCGCCGGTCATCGGGGCAAAATTGTAGGTCGCCGTGCCGGCTGCGATCTGCTCGTCCGAGAACGACACCTCGAAATCGAAATTGAAGTCGCTTTGCCCTGAGGACACCCAGTCGAACGTCCAGCCCATGCGCTGCTTGAACGGCGTGATTTCGCCGAGCGGCGCGCGCGAGACCACGACCAGGCTGACGTCATGGTGTTTGAGATGGAGGTTGGCCCCGTCAATGTGGTCGCACAGGAATGCGCAGCCCGTGCAACGATGATCGTCTCCCGGCGCCATCATGAAATGGTAAACGATGAGCTGGCTGCGGCCTGCGAACAGCTCGCCCAGCGCCTTGGGCCCCTCCGGCGTCTCGAACAAATAGGATTTCTCGATCCTCAACCAGGGCAGGGCGCGCCTCGCGGCGGCCAGGGCGTCGCGCTCGCGCATGAACGCCTTTTCGCGGACCAGATGGGCGCGATGCGCCTCGCGCCAAACGC